>NZ_JBGGKR010000006.1:0-368332 GCF_041287235.1 Mycobacterium sp. pR1184 | reverse complement strand
GCGGCTGCACCGCACCCGGCTGCACCGTGGGCGGCTACTACTGCGAAGTCCACCACATCACCGACTACGCCCAATGCCAGAGCACCGACATCGACAACCTCACCCTGGCCTGCGGCACCCACCACCGCCTCCTACAACCCCGCGGCTGGACCACCCGCACACACCCCAACGGCCACACCCAATGGATCCCCCCACCCCACCTCGACCGCGGCCAACCCCGCACCAACACCTACCACCACCCACAAAAACTCCTCGGCGACCCAGACGATGACGAGGCGGCGTAGCGATCTAATTCTGGTTGCTACGCGAACGCCTGCGGGTTCGCCGCGACGTATTGCTCGACGCTGAGCGCGGGCAGGCCGGTGATCCGCTCGACGTCGTCGGTGGAGCGCTCGTAGCGGCCCGCGCGGTGCAGCTTGGTCATCGTGGCCAGGTGTTGCTGCACGTGGGCGGGCAGGCCCAGCGGCTGCAGCACCTCTTCGACCCAGGTGTCCTGCGCGATGTCGGCGCCGGTGATCGGGCGACCCAAAGCGCGGGCGTACTGCGCGGCCAGCCCGCCGACGTCCAGGCTTTCCGGTCCGGTCAGCTCGTAGACGGCTCCGATGCGATCGGCCGGATCGAGCAGCACCGCGGTGACCACGCGGGCCACGTCACTGGCCGCGATCGGCGAGGTCTTGCCGGTCCCGAACGGCAGCACCAACTGGTCGCGCTCCCGCAACGACGCCGCGGCCAGCGACGTGAAGATCGGATTGTCCAGAAACGCCGTCGGCCGGATGTGTATGGCCGGCACGCCCGACCAGTCGACGACGTGTTCGGCGAGCCAGTGCAGACGATGCTGGCGCGACTCGTCGGCGCTCGTCAGCGTCATCTCCGAGACCGTCATCTGCGACATGTTGACGAGCACCTCGAGGCCACCCGATTCCAGCGCCGCCGCGCACACCACCGTTGTCGCCTGCAGATAGTCGGGGGAGACGCTCATCGAGAAGAACATCCGGTCGGCGCCCTCCATCGCGGCGACGACGTCTTGCGGCTCGGTCAGGTCGCCGACCACCACCTCGGCGCCCAGCGCGCGCAGCGAGTTGGCCCGTTCGTCGTCGCGGTGCACCATCGCACGCACCGGCTCGTCGCGAGAGCGCAACTCCTCGACCACCAGCCGGCTTACGCCACCGATTCCTCCGCCTGCGCCAGTGACCAGATACATGTCTAGTCCTGGTCTCGCCGTGCGGTGGCGTAGGCCAGCGCCTCGCCAATGGTGTTGTGGTGGAACTGAAATCCGGCGCGTTCGAGAGCGGACGGGATGGCCCGCTGACCGGTCAGCAGCCCCTCGTCGGCGAACTCGCCGAGCGCGGCCCGCACCGCGACGGCCGGCAGCATCATCGGGGTCGGGCGGTTGACCGCGCTGCCCAACGCGGTGGTGAACTCGGCGTTGGTGACCGGCGCGGGCCCGGTCATGTTCACCGGCCCGGACAGCGACGGGTGCCCGATCGCGAACAGCAGCGCCCGCACTTCGTCCTCCAGGCTGATCCACGACATGTACTGACGGCCGCTGCCCAGCCGGGCGCCCAGGCCCACCGAGAACAGCGGGCGCATCCGGCGCAACGCTCCGCCCGCCGCTGCCATCACCAGGCCGGTGCGGGCCAGCACCACACGGGCACCGCCGTATTGGGCCGGCAGCGTCGCGGCCTCCCAGTCTTCACAGAGCCGGGCCAGGAAACCCGTTCCCGCGCGGTCGTTTTCGTCGACCACGCGGTCTTTGGTGTTTCCGTAATAGCCCACGGCGCTGGCGTTGATCAGGGTCTCGACGCCGGCGTCGGCGACCGCGGTGGCCAACACCTCCGTCGGGGCGATGCGGCTGTCGCGCAGGCTCTGCTTGAACGCGCCCGACCACCGGCGCTTGCCGACGTTGACGCCACACAGGTTGACGACGGCGTCTACCTCGGTGAGCGCGTCGGGATCGAACTCGCCGCTCTCCGGATTCCAGTGCAGCTCATCGGGATTAGCCGGGGTCCGGCGCACGATGCGCAACACCCGATGATCGGCGGCGCGTAGGGCCGCAGCCAAGGCGGAGCCGATCAGGCCGGAGGAACCCGCAATCGCGACGACGGGCTTGGCCAATGTGCTCAAGCCCTTCTAAAGACCTAAGTCGGCCTCGAACGCTCCCTCTTCAAGCCGGTGCTTGATCGTGGTGAGGAATCGTCCGGCATCGGCCCCGTCGATCAGCCGATGGTCATAGGTCAGCGGCAGGTAGCAGATCGAGCGCACGCCGATCGATTCGTTTCCGCTCTCATCGACCACCACCCGCGGGCGCTTGACGATCGCCCCGGTGCCCAGCATGGCGGCCTGCGGTGGAACCAGGATCGGGGTGTCGAACAACGCGCCCTGACTACCGATGTTGGTGATGGTGAAGGTGCCGCCGGACAGCTCATCCGGTTTCAGGTTGCCCGTCCGGGCGCGCTCGGCGATGTCGGCGATCGCGCGGGCCAGCCCCGCCAGCGACAGGTCGCCGGCGTTGTGGACCACGGGGGAGAGCAGGCCCTGCTCGGTGTCGACGGCGAAACCCAGGTGCTCGGCGTCGTAGTAGGTGATCTCCTTGGAGTCCTCGTTGTAGCTGGCGTTGATGTTGGGGTGAATCTTCAGCGCGTCGATCACCGCCTTGGCGATGAACGGCAGGTAGGTCAGATTCACGCCCTCACGCTCGGCGAACGACGTCTTGGCCTTCGCGCGCAGTCCCACGATCTTGGTCATGTCGACCTCGTGGGTCTGGGTGAGCTGCGCGGTGGCCTGCAGGGATTCCCGGGTCTTCTTGGCCGTGATCTGCCGGATCCGATTGGCCTTCTGCGTGGTACCGCGCAGGTGGGCCAGCGCCGGTGCCGGAGTCGGCGCCGCGGAAGCCTTGGCCGCCGGTGCGGCGGGAGCCTGAGCCGCCGGGGCGGGGGCCTTCGCGGCCTCCTGCTTGCGCTGCGCGGCGGCCAGCACGTCCTGCTTGCGGATGCGGCCACCGACGCCGGTGCCCTTCACCGAGGCAAGGTCGATGTTGTTTTCGCTGGCCAGTTTCCGCACCAACGGGGTCACGTACGGGCTGCCATCGCCCTGGGGCTCCGCGACCAGCTCCGACGGTGTGGCTTGCGGCGCCGGGGTCGGCTTGGGCGCAGGCGCGGGCGGGGATTCCGGCGCGGGAGCGGGCTTCGGGGCCGGCGGGGCCTCGGCCTTGGGCGCCGGCGCCGGTTCGGGCTTGGGCTCCGGCTTGGGCGCGGGCGGCGGCGTCGCGGCTGCGGCGGAGCCGCTGCCGATCCGGGCCAGCTCGCCGCCGACGGCGACGGTGTCGTCCTCGTCGGCGGTGATGCTGACCAGGACTCCGGCCACCGGGGACGGGATCTCGGTGTCGACCTTGTCGGTGGAGACCTCCACCAGCGCCTCGTCGACCTGGACCGAATCGCCGACCTTCTTGAGCCAGCGAGTCACGGTGCCTTCGGTAACCGACTCGCCGAGCTCGGGCATCAGCACCGGGGTCGCGCTGCCGTTGCTCGAACTCGCGGCCCGCGGGGCCGGTTCCGGCTGGGCCTCGGGTTCGGGCTGGGCCTGCGACTCCGGCTGGGGTGCGGGCTCGGGTTCCGGCTCAGGCTCGGGCGCCGGTTGGCTCGGCGCCTCGGCGGGCGCGCCGTTCTCCGAAGCGTCGCCGATGACGGCGAGCTCGCCGCCGACCTCGACGGTGTCGTCCTCCTGGGCGACGATCTTGGTCAGCACACCCGCGGCCGGCGAAGGAATTTCGGTGTCGACCTTGTCGGTCGACACCTCGACAAGCGGTTCGTCGAGCTCGACCGTGTCGCCTTCCTGCTTGAGCCAGCGGGTGACCGTCCCCTCGGTGACGCTCTCACCGAGTGCCGGCATTTGGACGGAGAAGGCCATGTCTTTTGACTCCTCGATCGCTCGTGGGTCTGCGCAGGTCAACATCTGACTTACCACACCGCGGTGTACTGCAAGTTGACGTCGAAACTATCCTGTCATTGCCTCCGCGTCGGCACACAACCAGGGCTGACCCGCTCGCTGCGGTGGGCCGAATTGTCAGGGGGCGATCACGCGAGATCGCGGGGAGGCGGAAGTTCGATGCCGGCAATACAGCAGTTCGTCGACAGCGCGGACGGTGTCCGCATCGCGGTGTACGAGGAAGGCAACCCCGACGGTCCCATCGTCGTGATGGTGCACGGGTGGCCCGACTCGCACGTGCTGTGGGACGGCGTTGTACCGCTGCTGACACCGCGGTTCCGGGTGGTCCGCTACGACAACCGCGGCGTGGGGCTGTCGGGGTCGCCCAAGAAGGTCTCGTCGTACACGATGGCGCACTTCGCCGACGACTTCGCGGCGGTGACAAACGAACTGAGCCCCGGCACGCCGGTGCACGTGCTGGCCCACGACTGGGGTTCGGTGGGCATCTGGGAGTACCTGAAACGCCCGGGCGCCGGCGACCGGGTGGCGTCGTTCACGTCGGTGTCCGGCCCAAGCCACGAGCAGCTCGTGGAATACATCTTCAGCGGCCTGCGCCAACCCTGGCGCCCGCGTCGGTTCGCCCGCTCGATCAGTCAGGCGCTGCGGCTGACCTACATGCTCTTCTTCTCGATCCCGGTGCTGGCGCCGCTGTTGATTCGGGCGGCCTTCTCGGTGCGCGCGCTGCGGCGCATGGTGGTCGATAACATTCCCGCTGAGCAGATCCATCACTCGCCGAACATGGCCGCGGATGCGGCCAGCTCGGTTAAAACCTATCCCGCCAACTACTTTCGTTCGTTCGCCGTGCGCGGCCAACCCATCGATGTCGTCGACGTGCCGGTGCAGCTGATCGTCAACACCCGCGACCAATACGTCCGGCCGTACGGCTACGACGAGACCGGGCGGTGGGTGCCGCGGCTGTGGCGGCGAGACATCAGGGCCGGGCACTTTTCGCCGATGTCGCATCCGCAGGTGATGGCCGCCGCGGTGCACGAGTTCGCGGACCTGGTCGACGGCAAGGCGCCCAGCCGTGCGCTGCTGCGTGCGCAAGTGGGCCGTCCTCGCCGGGCCTTCGGCGACATGCTGGTGTCGGTCACCGGCGCCGGCAGCGGTATCGGGCGCGCGACCGCATACGCCTTCGCCCGCGAGGGCGCGGAGCTGATCGTCAGCGACATCGACGAAGCCGCCGTCAAGGAAACCGCGGCCGCGATCACCGCACGCGGCGGGGTCGCGCACGCCTACGTGCTCGACGTGTCCGACACCGGCGCGGTCGAGGCGTTCGCCGAGCGGGTCTGCGCCGCACACGGGGTTCCCGACGTCGTGGTCAACAACGCCGGTATCGGGCAGGCCGGCCAGTTCCTGGACACCCCCGCCGAACAATTCGACCGGGTGCTCGACGTCAACCTCGGCGGCGTGGTGAACGGCAGCCGGGCGTTCGGGCGGCGCCTGGTCGAGCGCGGCACCGGCGGGCACATCGTCAATGTGTCGTCGATGGCCGCCTACGCTCCGCTGCAGTCGTTAAACGCCTACTGCACGTCCAAAGCCGCGACGTACATGTTCTCCGATTGCCTGCGCGCCGAACTCGACGCCGCCAACGTGGGTCTGACCACGATCTGCCCGGGTCTGATCGAAACGAACATCATCAACACCACCCGGTTCGACGCGCCCGCCGGCAAGCACGACGAGCACGTCGACGGCCGGCGCGGTCAGCTGGGCAAGATGTTCGCACTGCGCCGCTACGGGCCCGACAAAGTCGCCGACGCGATTTTGACGTCGGTCCGCAAGAACAAGCCGATCCGCCCGGTGGCACCGGAAGCCTATGCGCTGTACGGGGTTTCACGGCTGATGCCGCAAGCGCTGCGCAGCACCGCGCGGCTACGAGTGATCTGACCCGGCGCCAATCGCTCGGCTTAGGCCGCTGGCGCTCCCTCGCGACGCACCAACAGCGCGCCCGCAATCGCGACGAGCCCGATGACCGTCAACGGGATGGTCCAGGTGCGACGGGTACCCAGTTCCGACTCGCAGCGCGCCACGTAGTCGGTGTGTGGCACCACTTGGTTGACGATCGGGATGTTGGCCACGCTCTTGTCGTTGGCGTTACGCGCCGCGGTGAGATCCGCGACGGCCGCGTTTCCGCAGCCCAGGGAACCGCCGTTGCCGTCGGACACTGAGACCGGCACCAGAAGCCCGATCACACCGGCCAATAGCAGCACGGCGGCCACAGCAAGGATCAACCGACGCACCGTCATGATTCGCCTCCCGTTCGAGTACTGATCGCAGGGAGGTTATCCATCGAAAGAGGTGGCTAAACGGTGAACTGCCCGCCGGGCGGCAGCGCAGACATGGTTGCCGCGCTTGGGCCGCAGCTGCCGGGGTACCCGGGCCAAGACCCCGATACGAAGGACTTCACATGACGTCGAAGGAACAGATGTCCACCAGCCGGGAGGTCCGCGCTTCCCGCCAGCAGGTCTGGGACGCGATGGCCAACGGATGGACCTACACCCAATGGGTGGTCGGCAACAGCCGCACCCGTGCCGTCGACTCGGACTGGCCGCAGCCCGGCTCGGCGATCCGGCACTCGGTGGGTGTGTGGCCATTGGTGATCAACGACAAAACCGTCGTCGAAAGCTGCACTCCGGGCGAGGAACTCGTTCTTCGTGCGCACCTCGGCGTGCTCGGCGCCGCCCGGATTACGCTGCGGCTCACCGATATCGGCGATGGCTGCCGGATCGACATGATCGAGGTGCCCGCGGCGGGCCCGATGAAGATGATCCCCGATCGGCTGGCGCTGGCCGCCGTCTACCCCCGCAACCGCGAGTGCCTGCTGCGGCTGGCGGCGCTGGCCGAGCGCCTCGAGCCGAGCCAGGTCAAGTAGCCCGTGGCCGCGGATACGGCAGACGCGGTCGTCATCGGAGCCGGACACCACGGCCTGGTCGCCGCGTCGATGCTGGCCGACGCCGGCTGGGACGTGCTGGTGCTCGAGGCCCAACCCGAGCCGGGTGGCGCGGTACGCAGCGCCGAGCTGACTCCGGGCTACATCACCGATCTGTTCAGCTCCTTCTACCCGATGACGGTGGCCTCGCCGGCCATGCAGGCGCTGTGCCTCGAAGACCACGGGCTGCGGTGGTCCCGTGCGCCGGCGGTGGTCGGTCACCCGCGTGACGGCGCCGACGACGACCCGCCCGTCATCTACCCCGACGCCGCCCGGACGGCAGCGGAATTCGCGCGGCGAGAGCGCACCGACGGCGAGAACTGGTGGCGACTCGTGCAATTGTGGGACAAGATCAAGGCGCCGCTGCTGGACGCGATGCTGGCGCCGTTCCCGCCGGTGCGTCCGCTACTGGGACTGCTGCGCAGACTCGGCACGCCCGAAGCGGTCCGCGTCGCGCGGTTGCTGGTGCAGCCGGCCAACACCATGGCGAGCCAGCTGTTCGACGGCGAGGCGCCGCGAAGATTGTTGTTGGGCAACGCGATGCACGCCGATGTTCCACCGGATGCCCCGATCAGCGGCGCGATGGGCTTTCTGATGACGATGCTGGCCCAAGATCGCGGCTGGCCGGTTCCGGTGGGCGGCTCCGGCCAATTGACGGCGGCGCTGGTCGCGCGGGCGTGCTCGGCCGGCGCGCGAATCGAGTGCGATCAGAACGTTTCTCGGATCCACGTGCGGGCCGGACGCGCGGTCGGCGTGAGCACCGTGCAGGGACGAACGGTGAATGCGCGTCGCGCGGTGGTGGCCGACGTGACCGCACCCAAATTGTTCTGCGACATGCTGCCGCCCGACGCGGTTCCCGCTGCGCTGCGTCGCGACCTGGCGCACTACAGCTGGGACCCGCCGGTGGTGAAGGTCAATTACGCGCTGGCAACGCCGATTCCGTGGCGAGCGAAAAGCCTGGGCTCGGTCGGCACCGTCCACTTGGGTGCCGACGGGGACGGCCTGATCCGCTGGATGGCCGACCTGAATACTCGCGTGGTGCCCGATCATCCATACATGTTGTTGGGCCAGACCACCACGGCAGATCCCAGCAGATCACCGGCGGGCACCGAAAGTGTCTGGGCCTACACGCATTTGCCGCGCAATGTGGCCGACGACGCGTCGGCGCAGCGACTGGCGGCATCGATGGACCGGGTCATCGAAGAGCATGCGCCCGGCTTCGGCGCGGCGGTGATCGACCGCTTCGTGCAACGGCCGTCCGACTTGGAGGCCAGCGACGCCAATTTGCACCTCGGGGCGCTCAACGGCGGGACCGCGCAGTTGCATCAGATGCTGATCTTTCGTCCCGCGCCCGGAATGGGCCGGGCCGAAACACCGGTCGAGCGGCTTTACCTGGGCAGCGCGTCGGCGACGCCGGGCGGCTCGGTGCACGGCGCCTGCGGACGCAACGCGGCCCGCGCCGCGCTTGCCGGCGACGGGCTGACCGGGTGGCCGCGCCGTCGGCTCGGCAAGGCCTTCCTCGACCGGCTGACCCGCTAGCTAGCCCTTTTCGCAGATGTCCTCGAGCACCGCGAACATCGTGCGGGTCGGCACCCCGGTGGAACCCTTGGGGGAGTAGCCCCAGGGGCTGCCGGTGTTGAAGGCCGGCCCTGCCACATCGATGTGCGCCCAGCTCACCCCGTCGGCGACGAACTCGCGCAGGAACACCCCGGCCACCAGCATGCCGGCGAAGCGCTGCCCGCTGATGTTGGACAGGTCGGCGACCTGAGACTTCAGGTCGTCCTTGAGCTCGTCGGGCAGCGGCATCGGCCAGCCGTTCTCGCCCACCCGCTGCGAGATCGCGGCGACCCGGTCGCGGAACTCGTCGCTGCCCATCACCCCGGGGATGCGGGCGCCCAGGGCCACCGTCTGCGCACCGGTCAGCGTGGACGTCTCGATCAGATAGTCCGGGTCGTCCTCACACGCCCGCACGATGGCGTCGCCCAGGATCAGCCGGCCCTCGGCGTCGGTGTTCTGCACCTCGACGGTGATTCCGCCGTATTGGGTGAGCACGTCGCCGGGCCGTTGCGCGGTCGCCGAGGGCATGTTCTCGGCCATCGGTACGGTGGCGATCACATCGATCGGCAGTTCGAGCTGTGCGGCCAGGGTGACGGTGGCGATCACGGCGGCGGCACCGCCCATGTCCGAGGTCATGTGATGCATCGATGCGGCGGGCTTGATCGAAATGCCGCCGGTGTCGAACGTGACGCCCTTGCCGACCAGTGCCACCTTCTTGGCTTGCTTGGGTTTCTTGGCCAGCTTCGAGCCGCGGTGGATCAGCCGCACCAGCCGCGGGGGCCGCGACGAGCCCTGCCCGACGCCGACAATGCCGCCGTAGCCACCCCTTTGCAGCGCCTTGTCGTCGAGCACCTCCACCTCGAGGCCGACCGACTCGCCCAAAGCCTTTGCGCGTTTGGCGAATTCGGCGGGAAACAGGTGACTCGGCGGGGTGTTGACGAAGTCGCGCGCGGTGGCGACCGCGGCCGCGACGGCCGCACCGTGTGCGACCTGCTTCCTGGCGTCTTTCGCCGTGGCCAGCACCGTGATCTTGCTCAGCCCTTTGTCTTTGGGCGCGGTCTTCTCGCTGCGGAAGTCGGTGAACCGGTAGCTGCCCAGGATCAGTCCCTCGACCGCGGCGGCGGCGACATCCTCGCCGGGCAGCTCGGCCAGTGTGGTGATCACCGACTCGGCCTTGCCCAGCGAGCGGGCGGCCACCCCGGCGGCGCGCCGCACGGTTTCGGCGGGCCATTCGGATTGCGGCTTCCCGAGGCCGACGGTGAGCACGCTGGCTACCGGAAGCGACGACACCACCAGCCGGTGCACCTGCTCGCTGGCGCCGGTGGCGTCCAGCGCCTGCAGGCCGGCCAGGATCTCGGCGACGGCTTCCTCGGACAGGAAGGGTTCGGCGGCGGCTACGGTCGCGCCCGGCCGGTCTTCGTCACCGGTCGAAACGACCGGCAAGACCAATACCGACGAACCCGCACCGCGTTTGGACAGCGACGTGGCGACAGTGACAGAAGGAGCCTGGTATCCCGGTTCGGTACTCACGCGTAAACACCCTAGTCAACGGGGGTGGTGTCTAGCTCGGCAGCGTCCCCGCACTCAGGTCGAACGCGGGTACCGGGTCGTCAAATCCTTTGAGCGTCAACGGGCCATACGCGAGGGCGGGCACGTCGGGCAGCGCGTCGCGCAGCTCGGAGGTGGCCAAAATCTGCTCGGGGGCCGCTGCGGCCACGAGGCGGGCGGCCAGGTTGACCGGGTTGCCGAAGTAGTCGCCGTTGATGGCAACGACGGTGCCGTACGCGAGGCCGGCGCGCACCTGCAATCCTTCCTCGCGGGCTTTGGGGTGCTCCACCAGATGAACCGCCGCCCGCAGCAACTGCTCGGGCGCCGAACTCACCCACATCACCTCGTCGCCGATGAACTTCACCACCCGGCCGCCATCGGCGTGCACCACATCCGAGACGGTGCCGGCAAACTCGTTGAGCAAATGCGACAGCTGGGCGGGCGTCAGCGCCTGGGTCAGCGCGGTGAAGCCGGACAGATCGGCAAAACCGACACCACACACCACCGCGGCAGATGTGTCGCGCAAAACGCCTTCGAAGTGTGTTCGAGCGCTGGTCAGATGGTGACGGTGGACGACGTCGATCAGGGCGCCGAGCCGGGGGACGAACTCGGCGACGGAGCGATACGCCTGTGCAGTGGCGAGCTCGTCACGGGTGTGGGTCATCTGAATATCCGGCGTCCCGGCGCGAATCATCGTCGACTCGGCTTCGGCCAACCGGGCCATGGCGGCGCCCAGCACCCGCAACAGACCGAACGCGCCCTCACGGCCGACGACCGCCCTGATCGCCAGCCAGGTCGCCAGGGCGTCGACGTCCGCCTGGCTGAGCACCGGAATATCGGGACCGGCGACGGTCAGGCCGAGTAAAGCCCAGGCGCGTGCGACGTCTTCGGCCGCTACCCCGAGTTCCTCGGCCGCGGTCTGCAGTGTGTAAATCGGTCGCCCCGACCAGGACAAAACGTCACCGGCCAAGCCGAACAACCGGCCGCGGAGTTCGGCTTCCGCCATCTCTTCGACGGTGAAGCCAAGGTCGTCCAGATATTTGATCAAGTCGGCCCGCTCGCGCGCGTTCGCCACCCCGGCGGCCTCCAGCGCCTCGAAATCCAGGGAATCGGACACCTACAGAAGTCTGCCAGGTGCTCCCACGATTAGGGTGGATCGTCGTGAGCGATGCGACGGAGCCACTCAAGGGACCGCTGGAAGATCGTCATCGTGAGTTGGGCGCCAGTTTTGCTGAATTCGGCGGCTGGCTGATGCCGGTGTCGTACGCGGGCACGGTCAGCGAGCACAACGCGACGCGAAATGCCGTGGGCCTGTTCGACGTCAGCCATCTGGGCAAGGCGCTGGTGCGCGGTCCGGGCGCCGCGCGGTTCGTCAACTCCGCGCTGACCAACGACCTGGGCCGCATCGAGCCGGGCAAGGCGCAATACACGTTGTGCTGCACCGAATCTGGTGGCGTCATCGACGATCTGATCGCCTACTACGTCGACGACGACGAGATCTTCCTGGTGCCCAATGCCGCCAACACTGCGGCGGTGGTCGAGGCGCTGCAAGCCGCTGCACCCAAGGGGCTGACCATCACCAACGAGCATCGCAACTACGCGGTGCTGGCGGTACAGGGCCCGCGATCCAGCGAGGTGCTCGCCGAGCTGGAACTGCCGACCGACATGGACTACATGGCCTACGCCGACGCCTCCTTCTCGGGCGTCCCGGTGCGGGTCTGCCGCACCGGCTACACCGGCGAACACGGCTACGAACTGCTGCCGCCCTGGGACACCGCGGGCGTGGTGTTCGACGCGCTGGTGACGGCCGTGTCGAACGCGGGCGGCGAACCCGCCGGTCTGGGCGCCCGCGACACCCTGCGCACCGAGATGGGTTATCCGTTGCACGGCCACGAGTTGTCGCTCGACATCTCGCCGCTGCAGGCCCGCTGCGGCTGGGCGATCGGCTGGAAGAAGGACGCGTTCTTCGGCCGCGACGCGCTGCTGGCCGAGAAGTCGGCGGGGCCGCGACGGCTGCTGCGGGGTCTGAAGATGCTGGGCCGCGGTGTGTTGCGGCCCGGGCTGACGGTTCTGGTCGGGGAAAACCCGGTCGGGCTGACCACATCCGGGACGTTTTCTCCGACGCTGCAGGCCGGCATCGCGCTGGCGTTGATCGACACCGACGCCGGGATCGAAGACGGCCAGCAAGTCATCGTCGACGTGCGCGGTCGTGCGGCGGAGTGTGAAGTGGTGCGCCCACCGTTCGTCGAGCTGAAAACGCGCTAGCCACCGCCGCTTCACACGGGAAAAACCTGTTGGTACGCGCATATACAATCGGCGCATGACGAGCGGCCTACTAGAGTTCACCGTTCAACACGCGTCCAATCCCGTTAGTGGCGCAGAACGTGACTCCATCCTGGCCGACCCGGGATTCGGCAAGTTCTTCACCGACCACATGGTTTCGGTCGATTACGACGAGGGCCAGGGCTGGCACAACGCGCGGGTGATCCCGTACGGCCCAATCCAGCTGGACCCGTCCGCGATCGTGCTGCACTACGCGCAGGAAGTGTTCGAGGGACTCAAGGCGTACCGCTGGGCCGACGGCTCGGTCGTGTCATTTCGCCCGGACGCCAACGCCGCCCGGATGCGCGCGTCGGCCCGGCGCATCGCGATTCCCGAGCTGCCCGACGAGCTCTTCCTCGAATCCCTGCGCCAGCTCATCGCTGTCGACAACGCCTGGGTGCCCAAGGCGGGCGGCGAAGAGGCGCTGTATCTGCGGCCGTTCGTCTTCGCGACCGAGCCGGGACTGGGTGTACGACCGGCCAAGCACTACCGGTACCTGCTGATCGGTTCGCCTGCCGGCGCGTACTTCAAGAACGGCATCAACCCCGTCGACGTCTGGGTGTCAACGGATTACGTGCGCGCCTGCCCCGGCGGTACCGGTGCGGCCAAGTTCGGCGGCAACTACGCCGCGTCGCTGGTGGCGCAGGCCGAAGCCGCGGAACACGGTTGCGACCAAGTGGTTTGGCTCGATGCGGTCGAGCGTCGCTTCGTCGAAGAAATGGGCGGCATGAACCTGTTCTTCGTGCTGGGCAGCGGCGGCACCTCGCGGCTGGTCACCCCGGAGCTGTCCGGCTCGCTGCTGCCGGGGATCACACGGGATTCGTTGTTGCAGTTGGCACTTGACGCGGGCTTTACGGTCGAAGAACGCAAAATCGACATCGACGAGTGGCAGAAGAAGGCCGCCGCGGGGGAGATCACCGAGGTATTCGCTTGCGGCACTGCGGCGGTCATCACACCGGTCGGGCGGGTGAAGTACGCCGACAGCGAGTTCAGCATCGGTGACGGCCAGCCGGGCGAGGTGACGATGGCGCTGCGCAACACGCTGACCCGCATCCAGCGGGGGACCTTCGTCGACACGCACGGCTGGATGACGCGGCTGGGCTAACATCGGGTCAGCGCGGCCAGCGCCACGGCGCTGACCGTGGTGGTCAGTTCGATTGCGGCGCCCAGCACATCGCCGCTGATGCCCCCGAAGCGGCGCACGCAGTGCGCGACCAGCACCGCGGCGCAGCACAACGCCAGCACCACCGCGGCCGGGCCCTGCCACGGCCGTGGACCGGCCACCACCGAGGCCGCCAGCAGTACCACGGTCCAGCCGGCGACGACCGGCAGTGGTTGAGTGCCGGCGACGTCGACGCCCAGGTCGCTGCCGTCGGCCGCCTTCACCGAGCGGCGGCAGGCCAGCACCGCGCTGACCCGGCCGGCGGCAACCGCCACGATGATCGCGGCCAGCCCGTGCGGCCAGCTCGCGCCGAGTGCCGAAAATGCCAAGCCCTGCAACAGGATCACCAGCACGACGGCCGCGACGCCGAAGGGTCCGGTCGACCCGTCGCGCATCACCGCCAGGGCGCGTGGCGGCGGGCCGTAGCAGCCCAGCCCGTCGGCGGTATCCGCGACGCCGTCGATGTGCAGTCCGCGGGTCGCGAGCAGAAGTGCCGCCACGGCAAGCAATCCCGGCAGCGGGCTGGACGCGCCGAAGGCCAGCGAGGCGCCCCAGGCGATGCCCGCGGCCAGTGCGCCCAGGGCCGCACCGACCACCGGCAGGGCGGTCATGGCGCCGCGGTTCATCGCGCCGCCTCGCACGGGTAGCACCGTTGCGAACGCGAAAGCCGTTGCCAGCGAACGAATCACGGCGCAGTGTCGCCGGGCCGGTTCGAAACACCGGCTTCGGAGAACGTCGCCATCGACGACAGCGTGGCCACCGCGGCACGCAGCACCGGCAGGGCCAGCGTCGCGCCGCTGCCTTCGCCCAAACGCATGCGCAGGTCCAGGATCGGGTCCAGGTCCAGCGCGGTCAGCGCCAGCGCATGACCCGGCTCGGTGGATCGATGGCCGGCCTGCCACCACTGCCGCGCGCCCGGCGCCAGGCGTTCGGCGACCAGCGCGGCGGCCGTCACCGCCATGCCGTCGAGCAGCAGCGGAGTGCGCCGCACGGCGGCTTGTGCGCAAAACCCGGCCATCGCGGCCAGATCCGCACCGCCGCAGCAGCGCAGCAAGGCGACCGGGTCGGGCAGCACCGGCCGGGTCCGGTACAGCGCGTCGCGGACCGCGGCCGTCTTGCGGGCCCAGCCGGCGTCGTCGACGCCGGAGCCGAAGCCGACCACCGCAACCGGCTCGGCATTGGTCAGCGCCGCCACCAGAACGGCTGCCGCGGTGGTGTTTCCGATGCCCATGTCGCCCGCGATGAGCAGGTCGGCGCCGGCGTCGACCTCTTCGTCGGCGATACGCTGGCCCGCCGCGATCGCGCTGGTGGTCTCCTCGTCCCTCAGCGCGTCCTGCACGGCGATATCGCCGCTGGAGCGCCGCACCTTGTGCGCGCCGATCTGCTCCGAGAGCGGCTCGGCGTCCACCGCCAGATCGGCCACGCGCACCGTCGCGTCCGCAATCGCGGCCAGCGTGTTGATCGCCGCGCCACCGGCGTCGATGTTGGCGACCATCTGTGCGGTCACCTCCGGCGGGTACGCCGACACCCCGGATTGAGCGACCCCGTGATCGCCGGCGAACACCACTACCCGAGCGCGCGCGAATTGCGTTGGCGGGCAATGGCCCTGGCACGACGCGATCCACACGGACAGGTCCTCGAGACGGCCCAGCGCGCCGCGCGGCTTGGTCAGGGTGTCGTGGCGGGCACGGGCGGCCGCAGCCACGGCCGCGTCGGGGGAGGAGATCGGCGCGAATTCCATCATGTCCCTGACGGTTTGATCGATAACGGCTGACCGGCCACCACCAACACCACCTGATCGCACAGGGCCGCGACGCGCTGGTTGAGTGAACCCAGCTCGTCGGCGAACCGGCGGCCGGAGGCGGTGGCCGGCACCACGGTCAACCCGACCTCGGGACTGACCAGCACCAGCGTGGACCCGAACGCGCCAACCGCGTCCAGCATCTCGTCGACCGCAGCGCCCACCGATCCGTGCTCCCAGGCCTGGTGGCGATCCAGCGTCGCGGTCAGCCAGGTGCCGAGGTCGTCGACCAGGGTCGGGGTGTCCGGACAGTGCCGCAATTCGGTGCTGACGTCTCGAGTTTCGACCGTCGACCAGTGCGCGGGCCGGCGACCGCGGTGTTTCGCGATCCGGTCAGCCCAGTCCGAATCGGTGTCGTCGCTGTGTCCGGCCGCCAGGTAGCGGACCGGTTGCCCGGTTGGCACCGACGCGGCGATCACTTCCTCGGCCCACTCGGATTTGCCCGACCTGATCCCGCCGAGCACCAGGGTGCGCACTGGGGTCAGGAGGCTTTCCGGCGATGGCTAGTCGACACGGCTGCCGCGCTTGACCTGAGGCCGCGGGGCCCGCATGCGTCGCATCTGGGAAGCCCGGCCGGCAGCGTAAATGCCGAGTTTCCAACGGCTTTCGGTGTTGCTCGGGAACTTCGCGTCGACCAGCCTGCTGACCTTGCGGCCCAGGATCAGGCCGTCGACGGCCATGATCGCGGTGATCACCAACATCGCGGGGGAGATGTAGAGCTGCAGCTGCGGAGCGCCGAACATGACGAACAGCAGACCCAGCGTCGCCGGCATGAACAGGCCGAGCAGATTGCGCCGGGCATCCACGACGTCGCGCACATAGCGGCGGATCGGGCCCTGGTCGCGTGGCAACAGGTAGGCCTCTTCGCCGGCCATCATGCGTTCGCGCCGGTCGGTCATCCGGGCCCGGCCGGCGGTGCGCTCGGCCTTGCGCTCCTCGCGGCTGAGTTTCGGGCCGGCCAGCGATTTGCGGCGAGCCCGCGCTTCGGCGGCGGTCTTGGGCGCCGGGGCGACGGGGCCCTTCTTGGCGCTGCGCCGGGCAGCTTCGCGCTTGGGCGTGGGCCGGCCCTTGGGGCCGGTTGTGCGTGGTCCGCGCGAGAGCTCCTGCAGGGCGGCATCGGAGGCAACCGGTGTCACGAGATCGTCTTCGCCGACCTCTTCATGGGTTTTCTTACGGCCCAACAACTTCACAACCGCCAGGTTACTTCGAGACCGGCCCGGTCCGGTGAATGGGCCCGTCAGGCATCGCGATAGCACTGCGGCCGCACGTTAGTTGGACCTACCCTTAACGGTGATGAACGGCTACGGGTGATGGACAACGGCTCGATGGCCTCGGACGATGTTGCCACTGGTCTTTCTCCGGGTCGATTGCAATTGCCGGCTATGCGGGTGTTGGTGGCCCCGGATTGCTACGGCGACAGTCTTTCGGCGCTCGAAGCTGCCGCCGCCATCGCGACCGGCTGGACGCGGTCGCGCCCGGGCGACCAGTTCATCGTCGCCCCGCAGTCCGACGGCGGCCCCGGTTTCATCGAGGTGCTGGCCAACCGGCTAGGGCAGAAGCGGCGCATCGAGGTCGCCGGGCCGCTGGACGCGACGGTAGAAGCCGATTGGGTCTGGGATCCGGAAACCGCGACCGCCTACCTGGAGATTGCGCAGGCCTGCGGCCTGGCACTGCTGGGCCGTCCGGCCGACCCCGAGACGGCGCTGGCCGCGCACAGCAGGGGAGTCGGTCAGCTGATCGCCGAGGCGCTGCGTGCCGGGGCGCGGCGCATCGTGGTGGGACTGGGCGGCAGCGCGTGCAGCGACGGCGGGCAGGGCATGATCGCCGAGCTGGGTGGCCTGGAGGTTGCCCGGCACCAACTGGCCGATGTTGAGCTGATCGCCGCCTCGGACACCGAATACCCGCTGGTGGGGCCGTGGGGCGCGGCCCGGGTGTTCGGGCCGCAGAAGGGCGCCGACACGGCGGCCGTCGCGGCGCTGGAAGTCCGCCTCGAGGCGTGGGCGCTGCAGCTCGAAGCGGTGGCCGGACGCGACGTGAGCTCGGAGCCGGGGGCCGCGGCCGCCGGGGGTATCGGCGCGGGTTTGCTCGCGCTCGGGGGGCGCTGCGAGTCCGGCGCGGCGATCATCGCCGAGCACACCCACCTGGCCGACGACCTCGACATCGCCGAGTTGATCGTCACGGGGGAAGGCAAATTCGACGAGCAGTCGCTGCACGGAAAGGTGGTCGGTTCGCTCGCCGCGGCGGCCGGCCCGCTGGGAATTCCGGTGATCGTGCTGGCCGGTCAGGTGGGCCTGGAGAAAACCGCGGTGCGAACGGCGGGCATCATGTCCGCGCTGTCCATGGCCGAGTACGCCGGTTCGGTGGGATTGGCGCTGGCCGACGCCGCAAACCAGCTGATGGGATTAGCGTCACAGGTGGCGGCGCGACTCGGGAATAGCGGTCCTGCGAGGTACCGTTGAGGCATTGGGTTCTCACCGAGTGGTTCGGGTGCCCGGGCACCTACCCAACAACAGGCATGTAGGAGAAGTAATGACGGTGCAAAACGAGTCGACCGCCAAGACCCATGGCGTCATCCTGACCGAGGCCGCCGCCACCAAGGCGAAGTCCCTGCTGGACCAAGAGGGACGTGACGACCTGGCGCTGCGTATCGCGGTTCAGCCGGGCGGCTGCGCTGGCCTGCGATACAACCTGTTCTTCGACGACCGCTCGCTAGACGGCGATCTGACCGCCGACTTCGGTGGCGTGACGCTGACGGTGGACCGGATGAGCGCTCCGTATGTGGAAGGCGCCTCGATCGACTTCGTGGACACCATCGAGAAGCAGGGCTTCACCATCGACAACCCGAACGCCACGGGTTCTTGCGCCTGCGGGGATTCCTTCAACTGAGCCCGGCGTCCAGTACGCCGGGTTAGTACGAACCCCCGGTACGCAGCACGTAGGAGCACACCAGGATGTCGCCGCGCTGGAACAGCAGCTGCGCGACGCCCTGAACCTGGCCGCGCAGCGGTCCGCCGGTGGCAGGCGATACCTGCATCGTGAACAGCGCCTGCGCCTGGTACTGCGACAGGTACACGATCTTGTCGATCGAGGTCAGCTGGACCTGGGAGAACTGCTTGCGGAACGCGTCGCTGCTCAGCTTGGCCAGCGCCTGGTCGGACCGGCGGTCCCGGACGCCGTCGTAGAGGCCGCAGAGCGCGTTGCGGGCGACCTCGTCGGTATTGCGGTTCTCCAGCGCGTCCAGGTAGCCCTGGATCGCCGTCTTGGCCGTTGCTTCGGAGAACGCGGCGCCGGTGTTGGCCCCGTTGGTTCGGACGCCGTACACGATCGCTGCCGTCATGGCCGCGACCAGTGCGACGGCCGCCAGCACCCCGATGACCAACCGTCGCGTCGACCGTCGCTTCGGGTAGCCCGGCGGCGGTGTCGGGCCTGGGTAGGTGCCCGGGGGAGGCTCGTTGCCCGGCCCGGGCGCGTAGGCGGTTTCGCCAACCGGAGGGTCGTGCGGGAAGTCGACGGGCTCGGTGTAGGGCACCGGTCCGTCGCCGCCAACAGCGTGGTTCGGCGAATGCGGACCGCCCATTGTGGCTCTCCTACGTTGGTAGACACCGACCACGAGCGGGTACCGCTCGAGTATTCGGTCCCGGCGACTTCAGTGAGTTCCCTAGGGAGGCTAGCGCACCCCCGTGCGCCGACCGCGGACGCTGGCGCTGTCTGGTTGGCCGTCGAAACGCGTAGGTAGGCTAGACGCGCTTACCAATGAAGGGTGGATATTTCGTGACGATCGCGGTAACCGGTTCGATTGCGACCGACAACCTGATGCGTTTTCCCGGCCGGTTCTCCGAGCATCTGCTGGCCGAACATCTGCAAAAGGTTTCGCTCAGCTTCCTGGTCGACGACCTGGTGATTCACCGTGGTGGTGTGGCGGGCAACATCGCCTTCGCCATCGGCGTGCTCGGCGGTGACGTCGCGCTGGTCGGCGCGGCCGGCGAGGACTTCGGCGAATACCGCGAATGGCTGGAACGCCACGGGGTCAACTGCGAGAACGTGCTGATCTCCAAGACCGCGCACACCGCCCGGTTCACCTGCACCACCGACGAGGACATGGCCCAGATCGCGTCGTTCTACCCGGGTGCGATGTCGGAGGCCCGCAACATCAAGCTCGCCGACGTCGTGTCAGCGGTCGGCAAGCCGGATCTGGTGATCATCGGGGCCAACGACCCCGACGCGATGGTGGTGCACACCGAGGAATGCCGCAAGCTCGGCCTGGACTTCGCCGCCGACCCGTCCCAGCAGCTGCCTCGGCTGTCCGGCGAGGAGATCAACAAGCTGGTCGATGGGGCGGCGTACCTGTTCACCAACGACTACGAGTGGGAGCTGCTGCTCAACAAGACGGGCTGGTCGGAGAACGATGTGCTGGAAAAGGTCGGCCTGCGGGTGACCACGCTGGGTGCCAAGGGCGTGGACATCGTCGACCGCGACGGCACCACCACCCACGTCGGCGTCGTGCCGGAGAAGAGTCAGACCGACCCCACCGGCGTCGGCGACGCGTTCCGGGCCGGCTTCCTCACCGGGCGCAGCGCCGGGCTGAGCATCGAGCGTTCGGCTCAGCTGGGCTCGCTGGTCGCCGTGCTGGTGCTGGAAACGACCGGCACGCAGGAGTGGACGTGGGACCACGCGGAAGCCAAGACGCGGCTGGCGGACGCCTACGGCGACGAGGCGGCCAACGAGATCGCCGCGGTGCTTGCTTAGTGCTACGCGACCATCGAGTGTGACCCCTTGGCGCCGGCTGTGCGCTCGGGGCGCCGACACACCTCAACGCAGCGCCGCGGTGTCACCTGCAAAGCCCAGGTGTCACCCTCGACGGTCCGCTACAGCTGAACCGGGTAGACCGGCTCGCTGATCTGGGGCACCACGGTGCCCTCGACGAAGATCGCGTGCCAGAGCATGAAGATCAGGACGGTCCACAGCCGGCGGCTGTGATCACTGACGCCGCCGCGGTGTTCGTCGAGCATCCGGCGCACGGCGGTGATGTCGACCAGATGCCCGGCCTGCGACGCGTCCACCGTCGCGTACGCCCACTCCAGCAGTTCACCGGCACGCAGCCAATGCCGGATGGGCACCGGAAAACCGAGCTTAGGCCGGTGCAGCACGTGCGCCGGGACGATGGGCTCCAGCGCGCGGCGCAGCGCGTACTTGGTGGTCGTGCGGGTGATCTTCGCCTCGACGGGTAGCCGCGACGCGACGGCGAACACCTCCGGGTCCAGGAACGGCACCCGCAGCTCCAGCGAGTTGGCCATCGTCATCTTGTCGGCCTTGACCAGAATGTCGCCGCGCAGCCAGGTGAACAGGTCGACATGCTGCATGCGAGCCACCGGGTCCCAGCCCGCCGATTCGGCGTACACCGAGGCCGTCACGTCGGTATGCGTCCACTCGTTGCGGAACCCGGTCAACACGTCGCGCAGTTGCGCATCCGAGAAGCTGCGGGCGTTGCCGTAGTAGCGCTCCTCGAGCGTCAGCGAACCGCGATGCAGCAGGCTCTTGCCACGCATACCGTCGGGCAGCGGCTTGCTCATCTTGCCCATCGACCGCCTCAGCGGCCGGGGGAGATAGTCAAAAGGCTTCAGCGACAACGGTTCTCGGTAGATAGTGTAGCCGCCGAACAACTCGTCGGCGCCCTCGCCGGAGAGCACCACCTTGACGTGTTTGCGGGCCTCACGCGCGACGAAGAACAGCGGCACCAGCGCCGGGTCGGCGACCGGTTCGTCGAGGTACCAGACGATCTCGGGCAGGGCGGCGACGAACTCGCCGGCGCTGACCACCTTGGCGATGTGGCGCGCCCCGATCGCCTCGGCCGAGGCCACCGCGACGTCGATCTCGGAGAAGCCCTCGCGCTCGAATCCGGTGGTGAACGTAATCAGCCGCGGGTTGTGCCGGATGGCCAGTGCCGCGATCGCGGTGGAGTCGATGCCGCCGGACAGGAACGCCCCGACGGTGACGTCGGCGCGCATGTGCTTGGCCACCGAGTCCTCCAGCACCGCGGTGATCTCGTCGTAGCGGGCCTGCTCGGTGTCTGCGGTGATCGGCGTGGCGGCAAACCGCGGCGCGAAGTAGCGGGTGACCTGCGGCGGCGATCCGGGCCGGATGCGTGCGTAGCTTCCCGATTCGAGCCGGCGCACCCCGCGGTGCAGCGTCTCGGGCTCCGGCACGTACTGCAGGACGGTGTAGTGCTGCACCGCGCGCTCGTCGATCGCGGTGTCGAACCCGACCAGGTCGACGAGATCCAGCAGGCATTTTTTCTCGCTGGCCAACGCGGTGCCGCCGGTGCCGGTCGCCATGAACAGCGGCTTGATGCCGAAAGGGTCTCGGGCGCAGAACAATTCGCGGGTGACGGTGTCCCACAGCGCGAACGCGAACATGCCGCGCAGCCGGGTCAGCACGCCGGTGCCCCAATGGTGGTAGCCGGCGACGATGGCCTCGCCGTCACCGTCGGTGGCGAAGGCGGCGCCGTACTGGGCGGCCAGTTCGTCGCGCAGTTCGAGGTAGTTGTAGATCTCGCCGTTGAACACCAGCACGTAGCGGTCGGGCGCCTCGGGCGGTCCCCAGCGCAGCGGCTGATGCGAATGCGCGATGTCGATAAACGAGAGCCGGTTGAAGCCGAAGACGACCGACCCGTCATCGTCGGGATCGAACAGGCCACCGGGCTCGTCGGGCCCGCGGTGCCGCATCAGCCGAAGCGCCCGGGTAATCGCGTCATCGGTTCCAGTAGCGCCGGTGCCGCCGGCCCGGTCGGCCAGACCGGCCGGGTCCGCGACGAACGCCAGCAGTCCACACACGGCCACCAATATGCCGTACTTCGGCGACGGTTGTGAGCGCCGCACCGGGCCGGTCGCGACGACGCGGCGCCCGACCGGCCGGGGTTTAGTCGCCGGGCGCAGCGGCGTGGTCTACGCTGCGTAGTATTCGACGTTCGAGCAGGAGGCGCCAACGTGACACCCGGCGGGCAGTTCCGTTCGCAGCGTTTGTCGCATCGCATATTTCGACCGCTGGCGCTGGCCGGAACGCTGGGAGTGCTGGCGGTCACCCTTAGTGGTTGCAGCTGGCAGACGGTGTTTGCCTTGGGCTGGCCCGAGGGCATCACGCCGCAGGCCCACCTCAACCGAGAGCTGTGGATCGGCGCGGTAATCGCTTCGCTGGTCGTCGGGGTCATCGTGTGGGGCCTGATCTTCTGGTCCTCGGCGTTCCACCGGAAGAAGGCCACCGACACCGAGCTGCCGCGGCAGTTCGGCTACAACATGCCGCTGGAGCTGGTGCTCACGGTGACGCCGTTCCTGATCATCTCGGTGCTCTTCTACTTCACCGTCGTGGTGCAGGAGAAGATGCTGCACCTGGACAAGAACCCCGAGGTTGTGATCGATGTCACGGCCTTCCAGTGGAACTGGAAGTTCGGTTATCAGAGCGTCAACTTCAAGGACGGCACGCTGACCTACGACGGCGCCGACGAGGCCCGCAAGAAGGCGATGGTCTCCAAGCCCGAGGGCAAGGACGAGCACGGCGAAGAGCGCGTCGGCCCGGTGCGCGGGATCAACACCGAAGACCGGTCCTACCTGAACTTCGACAAGATCGAGACGCTGGGAACGCCCACCGAGATTCCGGTATTGGTGCTACCGGCCGGCAAGCGGATCGAATTCGTATTGAATTCAGCCGACGTCATCCACGCTTTCTGGGTGCCGGAATTCCTGTTCAAGCGCGACGTGATGGCCTACCCGAAGCAGAACAACTCGGTCAACGTGTTCCAGGTCGAAGAGATCCAAAAGACCGGGGCATTCGTCGGCCACTGCGCCGAGATGTGCGGCACCTATCACTCGATGATGAACTTCGAGGTCCGCGTCGTTGAGCCCAATGACTTCAAGGCTTATTTGCAGCAACGCAGCGAAGGAAAGACGAACGCTCAAGCGTTGCAGTCGATCGCCCAGTCCCCGGTAGCGGTGACGACTCATCCGTTCGACACTCGCCGCGGCGAACAGACGCAACCAGTCGGTTAGGACACGCAATGCATATCGAAGCGAGGCTGTTCGAATTCATCGCCGCGTTCTTCGTCTTCTGCGCGGTGCTCTACGGGGTACTGACGGCGTTGTACGCCACCGGCGGCGAGGAGTGGGCGGGTACCACCGCGCTGGCGCTGACCGGCGGTTTGGCATTGATCACGGCCACCTTCTTCCGCTTCGTGGCCCGTCGCCTCGACACCCGGCCGGAGGACTACGAGGGCGCTGAAATCAGTGACGGTGCAGGCGAATTGGGATTCTTCGCCCCGCACAGCTGGTGGCCGCTGATGCTCGCGCTGTCGGGCTCGGTCGCTGCGGTCGGCATCGCGCTGTGGCTGCCCTGGCTGATCGTCGCCGGCGTGGTGTTCATCCTTGCGTCGGCCGCCGGACTGGTTTTTGAGTACTACGTGGGCCCCGAGAAGCACTGATTTGCGTCTCAAAGGTAACAATCTGGGCATCAGTTGAGCCGTCGCCCGTTTGCCAAGACTTCTTTGCGCTGCCCGGTTCGGTAGGGTTTGCGCAGGCACATGAGAATCTCCCGAGCGCGTGCGACACGAGGTACCCCTGAAGCCGCGTGCGCAGGTGACGCAGTTGGACAGGGCAGGCAGACATGAGCGGGCCGAAACCCCCGGGATGGGAACCCGACGAATCCGATTCGGCCAGTGAGCTCACCCACGAACCGAATTCCGGCGGCGACCCCGACGACGAATCAGACGAGCACGACGACGAATTGCATGGCCGTCACGAACTCGAGCCATTCGTCGACAGCGGCGCAATACCCGCGGCCGAGCAGACCGGTGAGACGGACGCATATTCGCGTGCCTACTCCGCACCGGAGTCCGAGCATTTCATCAGCGGCCCGTATCTGCCGGCCGATCTAAGGCTCTACGACTACGAGAATTACGACGACCCGGACGAGGACGACGACCACGACGGCGCCCCACGCTGGCCGTGGGTGGTCGGCGTCGCCGCCATCGTGGCCGCGATCGCGCTGGTGGTGTCCGTGTCGCTGCTGTTCGCGCGCACCGACACCAGCCAACTCGCCAATCCGGGCACCACCACGTCGTCGACGCCTCCCGTGCAGGACGAAATCACCACCACCAAGCCGCCACCGCCGCCGACCACCACCGAACCGCCGCCGCCACCGCCCCCGACAGCTACGGAGACCCAGACAGTGACGGTGACGCCACCGCCCCCACCGCCTCCGCCTCCGCCGCCGCCCGCGCCGTCTACCGCACCTCCGCCGGCCACCACGTCGGCTACCGCGGCCCCGCCTCCGGCGTCGCCGCCGCCGACGACACCGGCCGGCCCGCGGCAGGTCACCTATTCGGTGACCGGGACCAAGGCCCCGGGCGACATCATCTCGGTGACCTACGTCGACGCCTCGGGCCGCTCACGCACCCAGCACAACGTCTACATCCCGTGGTCGATGACGGTCACCCCGATCTCGCAATCCGACGTCGGCTCCGTGCAGGCGTCCAGCCTCTTCCGGGTCAGCCGGCTCAATTGCTCGATCACCACCAGTGACGGAACGGTGCTGTCGTCGAACAATGCCGACCAGCCCCAGACGAGCTGCTGATGGTCAGCAGATACTCCGCGTACCGTCGCGGGTCCGACACCGTTCCGCCGGATGTCATCGATCGCCTGCTGCTGGGCACGTGCGCCGTGATCTGGCTGCTGTTGCTGGGGGTCAGCGTGGCCGCTGCCGTCGCGCTGGCCGATCTCGGCGGCGGCCTGCACAGCGCGGCCCGGAATTCGCACAGCACGCCGTGGGTGCTGTACACCGTCATCGTCGTGTCCGCGTTGATCATCGCCGGCGCCATCCCGGTGCTGCTGCGGGCCCGCCGGATGACCAACGCCGAACCGCCGATCGTTCGGTCGACGGCCCTGCAGGGAAGGCCGCCGACCCGGACGTCCAACGCGCGCACCGTGGTCGAACGGGTGCGCCCGCAGCGCGCTCCGGCCGCCGACGCGAACGGGGAGTGGTCCGGCGAGGCCGTGGACCGAATCTGGTTGCGCGGCACCGTCGTGTTGACCACGACGATGGGCATCGCACTGATTGCCGTCGCCGCGGCGACCTACTCGATGGCCGTGGGGCACGACGGCCCGTCCTGGGTGGGCTACGGGCTGGCCGCCGCCGTCACCGCGGCGATGCCGGCGGTCGAATGGCTCTACGTGCGCCAGTTACGCCGGGAAGTCGCCGCAACCTAGTCGGCTGTCACGAAGCTTTGGCGTACCTGCGGACCAACTCGTCCTCGCGGAACGTGCTGGTGTGCTGCAGGCCTCCGTCGTCCCGGCAGAAAAACGTCCACTGTCGCGGACCTGTGTGCGGTGAGCCGATCATCTTGACCGTGTAGCGCAGACCGGTGGGGCGACTCGTCCCGATGACGTCACCCACCCGAATCTGCGACGGGTGAATCTCGGGTGCGTCGTTCCAGTCTTGAACTGCCATCAACCAGCCATCCCCAGTTTTGGGCCGCGTCACGCCGTCACATTCCGGAATTACCTAGCTGTGGCGTAGCGTCAAGCGTGAGTTGGCCTCGTTGTCAGCGGTAGTACAACCGCATCGGCGCCCCGCTCCGCCGCCCCCGACTTTGGGGGCGATGTCGACGGTGAAGGGATCGCCCGTGAAGTCTATGACACTCAGCAGCGCAAGCCGACATCTTCGATGAGCCGACCCGTCGGCGGTCGCGGCGCAGCCAAACCCATCCGGTTGTCGCTGGCGCGTGAGCTCGGCCGCGTCATCGACGGCGCGTGGTGGCCGCGCGCCGATCGCATGAGCATTGAATTGCCCGGCCTGGTTGCCCTGCTGACTCCGATGCTGGGGGACATCACGACGATCAACGTCAATTGGCAACCGCTGCAACGACCACCCGACTTCAATTGGCCGGGATGGGATCAGAAGCACCACCACGTCATGACCATCGAGGCCGGCGACCGCCGCGCCAACCTGCTGATCGTCCCGTACGCGACCTACAGCGCACTCGCGCTGATGGTATTGCGCTGCGCCGCCGACCTGCCGGTCTGTGCCGCTGACCGGGAGAAGCCCATCTTCGTGACCGCAGGGTCGATCCTGCGCGCGGCCCAACAGCAACGCACCACCGGCTGAGCTAGCCGCAGCGGCGGCTAGTGCTCGCCGTTGCTGGATCCGTTGGTTTCCTGGCGTTCCCGCAGCGCGGTCAGCGCGCGTTGCTCCGAGGCGTGGGCCGCCTCGCGCAGCGCCGCATCCTCGGACGGCGGGTCGGCGAACAAGAAGCTGCCGCTGCCCGGCGTACCGGCGGAGCCCAGCTTGTTCATCTTGTTGGGAATCGCCGCGCCCGCGTATTCCAGCGGAATCGGGTGGCCGTGGTCGTCGACTGGGCCGAGCGGCTGGTGCAGCTCGATGTAGGCACCGTGCGGCAGCCGCTTGATGATGCCGGTCTCGACGCCGTGCTCAAGCAGCGCCCGGTCGCTGCGCTGCAGCCCAATGCACCAGCGGTAGCTGATGAAGAAGACGAGCGGCGGCAGGACCACCATGCCGATACGCCCGATCCACGTCGTCGCGTTGAGCGAGATGTGGAACGTGAACGCGATGATGTCGTTCATCGCGCACAGCGTCAGCAGCATGTAGAAGGCGATCGCCATCGCGCCGATCGAGGTCCGCACCGGCACGTCGCGCGGCCGCTGCAGCAGGTTGTGGTGGGCCTTGTCGCCGCTGAACCGCTTCTCCAGGAACGGGTAGATGATCAGCAGGATGAAAACGCCACCCATGATCAGGGCCACCCACACCACGGCCGGAATGGTGTGGTGCCAGAAGTAGAACTCCCACGGCGGCCAGATACGCGCCAGGCCTTCGGTCCACATCATGTAGAAGTCGGGCTGCGAGCCGGCCGACACCTGAGAGGGCTTGTAGGGACCCAGGTTCCAGATCGGGTTGATCTGCAGCAGGCCGCCCATCAGGCCCAGCACGCCGACGATGGCCGCGAAGAACGCGCCGGACTTGACCGCGAACACCGGCATCACGCGCACGCCGACGACGTTGTGCTCGGTGCGTCCCGGGCCGGGGAACTGGGTGTGCTTCTGGAACCACACCATGGCCAGGTGCAGCCCGATCAGCGCCAGGATGATGCCCGGAATCAGCAGGATGTGCAGGGCGTACATCCGGGGGATCAGGATGGTGCCGGGGAAGTCGCCGCCGAAAAGTGCCCAGTGCAGCCAGGTTCCGATCACCGGCATGCCCAGCGTGATCGACGAGAGCGCGGCCCGCAGACCGATGCCGGAGAGCAGGTCGTCGGGCAGTGAGTAGCCGAAGTAGCCCTCGAACATCGACAGGATCAGCAGCAGCGAGCCGATTACCCAGTTGGCCTCGCGGGGCCGGCGGAAGGCGCCGGTGAAGAAGATGCGCGCCAGGTGCACCATGATCGACGCCGAGAACATCAGCGCGGCCCAGTGGTGGATCTGGCGGACGAACAGGCCGCCGCGGACCTCGAAGGAGATGTCGAGGGCGGACTGGTAGGCCCGCGACATCTCGACGCCGCGCAGCGGCTGGTACACGCCGTTGTAGGTGACGTCGACCATCGACGGGTCGAAGAACAGCGTCAGGTACACGCCGGTGATCAGCAGCACGAAGAAGCTGTACATCGCGATCTCACCGAGCAGGAACGACCAGTGCGTCGGGAAGACCTTGTTGAGCTGCCGGCGGACCGCGGCCGACGGGTGATAGCGGCTGTCGATGTCCTCGCCCTGGCGGGCCAGCACATCACCGATCTTCGGCGGACTCAGTTTTGGACTCATGTTGTCGTCCTCTCCCAGAACGCAGGACCGACGGGCTCGATGAAGTCGCCGTTGGCAACCAGATACCCGTTTGAGTCAATGGTGATCGGCAGCTGCGCCAGCGCCCGGGCCGCCGGGCCGAAGATCGGCTTGGCGAAATGCAGAGCGTCGAACTGCGATTGGTGGCAGGGGCACAGGATTCGGTAGGACTGCTGCTCGTACAGCGAGGACGGGCAGCCCAGGTGCGAGCAGACCTTGGTGAACGCGAAGAACTCGCCGAAGTTGAAGCTCTCCTGGTTCTGGCGCTTGACCACCCGCGGCATGTCGGTGGGTCGAATCCGGATGAGCATCACGGGATTACGGACACCCATCTTGATGCCGATCAGCTTTTCGTGCGATTCCACCGTGGTGCCGTCGCCGTCGGACTCCCGCCACGGGAACACGGTCTCCATGCCGCCGGCGTCGATGTCCTCAGGGCGCATCTTGACGAACGGAGCACCCTCGGTGGCGCCGGTGGCGCGCGCCAGGAAGATCGTCTCGCCGTGGTAGCGCGGGGTCCAGCCGGACGTCCACAGCACGGCTTTCATGCCGTCGGCGGTGGGCACGACCGGCTTCCACGGGTTCTTGATCAGGCCGCCGGCAAACGCCACCAGGGTGCCCAGGCCGAACGCGCCCATGCCCAGGCCGAACGACGCACCGATCAGCTTGCGGCGCCCGATCGTCGACGTCTCATAGGCATCCGTCAGGTTCGCGACGACCGTCTTGCGGTCGATGTCACGCGAGGCGCCGTCATGGCGGTCCTGGATCGAGATCTCTTCCGGGATAAAGCGTTTCTGGTACAGGATCGCGCCGATGGCGATCGACAGGACCGACATCCCGAACGTGAAGCCGTACAGCGGCGTGGCCAGCGAGTAGAGGAAGTTGCCGGGCTGCCCGTCCGACTTGTACTCCCACGGCCAGAACAGGAAAATCAGCAGCAGCGCCAACCCGAATCCGCCGCCCAGCAAAAGCCACAGGGCCACGCCGCGCTCGGCACGCTTCTCGGCCTTGGTGCCCTCGACCGGCCAGCGCGGTTCCTTGAAGACGGTCTCGACGCCGTCGATCTGGCCGCCCAGCTCGAGCAGTTCCTGGTTGGACATCGCGGCCAGTGCCGCCTGGTCCGGTTCTTTACCGACGCCGGTGCTTTCCGAGCTCATGCCCGTGCCCCAATCCACAATGCCAACGCGATGGCCCCGACCATCCCGATGATCCAGATCGCCATGCCCTCGGGTGCGGGTCCGAATCCGCCCAGGCCGTAGCCGCCCGGCGACCGTTCCTCGGTGACGTTCTTGACGTAGCCGATGATGTCCTTCTTGGCTTCGAAGGAAAGCTGGCGGTCGGCGAACTTCGGCATGTTCTGCGGGCCGGTCAGCATCGCCGTCAGGATCTGCTGCTCGTTGGCCTCACCCAGGTCGGGTGCGAACTTGCCCGACGACAGCGCGCCGCCCTTACCGGTGAAGTTGTGGCACGAGGCGCAGTTGAGACGGAACAGATCGCCACCGCGGCCGAGGTCCTCGCCGCGCAACGAGTGCATCGCGATGCTGCCGTCGGGGTTGCGCACCACCGTGGGGCCGCCACCGTTGGCCTGGACGTAGGCCCCGAGCGCGTCGATCTGGGCCTCGTCGAAGATCGGCGCTTTACGTGGGGCCTGGGCCTCGCCGCGCATGGCCGGCATGCGGCCGCTGGACACCTGGAAATACACCGCCGCCTCGCCGACGCCGATCAGGCTGGGCCCGTGGTCCGGCACGCCCTGCAGGTTGGCGCCGTGGCAGGACACGCAGGACGTGTCGAACAGCTGCTTACCGTTGCGCAGCAGCGCCGAATTCGACTCGTCGGCAACCGCGACCTGTGGGGTGGGGGTCAGCACCGCGGCCAGCCCGCCGGAGATGGTCAGCGCGATCATCAGCAGCAGCCCGCCGGACAGCCGACGGCGAAGACGCCGCCGGCTCTGCTCCTGCAGGGCTTTTTTGCGTGGCTGACTCTGCGGCTTACGGCCGCGGGATCGGATGAACCCCAGGTTCTTCAACCGAGCACTCCTGTCTATTTCCCTGTATTCGGAGCCGCCGGCTCATCGGATGAAATAGATCACGGTGAACAGCGCGATCCACACGATGTCGACGAAATGCCAGTAGTAGGAGACGACGATGCTGGCCGTCGCTTGCGCCGGAGTGAACTTACTCATCCCGGTGCGGACCAGCAGGAATATGAAGGCGATGAGCCCGCCGGTCACGTGCAGGCCGTGGAAGCCGGTGGCCAGATAGAACACGCTGCCGTAGGCGCTGCCGTGGATGGTCGTCCCGTGGGTGGCCAGGTGGTAGTACTCGTAGGCCTGCCCGAGGACGAAGAACAGTCCCATCAGGAAGGTGATCACATACCACCGGCGCAGGCCGAACACGTCGCCGCGCTCGGCGGCGAACACGCCCATCTGGCAGGTGAACGACGACGCGATCAACACCAACGTCACCGGCACGGCTTGGTACAGATTCAGCTCGGTGGGCGGCGGCGGCCAGTTCCCGCCCGCCTGCGCCCGCGCCGTGAAATAGAACGCGAACAGGCCAGCAAAGAACATAAGCTCGCTGGACAGCCACACTATGGTGCCGACACTGACCATGTTGGGCCGATTCAGCGAATGAACTCGCGACGTGATCGCGGTCCCCGAGGTACCTACAGCACTCGTCACATCCGCAAGTATGACGCTTTGTAGTTGTTGAACTCTACCCGGGGCGGAAATTCGCCCCCGCGCGTCGCTTTCGTGGAACTTTTCCGGGCCCGGAAACGACGGTTGGGTGTCGGTTGGTCGACGTGGGACCATCGGCGCGTGGCTCTCTCATCTGAGGCTGGATCCCCCCGGGGGTTTTCCGCGACGGCTCCCGGGTCCACCCCGACCTGGCCGCAGTTGCTGGGCCGGTTGACCGACGGGCAGCCCCTGGCCCGCGGTCAGGCCGCGTGGGCGATGGACCAGATCATGACCGGCAATGCGCGCCCGGCCCAGATCGCCGCCTTCGCGGTCGCGATGAAGATGAAGGTGCCCACCGCCGCCGAAGTCAGCGAGCTGGCCGACGTGATGCTCAGCCACGCGCACCGCATCCCGGCCGAAGCAATCCGCGGTGACGCCGTCGACATCGTCGGCACCGGCGGCGACGGCGTCAACACCGTCAACCTGTCCACGATGGCAGCGATCGTGGTCGCCGCCGCCGGCGTGCCGGTGGTCAAACACGGCAACCGCGCGTCGTCGTCGTTGTCCGGCGGCGCCGACACGCTCGAGGCCCTCGGCGTGCGCATCGACCTGGGGCCCGATCAGGTCGCGCGCAGTCTCGCCGAGGTCGGGATCGGGTTCTGCTTCGCGCCCACGTTCCATCCGTCCTACCGGCACGCGTCAGCGGTGCGCCGCGAGATCGGGATACCGACGGTCTTCAATCTCCTTGGGCCGCTTACCAACCCGGCGTTGCCGCGGGCCGGTCTGATCGGCTGCGCGTTCGCCAACCTGGCCGAGGTGATGGCCGGGGTGTTCGCGGCTCGCCGCGCCAGCGTGCTGGTCGTGCACGGCGACGATGGCCTGGACGAACTGACCACGACCACCACCAGCACGATCTGGCGCGTGCAGGCCGGCACGGTGGACAAGCTGACGTTCGACCCGGCGGGTTTCGGGTTCGCTCGTGCCGATCTCGACCAGCTGCTGGGCGGCGACGCGAACGCCAACGCCGCGGAGGTGCGTGCGGTGCTGGGCGGCGCCAAGGGCGCGGTCCGCGACGCCGTGGTGCTCAACGCCGCCGGCGCGATCGTCGCGCACGCGGGCCTATCCAGCCGCGCTGAATGGTTGCCGGCGTGGGAGGACGGGCTGCAGCGTGCCGGCGCGGCCATCGACTCCGGGGCCGCCGAAGAGTTGCTCGCGCGTTGGGTGCGGTTCAGCCAGCAGGCCTGAGTCCGGCGTTTGGGTGTAAGCCAGCCGGGCCGAGCGCGCCGTCGCGGCCCACCCCGCCCAGGCGCCGGCCGAGTGCAGCGGCGAGGCCCAGCCGATGTCGTCGGCGACCCGCACGATGCGCACTCCCGGGGCGACCAGCCAGCGCGCGATCAGTGCGGTCTCTTCCACCAGTGCACCGCCCAACGGGGCGGCGGCCGGCAAGATCGTTTGTGCCCCAGCCACAATGGCGTCGACTACCGGCATCGGCGGCACCCCGCGCCGGGCGGTGCCCGCCGCGGCGAGCTGCCCGTGGCGGACGACGGCGAGGTGATAGCCGCCGCTGCCGTCCGGGGCCGCGGCGATCAGCTCGGGCAGCGCGGCCAGCGCCCGCAGCCGCTGACCCCGCCACAGCACCTCGATGGCCGTGGCGGTGCGGTCGCGCAGGCGCGCCGCGCTCTCGAAGTGGCGATGGGCGGCCAGCGCGCCGACCTGATCGACGGCGGCGCCCAACGCGCAGTTGTCCGTGCCGTCGATCAGGGCCGCGGCGCGCTGCGTGGCCGCGGCGTACTGCGTCGCGCTCAGGTCGCGCGCGGCCGGACAGGGCGACACCTCGACCTGAGGGCAGGCCGGACCGTGGCGCGCCGAGCGACCGAGTCTCGTTGTGCAGGTACGGATTCCGGTGAACCGCGCCAGCAGCCGCGCGGTGTCGGCGGCGTCGGTGCGGGACCGAAACGGCCCGATGGCGCGATCATGTCGCGGGGCCCGCACCACCGACAGTCGCGGGAACGCCTCGTCGCTCAGCGCCACCCACCACCACCGCTGCGGGAACCTGGAGCGGCGGTTGTACGGCGGCGCGTGCGCGGCCAGCATCCGCAGCTCCCGGACTCCGGCCTCCAGGGCGTGAGCGCACTCGACGTGGTCGACGGCGCCGGCCAGCGTCACCATCTCCTTCATCCGGCCGCGCGGGTCGGCGCCGGTGAAGTACTGGCCGACTCGGCGGCGCAGGTCGACGGCGGTGCCGACGTAGAGCACCTCGCCCGACGGGCCGCGGAACAGGTAGACGCCGGGCCGGTGTGGCAGGTGATCGGCGAGCACCCGCTTGTGGCGCTGGGCCGGTGTCACGTTGGGCAGATACGCGCGCAGATCGGCGTAGGTGTGCACGCCCTGGTTGCCCACCCGCTCGATCAGCGCGTGCAGCACGTCGACGGTGGCGCGCGCGTCGTCCAGCGCCCGGTGGGTGGGCTGGGTCGCGACGGCGAACAGCCGCGCCAGGGCCGCCAGTCGCACGCTGGGCGCCTCCTCGCGGGTCAGCACGCGGCGCGCCAGCCGCACCGTGCACAGCACTTGCGGTCGGGGCCAACGGATTTCGCAGTGTTCGGCGGCGGCCCGCAGAAACCCGATGTCGAACCCCGCGTTGTGGGCGACCAGCACCGCGTCCCCGGCGAACTCCAAGAACATCGGCAGCACGGCGTCGATGGTCGGGGCGTCACACACCATCGCCGTCGTGATGCCGGTGAGCGCGACGATCTGCGGCGGGATGCTGCGCTGCGGGTCCACCAGGGTGCCGAACTCGCCGAGCACGACGCCGCCGCGGACCTTGACCGCCCCGATCTCGGTGATGGCGTCGGCGGCCACCCCGTCTTTCGCGCGGTTGCGCCCGCCGGTCGTCTCCAGGTCGACGACGACGAAGGTGGTCTCGCGCAGCGGGGTTTCGTCGGTGGACGTCCAGCTCGGGTCGCCGCCGGATTCCCGGTCTGTTCCGACGTCGGCAAAACTCAGCTGAGTCCCACCAGTCACACCCATGGGCGTGACGTTAAGCATCGGGACCGACATTCGCGGCGTTCGGCCGCCGGTGTCGCGCGTCCCGAAAAGATGTCGGTGCCCGCGGTTAGCGTTCGGGCCGAGCACGACAAGCCGGATGAGAGGACGTTGCGATGGCCCACTTCAGACGAACCGAGAGCAAAGGTGTCGCCGCGTCGGGACCGGGCGCGCCGGTGGTGATCGACTGTGACGACTGCGCGGCGCGCGGCCCGCGGTGCCGGGATTGCGTGGTCAGTGTGCTACTCGGGGTACCGGAAACTTTGTTGGAGGACGAGCGGGCCGCACTCGAAGTGCTCGCGGAGGTCGGGATGGCGCCGCGGTTGCGTTTGGTGCCGATTCATCGAAATCGCGGGTCCGGTGTCGCGTAATGGCCCTGAGTGCCAAAACCCCAGGACCGCCCGTATGCCCAGTCTCGTTCACATACTTATGTCATAAATCTTTCCATTTTCTTAACGATCTGGTTTGGACAAACGCCGATATCGTTTCGTAACCTGTTTGAGACCTAAACCCAGCTCGACCTCGAACGTCGATGGCAGTTTAAGGAAGCAATACTTTGAGTTTCGGCTCCGCGCATTCGATCTCGCGTGTCATCACGCGGTCAGTCATCGGGACGCTGGCAGGCCTCACGGTCTTATCGGGTGTCTGTGCCGCCAATGTGGCGGCCGATCCGGCCGACGACGCCCTGGCAAAGCTCACCGAGTTATCCCGGCAGGCGGAGCAGACCACCGAGGCCATGCACAGCGCGCAGCTCGACCTCAACGAGAAGGTCGCCGCCCAGCAGGCCGCCGACAAGAAGCACTCGGACGACCAGGCCGCCGTCGATGGGGCACGGGCTCGGCTGGCCACCTTCCAAAACGCCGTCAACAAGCTGGCCGCCGCGACCTACATGGGTGGTCGCGTCGACGGCATGGAGGCGATGCTGACCGCGCAATCGCCGCAGGGGTTGATCGACAAGCTGGCCGTGCAGCGCGTGATGGCGACGCAAATGTCCACGCAGATGGCAAGTTTCCGGGCGGCCAGTGAGCAAGCCGCCAAGGCGGAGCAGGCATCGGCCAAGTCCGCCGCCGAGGCCAAGAGCGCGGCCGAGCAGGCCGCCGCGGTGCGGGCCAGCCTGCAGTCCAAGCAGAGCCAGCTGCAGGTTCAGATCGCGGTCGTCAAATCGCAGTACGTATCCCTGTCGCCGGAGCAGCGCACCGCGCTGGCCGATCCCGGACCGATGCCGGCCGGCGCGCCGGTTCCCGGTGCGCCCGGGCCGGAGGCGTTGCCGCCCGGTGCGCCGCCGGCACCAGGCGCGCTGCCGCCGGGCGAGGCTCCGCAGCCGGCCGGGATGATGCCCGGCATCCCCGGAATGGCTCCCGGCGGCCCGGGTGGCCCCGGCGGTGACCGTGCCAGCGTCGTGCAGGCGGCACTGACCCAGGTGGGAACGCCCTATTCCTGGGGTGGTGCCGCACCTGGCGGGTTCGACTGCTCCGGACTGGTCATGTGGGCCTTCCAGCAGGCCGGGGTCTCGTTGCCGCACTCGAGCCAGGCGCAGGCCAACGGCGGTCAGCCGGTGGCGCTGTCGGACCTGCAGCCCGGCGACGTGGTGACCTTCTATTCCGACGCGTCACATAGCGGCATCTACGTCGGCGACGGCATGGTGATTCACTCGTCCACCTACGGTGTGCCGGTGCGGGTGGTGCCGATGAATGCCGCGGGCCCGATTCACGACGCCCGCCGTTACTGATCGGTTTCACCGCAGGCAATTCCGTCGGCGGCGCCGGTGGCTGCCGATCCTGCTCGCCTGGGTCTTTGTCGTTGAGATCGTGGTGGCGGCCGCCGCAGGGCTGAATGTCCGCGATGGCCGGATAAGACCCGCACAGCTGGTCGCTCCCGCGCGCAGCCAACCGATCGCCGGGCGGGCGCCATTAATCGTCGGTGACCGCCAGGTTCGCCTGATCGGCCTGGGCGGTGCGGCGACCGATCGCCTGCTGGCCCGTATCGCAGCGCAGCTGCCCACCGCGATCGACAAGGTCGAGGCATTCTGGGGAGCCGACTGGTCGCGCGACATCTCGGTGGTTGTCGCCGGCTCCGACGACCAATTCCGCGCCGCCGCCGGTGGCGGACCGCCGGAGCAGTGGGCGGACATCGCCGCGATCACCGTCGCCGATCGCATCGATCCCGCGCATCGGGTGGTCGTCGGCCAGCGGATCGTGTTTGCCCCCGGTGCTGCCGCCATGAGCGACTCAGCTCTGCGAATTGTGTTGACCCACGAGCTTTTTCACTACGCGTCACGCGCCGACACCGCCCTCGACGCGCCGCGATGGCTGGCCGAGGGCGTCGCCGATTTCATTGCCCGGCCCGGTGGCCCGGTCCCAGCGCAGGAGCGCTCGCGGCCCGTGTCGTTACCGTCGGACCTCGACCTGGACACCCCGGGTCCGCAGCGCTGGTTGGCCTACGACCGCGCTTGGTGGTTCGCCCGCTTCGTCGCCGATACCTTCGGGACGCCGCAGCTGCGCGCCTACTATCTCGCCGTCTGCGGCCTCACCCACGTCGACCCGTACACCGCCGGCCGCAAGGTACTGGGCATCGACCCGGCAGGCCTGCTCGCGCGTTGGCAGCAATGGATGGTCGGCTAGCCTAAGGCAAGTGAGCCGGGTCCTGCTGGTAACCAACGACTTTCCGCCGCGGCGTGGCGGCATCCAGTCCTACCTGCGTGAATTCGTCGGCCGGCTGGTCAACACCGGGTCGCATGCGGTGCTGGTGTACGCGCCGCAGTGGAAGGGTGCGGATGCCTTCGACGCCGAAGCGGCCGGCTATCGGGTGGTGCGCCATCCGGGCACGCTGATGCTGCCGGGGCCGGCCGTCGATGCCCGGATGCGCCGGCTGATCGGCGACCACGGCATCGACACCGTGTGGTTCGGCGCGGCCGCACCGCTGGCGCTGCTGGCGGCACGGGCCCGCCAGGCCGGCGCAACCCGGGTACTGGCCAGCACGCACGGTCATGAGGTGGGCTGGTCGATGCTTCCGGTGGCGCGGTCGGTGCTGCGTCGCATCGGCAACGACACCGACGTGGTGACGTTCGTCAGCCGCTACACCCGGTCCCGGTTCGCGACGGCGTTCGGGCCCGCGGCCTCGCTGGAATACCTGCCGTCGGGAGTCGACACCGACCGGTTCCGCCCAGACCCGGCCGGGCGCGCCGAGCTGCGCAACCGCTACGGGCTGGGGCAGCGGCCCACCGTCGTGTGCCTGTCCCGCCTGGTGCCGCGCAAGGGCCAGGACATGCTGATCAAGGCGTTGCCGTCGATCCGGCAACGCGTCGACGGCGCCGCCCTGGTGATCGTCGGCAGCGGCCCGTACCTCGACACGCTGCGCACGCTGGCGCAGCGCTGCGGCGTGGCCGACCACGTGACCTTCACCGGAGCGGTGCCCTCGGCCGAACTGCCCGCCCACTACGCACTGGCCGACGTGTTCGCGATGCCGTGCCGCACTCGCGGCGCGGGCATGGACGTCGAGGGCCTGGGCATCGTTTTCCTGGAGGCCTCGGCGACCGGGGTCCCGGTGATCGCCGGCGATTCGGGCGGAGCCCCAGAAGCCGTGCAGCACAACAAGACTGGACTCGTCGTCGACGGGAACTCGGTGCACATGATCGGCGACGCCGTCACCGAACTGCTGGCCGACCCGGACCGGGCGGCGCTGATGGGCGCGGCCGGACGCGATTGGGTGACCACCAACTGGCGCTGGGACACGCTGGCGGCCCGGCTGGCCGACCTGCTGCGCGGCCAGCCCTCGCCGGCCACACTGGGCTGAGGCCCCTAGTCCTTCTCGTAAAGCGCCTCGATGTCGGAGGCGAACTTCTCGGCCACCACGTTGCGCTTGAGCTTCATCGTCGGGGTCAGCTCACCGGTGTCCTCGGTGAAGTCGACCGGCAGGATGCGGAACTTGCGGATCGACTCGGCGTGCGATACCGACAGGTTGGCCTGCTTGACCGCGGCGTCGATCTCGGCGACCAGATCGGGGTCGGTGGCCAGGTCGCCGACAGATGAGCCCTCGCCCTTGCTGTTGCGCTGCTTCCAGCCGTCGAAGGCCTCCGGGTCGATCGTGATCAGTGCTCCGACAAAGGGTTTGGCGTCCCCGACCACCATCGCCTGGCTGATCAACGGGTGCGCTCGCAGTTGGTCTTCCAGCACGGCGGGGGCGACGTTCTTACCGCCGGCGGTGACGATGATCTCCTTCTTGCGGCCGGTGATCTTCAGGAAGCCGTCTTCGTCGAGCGCGCCGAGGTCGCCGGTCTTGAACCATCCGTCGGCGAACGCCTCGGCGGTGGCCTGCTCGTTGCGCCAGTAGCCGCTGAACACCACGCCGCCGCGCACCAACAGTTCACCGTCGTCGGCGATGCGCATGCTGTTGCCCGGCAACAAGGTTCCGACGGTCCCGATCTTCACCCTGCCGACCTGGTTGACCGTGATCGCCGAGCTCGTCTCGGTCAGGCCGTAGCCCTCGTGGATGGTCAGGCCCACACCCCGGTAGAAGTGCCCCAGCCGGGCGCCGAGCGGTGCGCCGCCTGACACCGACGCGTGGCAGTCGCCGCCTAGCGCGGCGCGCAGCTTGTGGTAGACCAACCGGTCGAACAGCGCGTGCTTGGCGCGCAGCAGCAGCCCGGGCCCGCCGTTTTCCTGCGCCTCGCTCCAGTCGACCGCGGTTTGCACGGCGCGCGCGAAGATCGGCCCCTTGCCGTCGTTGGCGGCGTTCTGCTCGGCGGTGTTGTAGACCTTTTCGAACACCCGCGGCACCGAGACCACGACCGTCGGCTTGAACACCGCGAACATCGGCAGCAGGTTCTTGATGTCGCTGGTGAACCCACATGTCACCTTGTTGGCGAACGCGGACAGGGTCAGGGAGCGGGCCAGCACATGGGCCAGGGGCAGGAAGATCAACAGCCGTTGCCCCTCGTCCAGCAGGGTTGGCAGACACTCCTTGGCACCCCGTGTCTCGTAGAGCAGGTTGGAATGCGTGAGCTGGCACCCTTTGGGACGTCCGGTGGTCCCGGACGTGTAGATCAGCGTCGCGGGATGCTCCGAGCGCAGCGCCGCTTGGCGAGCGGTCAGCTGCTCGGGGTCGACCGACGCGCCGGCCTCGACGAGCTGGTCGAGCGCCTTGGGGCCCGACCCGTCGATGTGCAGCACCCGGCGCAGAGCGGGAAGTTCGCCGGTGAGCTCGGTGACCGTCGCGGCGTGCGCGTCGGTTTCGGCGAACGCCACCACGGCTTCGGAGTCCTTCAGCACCCAGCGCACCTGCTCGGCCGACGAAGTCTCGTAGATCGGCACGGTGACGGCGCCGATCGACAGGATGGCCAGGTCGAGGATCGCCCACTCGTAGCGGGTGGCCGAGAAGATCGACACCCGGTCGCCGGGTTCCACGCCCAGCGAGATCAGGCCCAATGCCGCAGCGCGAATCTGCTGGGCGGCCTCGGCGCACGTGACGTCGGTCCACACCCCGTCGATCTGACGTTGATAGATGACCAGGCTGGGGTCGTCGCGCTCGTGCTCGAAGACCATGGCCGCGATGTTGTCGTGCTCGCCGACGGAGAAGCGGGCAGGAACGCTGTACTCACGCACTCTTTTGACTCCGATTGATCTGGTGACTGGTGGCCGGCTTGCTGTAACTCAGACTAATCGCGGTATTCGCGCAGCAACCAAGCAGTCGGTTGGGCGGCCGCTTTGTTGCGGTGCGCCCTCGGCGACGTGCCTCGGATATTGATATGTGAAGCTGACACGATGCACAGCATCCAGATCGCGGACCAGACCTATGTCGCCGCCGACGGTGCACTGGTCGGCGCCGCGATCGGCGACCGGGTGTGCTGGAGACGGTGGTGGCCGGATCTGCGGCTACAGGTCGTCGAGGACCGGGCCGAAAAGGGAATTCGCTGGACGGTCACCGGGGCGCTGACCGGCACGATGGAGATCTGGCTGGAGCCGTCGCTGGACGGGGTGGTGCTGCACTACTTCCTGCACGCCGAACCGACTGGCGTGGCGGCCTACCAGCTGGCCAAACTGAACTTGGCGAAATTGACGCACCGCCGTCGGGTGGCGGGCAAGAAAATGGCTTTCGAGGTCAAGGCGAGTGTGGAACGGTCGCGACCGGTCGGCGTTTCTCCGGTAGCTTAACTCCGGTCAAGGTTCGCCCGGAGAGTAGCGTTTCGGTCCGAAGGCGGGGTACTACCGGAGAGGACCGGGCGTGTGCCCCCTTGCGGAGAGAAGGTAGCGGCCAGGTGGCGGAAAAGACGACTCAGACGATTCACATCGAGGCAGACCCCGGCACGGTGCTGCAGGTGATCGCCGACATCGATTCGTACCCGGACTGGATCTCGGAGTACAAGGAAGCCGAGGTCCAGGAGCGCGGGGACGACGGCTACCCGAAGACGGTGCGCTTCGTGATGGACGCCGGTGTCATCAAGGACACCATGGTGATGTCCTACCAGTGGCCGGCCGACCATAAGTCGCTGAGTTGGACCCTGGTCTCCAGCTCGCTGCTGCGCTCGCTCGAAGGGTCATATCGGTTGGCGGCCAAGGATTCCGGGACGGACGTCACCTACGAACTCTCGGTCGACCTGGCCATCCCGATGATCGGGTTGCTCAAGCGCAAGGCCGAGCGCAGGCTGACCGACACCGCTTTGAAGGATCTGAAGAAACGAGTCGAGGCTGAGTGAGTCCGTTTCACCCACCCCTCCCGACACCGGCGCCCGGATCAGTCTCTTCGTGGGGAAGGGCGGGGTAGGAAAATCCACCCTCGCTGCTGCCACCGCGGTCTGTGACGCGATCGAAGGGCAGCGCGTGCTGGTGGTCTCAACCGACCAGGCGCACTCGCTGGGTGACGTGCTCGGCATCCCCGTCCCGCCGAGCGGACGCGGCGAACCGGTTCGGGTGCTTGCCGGCCTGGAAACTGGGGAGGCCGCCGAGACGGGTAAGGGATCGCTCGACGCGATGGCGCTCGACACGTTAGCCCTGCTCGAGGCCCGCTGGCATGAGGTGGTCACCGCGCTGGATCGCCGGTTTCCCGACTCCGAGCTGAGCAGTATTGCCCCCGAAGAACTTTCGGCGTTGCCGGGCATCCAGGAGGTGCTCGGCCTGCATGCGGTCGGCGAACTCGCGGCGTCGCGACGATGGGATCGCGTTGTCGTCGACTGCGCCTCGACCGCGGACGCGCTGCGGATGCTGACCCTGCCGGCCACGTTCGGGCTTTACGTCGAGCGCGCCTGGCCGCGCCATCGCCGGCTGTCCATCACCGCCGACGACGCCCGTTCGGCCGCGGTGGTGGAGCTGATCGAACGGATCAGCTCCAGCGTCGAGCGGCTCAGCGCACTGCTCACCGACGGAGATCTGGTCAGCGCGCACCTGGTGCTGACGCCCGAGCGGGTGGTGGCCGCCGAAGCGGTCCGGACACTGGGTTCGTTGTCGCTGATGGGGGTGCGCGTCGAGGAGCTGATCATCAATCAGGTTCTGGTCGAGGACGAGTCCTACGAGTATCGCAACCTGCCCGAGCACCCGGCGTTCTATTGGTACGGCGAGCGGATCTCGGAGCAGCGCGCGGTGCTCGAGGAGCTCGATGCCACGATCGGCGATGTGGCGCTGGTGATGACTCCGCACCTGGCCGGTGAGCCGATCGGCCCCAAGGCGCTGGGCGGGTTGCTCGACAGCGCGCGACTTCGGCGTGGAGCCGCCCCACCAGGACCGTTGCGTCCTATTGTGGATCTCGAGTCGGGGTCGGGACTTGGGTCGATCTACCGGATGCGGCTAACGTTGCCCCAGCTCGACCCCGGATCGCTGTCCCTGGGCCGGGTGGACGACGACTTGATCATCAGCGCCGGCGGGTTGCGGCGCCGGGTTCGGTTGGCGTCGGTACTACGGCGGTGCACGGTGCTCGACGCGCATCTGCGGGGCGGTGAGCTGACAGTTCGTTTTCGACCAGATCCGGAGGTGTGGCCTAAGTGAGCAAGCCGCACCCCGATATCGCACCGGAACTGCGCAAGCTGGCCGAGGCGATTCTCAACGGCATCGACCCCGCCGTGCGGATGGCCGCGGCGATGACCGCGGGCAACGGCGTCGGCACCGGCAAATGTCAGCAGATCTGGTGCCCGGTGTGCGCGCTGGCCGCGCTGGCGACCGGCGATCAACACCCGCTGTTGACCGTGATCGCCGATCACAGCATCGCGCTGCTCGAGGTGATCCGCGCGATCGTCCGTGACGTCAATGACATCGACCGGTCTTCGGGGTCAACACCGCCACCTCCCGACGGTCCGCCCGGCGGCGCCGCGCCGGGCGAGGACACCACCGCGGGCGAGGCCGGGGTGCGGACTCGCTACCAGCCCATCCCGGTCACGATCGAAGAGTGATCCTCAGGATTTGAAAGTGGTCCCCTGGATCGCGGATGGGTACAGTTGGCGCAGAACACCGGCGGGTTTCGGGCGAGAGGGAGGGCCATGGCGTACTGGCTATTCAAGTACATCCTCCTGGGCCCGCTGTTGCAATTGCTTGGCCGGCCGAAAGTCGAAGGCCTGCAATATGTTCCGAGCACCGGCCCAGCGATCCTGGCCAGTAACCACCTCGCGGTGATGGATAGCTTCTATCTGCCACTGGTGGTGCGCCGGCGGATCACCTTCCTGGCGAAGTCCGAATATTTCACCGGCACCGGAATCAAGGGCTGGTTCAGCCGCTGGTTTTTCACCGCCGTCGGCCAGGTGCCGATCGACCGTACCAACGCCGACGCTGCCCAGGCCGCACTGCAAACCGCCCAGCGACTGCTGGGCGAGGGCAAGCTGATGGGCATGTATCCCGAGGGCACCCGGTCGCCCGACGGGCGGCTGTACAAGGGCAAGACCGGGCTGGCCAGGCTCGCGCTGGAGACCGGGGTGCCGGTGATTCCGGTCGCGATGATCGGCACCGACGTCGTCAACCCGCCGGGCACCACGATGCTGCGCTTCGGCAAGGTGACGGTCCGGTTCGGCAAGCCGATGGACTTCTCCCGCTTCGAGGGTCTGGCCGGTAACCGGTTCATCGAGCGGGCCGTCGCCGACGAGGTCATCTACGAGCTGATGGGCCTGTCCGGTCAGGAGTACGTCGACGTCTACGCCGCGACGGTCAAGAACCGCAGCAACGGCTCCGACGGTCAGGGGCCGGACGACGAGGCCGCGCGCATCCCCGAGACCGCCGCCGGCTAGGTCGCGACGTTCACGTCGCGCAGCAGCTCACGGTCGGCGCCGGATTCGCTGCGGCCCTGTGCACCCGGCGCCGCGACCCGGGCGGTGATCGTGAGTCCGGCCGTGACGAGCACCGCCAGCGCCCACCACACGTAGCCCATCCCGAGCAGCTGACGCCACCAGTTGGCGGTCTCCTCATGGTGTTTGGGCATCAGCTCGATCGGTGTCCAGTCGATGTACATCAGCGCCACTCCGGTCAGCGTCACGACGGCCAGCGCGATGTTGCGGCGCCGCCAGGCCAGGATCGCGATCACCAGCAGCGTCGGCAGCACCCATACCCAGTGATGTGACCACGACACCGGCGACACCATCAGTCCGAACAGGGCCACGCAGATGACCGCGAGTGTCGTCTCGCCGGCCCGCAACACCCGTCGCATCGCCCAGATGGTCAACGCCAGCACGGCCAGGCACAGGACCACCCAGAGCAGGAAACGCAGGTGCTCGGAAAGTCCGATGCGGGCAAGCGCACCCGCGATGTTCTGGTCGGTGTTCAGTGCCGCGGAGCCGATCCGGTCGGTGTGGTGCACGGTGTGCGTCCAGTACTCCCAGGAGTCGTCCCAGGCCAGGATGAACCCGACGAGCGTCCAGATGGCGAACGACGTCATGGCCGTCAGTGCGGCGCGCAGGTCGCGGCGCACCAGGAAATACAACAGGAACACGGCGGGGGTGAGTTTGAGCGCCATGCCCAGCCCCAGCAGCAGCCCGCGCGGCCAGGGCGTGCGGCGCGGCACGCAGTCGGCGATCACCAGCGTCATCAGCACGACGTTGATCTGACCGAACGCGAAGTTCGAGGCGATGGGTTCCAGCCAGATCGAGGCCGGCGCCACCACCACGACGGCCAGCCACCAGCGGCGCAGCCAGGCCGGCCCGGGCACCAGCGTCGAGGTGTTCCACACGTCGAGGTGGGTCAGCACGATGACCGTCGACACGATCAGCAGCACCAAGGTCAGCAGCGTGATCGCGACGCTGGCCGCCGGCATGTGCAGCCAGGCGAACGGGCAGAATACGATCGCGGCCAGCGGCGGGTAGGTGAACGGCAAATTCAGCCCGATCGGTGTGTGGAACAACACGTCGCCGCGGTACAGCGGACGTCCGTCCAGCCAGGTCTGGCCGCCCATTTGATAGATGTCGATGTCGATGCGGTACGGCGTGTGCGCGAACAAGCCCCAGGCCGCGTAGCCCAGGGCCGCCGCGGCAAGCAGCCACAACAAGCCCCACAACAACGCCCGCCCCGGTCGGCTGCCCACAACGGGCGCCTGCGAATTACTCATGTTGTACATCAGCGTAATCGGTGTCGATGGCGGCACCTCCTCGCAGCGCGGCTCCCGCGTCGCGGACAGGTGCGGGCGTAGGTTGCAAGCGTGTGGGGATGGTTCGCGCCCAGAGTGGCCCACTGGTTCTCGTACGACATCGTCCACGGCGGCCGGCTTCCCCTGCTTTGCTGCCTGGTCGCTTTCATCCTGACCTTCTTCGTCACCCGGACCTTCGTGCGCTTCATCCGGCACCGCGTCGCTTCCGGGCGCCCGGCCAGATGGTGGCAACCGCGCAACGTCCACGTCGGGGGAGTGCACATCCACCACGTGACGTTCGGTGTGGTGCTGGTGATGATTTCTGGAGTGGCGCTGGTGGCGTTGTCGGTCAACGGTCAGGAACCCGAAAACACGTTGTCCGCAATATTTTTCGGTATCGGTGCGGCGTTGGTGCTCGACGAGTACGCGCTGATCCTGCACCTGTCCGACGTCTACTGGGAAGAGGACGGCCGCAGCTCGGTGGACGCGGTGTTCGCCGCCGTGGCGGTGGCCGGGTTGCTGATCATGGGGCTGCACCCGTTGACGTTCTTCTTTCCGTTCTGGCACGGCACCGACTCGTTGGTGTGGCATGCCGCGGTGGTCGCCACGATGGTGATGACGCTGCCGCTGGCGGTGGTGGTGGTACTCAAGGGCAAGGTGTGGACCGGCCTGCTCGGCATGTTCATCGTGTTCTTGCTGGTCATCGGGGCGATCCGGCTGTCGCGTCCACATGCGCCGTGGGCGCGCTGGCGATACACCACGGCGCCCGACAAGATGCGGCGCGCGCTGCAGCGGGAACGCAAATGGCGCCGGCCCGTCGTGCAGGCCAAGCTGTGGCTGCAGTGCGCGATCGCCGGCACACCGCGGCTGCCCGACGAACGCCTGGTCGACGCCCAGCTCGACCACGACGTTCATGCCGCACCGCCGCCCGAGGGAACCGAGCCCATCCTGATCGGCAGATAGCCTTTCGGAGTGCGGTACTTCTATGACACCGAATTCATCGAGGACGGCCGCACCATCGAGCTGGTCTCGATCGGGGTGGTCGCCGAAGACGGCCGCGAGTACTACGCCGTGTCCACCGAATTCGATCCCGAACGCGCCGGGGCCTGGGTGCGCGCCAACGTGCTGCCCAAGCTGCCGCCGCCCGCCTCGCAGCTGTGGCGCTCGCGCAAGCAGATTCGCCACGACCTGGAAGCCTTCTTCGGCATTTCCAGCGGCCAGGCCGCCGAACCGATCGAGCTATGGGCGTGGGTGGCGGCCTACGACCACGTCGCGCTGTGCCAGTTGTGGGGGCCGATGCCGGGACTGCCCAAAGCCATCCCGCGCTTCACCCGGGAGCTGCGCCAGCTCTGGGAGGACCGGGGCTCGCCGCGGCTGCCCCCGCGACACCGCGACGTCCACGATGCACTGGTGGATGCCCGCGATCAGATGCGCCGTTTCCGGCTGATAGTGTCCGGCGACGATGCGGGCGCGTAAGCGTCCTGCTAAGCAGCCCCAGCCCGACTGACGAATGGCCTTGGCCCTGGCTGGCCACAGATATCATGGACCGATGAACTGGACCGTCGACGTACCGATCGACCAGCTGCCGGCTCTGCCGCCGCTGCCCGCTGACCTGCGGACGCGGCTGGACGCTGCCTTGGCGAAGCCTGCCGCGCAGCAACCGTCGTGGCCCGACGAGCAGGCCGCCGCGATGCGCACGGTTCTGGAAAGCGTTCCGCCCGTAACGGTGCCGTCCGAAGTCGCGCGGCTGCAAGATCAACTCGCCCAGGTCGCTAAGGGCGAAGCCTTCCTGCTGCAGGGCGGCGACTGCGCTGAGACGTTCGTCGACAACACCGAGCCGCACATCCGCGGCAACGTACGCACCCTGCTGCAGATGGCGGTGGTGCTGACTTACGGCGCCAGCCTGCCGGTGGTCAAGGTGGCCCGCATCGCGGGTCAGTACGCCAAGCCCCGGTCGGCCGATATCGACGCGCTGGGCCTGAAGTCCTACCGCGGCGACATGATCAACGGCTTCGCCCCGGATGGCGCTGCGCGCGAGCACGACCCGTCGCGCCTGATCCGTGCCTACGCCAACGCCAGCGCCGCGATGAACCTGATGCGGGCGCTGACGTCGTCGGGGCTGGCTTCGCTGCACGGGGTGCACGACTGGAACCGGGAGTTCGTCCGGACCTCGCCGGCGGGTGCCCGGTACGAGGCGTTGGCGGCCGAAATCGACCGTGCGCTGAGCTTCATGAGTGCGTGCGGCGTGGCCGACCGCAATCTGCAAACCGCCGAGATCTACGCCAGCCACGAGGCGCTGGTCCTCGACTATGAGCGAGCGATGCTGCGGCTGTCGGAAAGTGAAGACGGCGAGCCGCAGCTCTACGACCTGTCGGCGCACACGGTGTGGATCGGGGAGCGGACCCGCCAGCTCGACGGCGCGCACATCGCGTTCGCGGAGGTGATCGCGAACCCGATCGGCGTCAAGCTGGGCCCGACGATGACGCCCGAGCTGGCGATGGAGTACGTCGAGCGCCTCGACCCGCACAACCAGCCGGGCCGGCTCACGCTGGTCAGCCGGATGGGCAACAACAAGGTCCGCGACCTGCTGCCGCCGATTATCGAGAAGGTCCAGGCCACCGGTCACCAGGTGATCTGGCAGTGCGACCCGATGCACGGCAACACCCATGAGTCGTCCACCGGCTACAAGACCCGTCACTTCGACCGCATCGTCGACGAGGTGCAGGGCTTCTTCGAGGTGCACCGCGCGCTGGGCACCCACCCCGGCGGCATCCACGTCGAGATCACCGGCGAGGACGTCACCGAGTGTTTGGGTGGGGCACAAGACATTTCGGACCACGATCTGGGCGGCCGTTACGAGACTGCGTGCGACCCGCGGCTGAACACTCAGCAGTCGCTGGAGCTGGCGTTCCTGGTCGCCGAGATGCTGCGCGACTAGCTCCGTACGGCGGCTTGCTCCCGTTGCGGCACAACCGAAGCCGTGGCCACACGATTTCTCCTCCGCGACAATCGTGCCCGCAAGTTTCCCCACATGATGCGCGGCAGTAAGGCGGGATCCTGCAGCCGCGACGGCGGGTCGACGAAGTTGGAGACCCGAAAGAAGCGCTCGGTCAGCACGACGTCGTGGGCGGCGGCGTTCAGTGCCGCGTTGGACAGCCAGCCCTGCAGCCGTGTTCTGACGGATTTTCGGTCGCGAGTCGGGGAAGGGACTCGCGACCGGGCCTGATTGGCGATCCATGTCGCCCCGATGTAGCGCGCCGTGGCGCGAAAATAGCGTTGCGCAAGGGCCGTATTGCCGCCGGAGCTCAGGCACTCGCGCAGGGTCAGCGCTTCCAGCGCGGCGATCGTCATGCCCTGACCGTGGGTCGGGTCGAAGCTGCAGAGCGCGTCGCCGATCACCAGCAGACCCGCAGGGAAGCTGGGCATCTGGTCGTAGCGCCGCCAGAGGGCGGCGGTGTGGCGATACGTCACGGCCTCCCCGATGGGGTGCGCCTGGCGCAGACCCTCGACGATGGCCGGGGGCAGGGACGGCGTGGCCAACTCGAGCATCCCTGCGAAATCGGTTGCCAGCTCTGCGGAGTCGGTGTGCTGGCCGATCGCCAGCATCCAGGTGTCGTGCTCGCAGGCCAGCAACAGGCCGCCGGGCTTGCCGTCACCCGGATTGAACAGCACCAGCCGCTGGGCGATGGATCCCTCAGGGACACTGATGTGTTGGCTCGAGTAGCCAAGCCTGGACACTTCTCGCTCCTCGGTGGGCCGTGGGAAACCCAGCCGTTCTAGAAACGCCGGGGTGCGTGCGGCCCGACCCATCGCGTCCACCACTAGGTCGGCGTCCAGCGTCGTGACAAAACCGTTGTAGCGCCTGATGATTCGCACTCCGTTGACGATGTCTGAGGTGTTGACCAGTTCGGCGACGTCGTGTCCGTCGAGAAACGTGACGTTGGGTAAGGCCTTGACGCGTCGGCGCAGATGAAACTCCACGAAAGGCCGGCTTGCCAGGTAGAGCGCCAGCGCGTCCGGATCGGCGAATCTGCCGGTGCGCTTGAACTCATAGCGACCGAAGCGCACATAGAAATTCGACAGTTCGCCGTCGTCGACGACGACCGCCCCGGCTCTGGCCAGGTCTTCCAGCAGTCCGGGAAACAATTCCTCCAGCACCTGCAGGCCGCGGCTGTGGAAGTTGTGCACATGGCGGCCCTGGGGGATGCCCCTGCGATGGCACGGGTAGTCGGGCAACCTGTCCCTCTCGACCACGCTGACCGAGTCGTAGAACTCCGAAAGTGCCCGCGCCGCAAGTAAACCCGCCATTCCGGCGCCCAGTACGACCGCGTGTTCGCCGAGCCGGTGCGGCGAGTCGATGCTGCGCATTGTCGAACCCATGCAGCGATACGCTACACGAAAATTAAGAAAAATAAGAGATTCTTGAGGTTACTTTAAGATTCGTGTCGCGACCGTGACTTCGGGTCCGTGGCACGGGCTGGGGGAGTCGCGGGAACGGCCCGGCGCGGTGAGGTCGGCCAACTACGACCGGTGCAGCGCCGACGCGCGACGAGGCCGAGACGGGTCGGGCCGGCCGGTGCTTGCTGTCACCCAGCGTTTACGTCGTTTTGCTGGCGCCCGGCCACGGTCACGGCTATTCTATGCCCGTTGAAAAAATATTCAATGACCATTGAAATAATCCTAAGCGCCGGGGAGGTCTGGACGACATGGATTTTGCGTTGCTGCCTCCGGAGGTGAATTCGGGGCTGATGTATGCCGGTCCGGGGTCGGGTCCGTTGTTGGCGGCCGCGGCGGGTTGGGACGCATTGGCTGCGCAGCTGGAGTCGACCGCCAGTGGTTATGCGGCGCAGCTGGCCGGATTGACCGGCCCGGCGTGGTCGGGCCCTTCGTCGGTGTTGATGAGCGCCGCGGTCACTCCCTACGTGGAGTGGTTGTCTGCCGCCGCGGCTCAGGCCGCGCAGACCGGGGCCCAGGCTGCGGCCGCGGCGGCGGCTTATGAGGCGGCGTTCGCGATGACGGTGCCCCCGCCGGTGATTGCGGCCAACCGGGCGCAGTTGATCGCGTTGATTGCGACCAATTTCTTCGGCCAGAACACCGCGGCGATCGCGGCGACCGAGGCGCAGTACATGCAGATGTGGGTTCAAGACGCTTCCGCCATGTACGTGTATGCGGCCGACTCCGAAATCGCCAGCTCCCTGACCACCTTTGACGACCCGCCGCAGACCACCAACCCGGCGGGACAGGATGCCCAGGCCCAGGCCCAGGCCCAGACGATGGCGCAGACAACCGGCAACGCGACGCGGCAGGCGAGCAATGCCACGATGCACACGCTGAGCTCCGCCACCACCGACTTCACCGGGCCTGTTGCTCCGGACCAGACCGTGACCGTGTCGCCGGGCAGCACCATCACCCTCGGTACCGACACGGGCATGTTGATCAACAGTGGCGAGATCACCGTCACCGGCCCTGGCACCAACCTCATCACCTACGGCTCCGTAATCATGAGCCCCGGCAGCACAATTCACACGATCATCGACTGCTCCGCGGACGGTGTTCTGATTCCGGCAGGCGTTGACTTCACTGCCGGAGCCAACCCCGTCGTGCTGACTCCCGCGACGTTTCAGGAGGTCCTGGTTACCCTGATCAACGGGTCCGCCACCCTTCCCGGTATCGAAGGGCAGGTCGCCATCCAGACCTTCGCAAACACCGCCTCCGCGATCGTCGGCCCCGCGGGCGCGTCCATCACCAACGCGTTCGGCTCGGTCACCGTCGCCTCCGCCACCCCCATCGTCCCGAGCTCGTCGAGCGCGGTGGGAGCCGCCCCGTTGGGCGGGCTGGCGGCGCCGGGCCTGGCGGGCACCGCGGCAATTCAGCCGCAGCTCAATGTGGATGGGCTGCTGGAGTGGGCTCAAACGGTTGCCGGCTGAAAGGTCTGGGAGACATGGATTTTGCGTTGTTGCCGCCGGAGGTGAATTCGGGGCTGATGTATGCCGGTCCGGGGTCGGGTCCGTTGTTGGCGGCCGCGGCGGGTTGGGATGCATTGGCCGCGCAGCTGGAGTCGACCGCCGGCGGTTATGCGGCGCAGCTGGCCGGATTGACCGGCCCGGCGTGGTCGGGCCCGTCGTCGGTGTTGATGAGCGCCGCGGCCGCTCCGTATGTGCAGTGGCTGTCTGCCGCCGCGGCGCAGGCCGCGCAGACCGGGGTTCAGGCCTACGCGGCGGCGGCCTCTTATGAGGCGGCGTTTGCGATGACGGTGCCGCCTCCGGTGATCGCGGCCAACCGGGCACAGTTGATCGCGTTGATTGCTACCAATTTCTTCGGGCAGAACACCCCGGCGATCGCGGCGACCGAGGCGCAGTACATGCAGATGTGGGTTCAAGACGCCACCGCCATGTACGGCTATGCGGCCGACTCCGAAATCGCCAGCACCCTGACCTCGTTTGACGACCCGCCCCAGACCACCAACCCGGCGGGACAAAGTGACCAATCCAGCGCGGTGGCCCAGGCCGCCGCCAACACCACCGGCGCCCGCACCCAATCACTGGCGCAACTCAGCGCACAAACCAGCTCCCAGCAACTCGCCACGACCGCCAGCGCCGGCGACCCCGCCCTCCCTGCTGGTAGCGCCGCGAACGTCGCGCCCGGCGGAGCTGTCCTCGACATCGGCGTCACCGCCACCGCCAGCAACGGCTACCCGGTTACATTCGCGGCACATTCCGAGTTCTTGGCCGTCACCCAGGTGACCGTCACTTTCAATATCAACGGCGGACTTTCCTTTACCTTCGACGCCGGCACCGATGCTTCCTTTGGCATTCCGGGCGTCGTCGACAGCGGAACCTTCACCGTCCTCTCTGGCTCCTCGGGCGCCGCGGGTACTTTCACCGTCCCGAGCGGATCCATCACCGCAGTCGGCGCCGGCACCAATGTCACCCTCGCCAGCGGCTCCGTCATCGCCGTCAACAGCGGTACCGTCATCACCGGCCCCGCCGTGGCCCCGGTCGCCCCCACCTCGTCCGGCGCGGCGGGGGCGTTGCCTGTGTTAGCCGGGATGAGCAGCACACCAGGTCTGGCGGGTACCGCAGGAATTCAGCCCCAGCTCAACGTGGATGGGTTGTTGGAGTGGGCTCAAATCGCTTCCGGCTGAGAGTCGTCACTCGCGACGCGAACTGGTCAGCGAGCAAAGCGCGTTCACCCACCAGGTGGCACCCGGTAGGTGAACGCGCTATCGATTGGGTCGTGGCGGGGTAGTGCCAGAGGTTGGCTGCCCCTGACTTACCAAGTGCCGCTTAAGTATTCGGCACTATCCCGCTGCAACCCCGAGTGGTGGTTCCACACTGGCCGCCGGAACGCATCCGGTCGCTGTTACGGCGGTAAACGCGAGGATCGTCGCTACGACGATCTTTGTGGCTAGACCTGACATGGCGACTCCATTCAACTGACCCCCTGCCAGAACTGTAGATCGAAAAGAACATTATTTCAATAGTCATTGAAATAAGAGAGGTTTGCCGGCATAGTTGCTACGCGGACCGGGTGATTGGCCGCGCGGCAGGGGCGTTGAAATGAACAAGTACCTTTAGGCGCGGTGCTGTCCGAGCGCACGACGGGATGCGTCCATCGTGGCGAAGGTGAACGAGGAAGGTAGTCACTTGACGTCTAAGGTTCCGCCGGCCAAGGTTGCGCGAGTCGTTGAGCGGGCCCGCCACCATCTGTCGCGGCTACGCCAACGGTCCGCTCCGCCTGCGGCGGTGATGATGGAATTGATCCTGAACGCCTGGGTCGCTCAGTCGATCGCGTCGGCGGCCGATCTCGGCGTGGCGGACGCCTTGGCCAATGGCCCGCTGTCCGCCGAGCAACTGGCAAACCGGGTCGGCGCCGACCCCGACGCTTTGCACCGACTGCTGCGGGCGTTGATCGGCATCGGCATTTTCCGTCAGCACCGCGACGGGCGTTACGCACTCACCCCGCTGGCCGAAACACTGCGCACCGATGCGCCCGTGTCGATGGCCGGGATGGCGCGGTGGGTCGGGTCGCCGCAGCATCGGGAGCATTGGAGCCATCTGACCGATGCGATCCGGACCGGGCATCCGGTGGTTCCCGCGCTTCGCGGCAAACCGATTTTCGAATACCTGTCCGAGCAGGCCGAGCTGGCCGCGATATTCAACGACGCGATGACCAGCGTGTCGGAATTCGCGACCGTGCCCTTGACCGCGGCCTACGATTTCGGTGCGTTCGGCACGATCGTCGATGTCGGAGGCGGACACGGTCGGCTGCTGGCAGCGATCCTTCAGACCGCTCCGAATGCGCGCGGCGTGCTGTTCGATCTGCCGGAGGTCGTGGCGGGCGCCCCGGAATTGTTTCGCAAGTACGGTGTCGACGGCCGCGTCCGAATCGAAGAGGGTTCCTTCTTCGATTCCGCACCGGAAGGTGGCGACGCCTATGTGCTCAAGAACGTCATCCACGACTGGGCCGAGGAAGACGCGGTGCGCATTTTGAAGAACATCCGCGCCGCGGCCCGCAGTGGCGCGCGACTGTTGCTCTGCGAGTTCGTTATTCCCGACCACGACCGCGACTTCCACGGCAAGTGGGTGGATATCGAGATGCTGGTCGTCGCCGGCGCGCGCGAGCGCACCGCGGACGAGTACGCCCGGCTATTCGATCAGGCCGGTTTCCGGTTGTACAGGGTTGTCGACACCGTGTCGCCGCTCAGCATCATCGAGGCGACCGCGGTGTAGCCGGGGCGGCTGCGCGCGGCTTCCCCTTCTTTCGCGGCGCCTTGGCCGGCTGTTGCGATGGCAGGTCCAGCAGCCCCAGCTCATCGGCGGGGGCGGTTAAGAACCGGTGCACCACCGGCCCCAACAACCTGACCACGTCGTCAACCCCGAGCGACGACAGCGGCGGCACGCGCATGATGTAGCGCAGCATCGCGGTGCCGACGAGGTTGGTCGCCGCCAGCATCGCGCGCAGTCGTGTCTCGTCGCCACCGCCCATCGCGCTGGACACCGCGGTCATCAGGTAGTCGTGCAGGAAAGCGCGAAATGCTTCGTTGGCATCGCTGTTGGACGTCGCGGACTGCACGATCGAGGCCATGCTCGCGGCGCTATCGGGCTGTTCCCAGATGCTCAGGTAGGCACGTAGCACGCGGTAGCCCAAGTCGTCGTCTTTCTCGGCGAGCACGTTTGTCAGCAGGTCGGACGGCAGCACCAACTTCATCGACTCGCGAAACAACTCCGCCTTCGAGCCGAAGAGATAGAGGACCATCGACGGATCGACTCCCGCGTCGTCGGCAATCGCTCGCAGCGTCGTCTTGTCATAGCCGTTGATCGCGAACTGGCGCTTTGCCGCGCGTAGGACCGTGTCGCGCGATACCGGCTCGCCTTGGCGCCGGCCGCGTCGCTTCGTCATTTCCCCAGGTGAGGACACGGGCGAACCATATCATTTCAACCGATATTGAAAAGGTATCCGGTGGCCGCAGGCCGCGCGTCACCTGTCACAGCAGTCCGCTCAGGTTGCTGCCCAGCGTCCATCCGGCCGTCGCGGCCAGGCCAGTCAACGCCAGCACCAGCGCCACCCAGATCAACACCATGCGGCGGCCGTTCTGACGTGCCAGGGCGAATTCGCTCAGCGCGATACCGGCGAATTCTCCTGTGACGGGCTGGTATTCGTAATCGTCCTCGGGTTCGGCGTCGGCCTCGGCGCGGGGTTCGGGCTCCGGCCAGTCGGCGGGTCCGCGCGTCAGCTGACGGGTGGGCTGCCGGATCGGAGCCGGCGCCGGGGGCGGCTGTTCGCTGCGCCGGCTCTGGTGCAGGGCCGCCGAGCGGTGCTGGGCGGAATTGCGCGGTGCCGGCACCCGGAAGTCGGGCAGGCCCAACTCCTCGGCGATCGCCTCCACGTCGGCGAGCATCTCGATCGCGTCGGCGTAGCGCTGCGCGGGGTCGCGCGCGGTCGCGCACGCCACGAAGTCGTCGAATTGCGTGGGCACGCCCTCGATCACGCTGCCGGGACGCGGTACGTCGTGGTCCAGTCGCTGGTAGGCGACCGACAGCGGGGAGTCGCCGGTGAACGGCGCAGCGCCGGTCAGCAGCTCGTAGGTGAGGATCCCGGCCGAGTAGACATCGCTGCGCGGGCCGGCGTTGCCGTCGCGCACCTGTTCGGGCGACAGGTAGGCCGCGGTTCCCAAGATGACGCTGGTCGAGGTGATGCCGGCGGCCGCGACCGCACGCACCAGCCCGAAGTCGGCGATTTTGACGTCGCCCTCATCGGAGATCAGCACGTTCTCGGGCTTGACGTCGCGATGCACCAGCCCGGCGCGGTGCGCGGCTGCCAGCCCGCCCAGCACCGGTCGCAGCACCGCCACCACGGCATGGGGTGGCATCGGGCCGCGTTCGGTCAGCAACTCGCGCAGGGTGCCGCCCTCGATCAGCTCCATCACCAGAAACGGGTGACGCGCGTCCAGGCCCTGGTCGTAGACGGCGACCAGGCCCGGGTTCTTCAGCCGGGCCACCGTGCGCGCCTCGAGCTGAAACCGGTGCAGGAACTGGCTGTCACCGGCATACCGCGAATCCATCACCTTCAGCGCGACCGGACGATCCAGCCGTACGTCGATGCCGCGGTAGACCGTCGAGGTGCCGCCGCTGGCGATCTTGCCCTGGACCAGGTAGCGGCCATCCAGCAACGCGCTGTCCAACGGGTCGCCCGCCGCGGGTCTGGTCACCGGGCCATCGTAGGTGGGGTCGCCGGTTGGCGAGGAGAACATCCGCTCAAGGCACCTCCGCACTGGCTACCACCGCCTACACTTGCGCCGTGGGCAGTATTCCGGCCGGCGACGATGTTCTGGATCCCGACGAGCCAACCTACGACCTGCCCCGGGTCGCCGAGTTGCTCGGCGTGCCGGTGAGCAAGGTGCAGCAGCAGCTGCGAGAAGGTCACCTGCTTGCGGTGCGGCGCGCCGGGGGTGTGGTGATACCGCAGGTCTTCTTCACAAATTCCGGCGAGGTGGTCAAGAGCCTGCCGGGGTTGCTGACGATCCTGCACGACGGCGGCTATCACGAGACCGAGATCGTGCGCTGGCTGTTCACCCCCGATGCGTCGCTGACGGTGACGCGCGACGGCAGCCGGGATGCGCTCAGCAACGCCCGTCCCGTCGACGCGTTGCACGCTCATCAGGCCCGTGAGGTGCTGCGCCGGGCCCAGGCTATGGCGTACTAAGCGGCGTACTACGCGGCCAGAGGTTCTTCGGCCTGCTCAGCGCGCGCTTCCGGGGCGCGGTACAGCGCCCGCCAGGCAATCAGCGCGGCTGCCGTGGCCAGCCCGAAGTGCGTCCAGGAATACATGCCGTGCGACCCGTCGGGCTTGAAGATCACCATGGCCCAGGTCGAGAGCCCACCGATGACCGCGATCCACCGTCGCGACTGCGCCAGCGGGGAAGCCACTGCCAGCGGCCAGGAGTAGTACCAGGGCAGGGCGGCCGGCACGAACAGCACCACGATCAGCATCGACCACGCCATCCCGGTCAGCGCGCCCCGGTCGTCGCGACGGTACCGCCACCACAGCAGCGGCAGGGACACCGCGATGATCAGGATGCCGATGAAGCGGGTGACGCGCAGCGTGGCGTAGAAGTTGACCGGGACGAAACCGTTGACGGCCCAATGGATCACATTCGCTGCCGCCGTCGGCACGGTCAGCCAGTTGATGATCTTCACCGAGCCGGCCAGCGCGGTCAGCCAGCCCAGGCCGACACCGGCCACCGCGGACAAGACGGCGAATACGGCGACGAAGATCAGCAGGCCCATCGCGGTGGCCGCCGCGAAGGCCCGCACCGGCCGGTAGCCGCGTTGGTCGCGCAGGTGCCGCATCCACACCCAGACCAGAAACGGCAACGACAGTGCGGCAGTGGCTTTGACCGCCACCGCGATCGTGACCAGGGTGATGCCCAGGGCATGACGGCGGGCGAAGGTCAGCGCGATACCGGCGGTCATCAGACCTACCATCAGCATCTCGTTGTGCACCCCGCCCATCAGATGGATCAGCACCAGTGGGTTCAGCACACAAATCCACAACGCAGTCGCGCCGCTGGTGCCGATATGGTGAGCCACTCGGGGAACGGCCCAGATCAACAGCGCCAGGCCCGGCAGCATGCACAATCGCAGCAGCATGGTGCCGAGGATCACGTGATTTCCGGCCACCACCGTGACGAGCTTGGCTATCAGAATGAACACCGGGCCATACGGCGCGGTGGTGATCGTCCAAATCGGGCTTACGTTGTCCAGCAACACATTCGGATTCGCTACCGGACCAACGGCATAGGGATCGAAGCCGTCGCGCAGCAGCGCACCCTGGGCCAGATAGGAATAGGTGTCGCGGCTGAACACCGGCACCGAGAGCAGCAGCGGGGCCAACCAGAAGCCGGTGGTGGCGCGCATCATGAATTCGGTGGTTTCGCCGGCCACCACGCGGCGGCCCAGCGCCAGCCACGCGATCAGCATCAGAGCCACACCCGTCCAGAGCATGATCGACGACAGCACCAGCCCGTGGCCAAATCGCAGCCAGGACATGTGGATTGACTCCAGCAATGGGTCGTGTGGCTTGGTGCTTCCCGCCCCCAGCCCGCCGGCGGTGATCAGCAGCGAACCCATGAAGCCCAGCTTGGCGGTGCGGGCCTGCGGTGCGGAGGCGAACGTCCGTAGCTCCGAAAGTCGCTGTGCGACAGATCGTTTCACCGTGGGTGCGCCGGTGTCCGGTGTGGTCATTGACTCAGGCGGACCGGTCGGTGGCCATTCTGGCCAGTTCGGAGAGCCCCGCCTTGGCCGCATCGCTGATAGGAGCCGCGGTGAGCTCGGCCAGCGCCCGCTGGGTCAGCGTGGCGATGCGCTGCTCGGCCGCGGTGAGCGCGCCCACCGACTCGATCACGTCGCGCAGCTCGGCCACTTGCGAATCGGTCAACGGCGCACCGATGGAACTCCGTAACAGGTTGGCCGCCAAGGGGTTTGACTTATCCGCCAACTCCATCGCCTCGGCCAGCAGCACGGTGCGCTTGCCGGAGCGCAGATCGTCACCCGACGGCTTGCCCGTCACCTTCGGATCGCCGAATACTCCCAGCACGTCGTCGCGCAGCTGGAACGCCACGCCGAGGTCGGTCCCGAGCCGGCCGAAGGCGGCCTGCACGTCCGGCCGGTCGGCGGCGACGGCGGCGCCGAGTTGCAGCGGTCGCGTCACCGTGTAGCAGGCGGTCTTGAACGTGGCGACGTTCATCGGCGACGCGATCGACTCCGAGGCGCTGGCCTCGGCGACGATGTCCAGGTATTGCCCGCCGAGCACCTCGGTGCGGATATCGGACCAGACCCGCCGGACCCGGCGCTGCGTATCCGCGGGCAGGTCGGCCCCGAACACGATGTCGTCGGCCCAGGCCAGGGCGAGGTCGCCGAGCAGGATGGCGGCCGAGATTCCGAACCGTTCTGCCGAGCCCTGCCACTGGCGGGCGCGGTGCGTCGCAGCGAAGTGGACGTGCACCGTCGGCCGGCCGCGGCGGGTGGCGGAGTCGTCGATGACGTCGTCATGCACCAGCGCGCAGGCCTGGAGCAGCTCCAGCGCGGAAAACAGCAGCAGCACTTGTGCGTCGGGTTCCGCGTCGGTCACCGCACGCCATCCCCAATACGCGAAGGCGGGCCGCAGCCGCTTGCCCCCGTTGAGTACGAACTCTTCGAGAGCGGAGATCAACGCGGCGTAGTCACCGCCGATGTAGGCGGTCTCCGCGCGCCGCGCGTGCAGGTACCGGCGAAGCTGCTCGCCGATCGCGCCGGTCAACTCGACGGTTGCCGCTTCTGCTGGGGTTTTCAGGCTCAGCGCGGCGCCCCTTTCTGTCTCGGCAGGCCCCGGTGTTCTTTAGGCCCGACCAGTGTATTCGCCGTCATAGTGACGGCCGTCTCCCCATGACCGCCGGTCCCCGCCAAGCCGGGCGGTAACCCGGCGCCCCTATGCTGGCGAGGTGCTATTCGTCCGAGGGAGAGGAGCCGCGTGACTCTCAACACCGTCGCGCTCGAGCTGGTGCCGCCGAACGTGGACGAGGGTCGGGAGCGGGCGCTGGACGAGGCGCGCAAGGTCCTGCAGTACTCCGCGGAGTCCGGTCTGGCCGGCCGCATTCGTCATGTGATGATTCCCGGCATCATCGCCGAGGACGACGACCGTCCCATCGCGATGAAGCCGAAGTTCGACGTCCTGGACTTCTGGTCGGTGATCAAGCCCGAACTGCCGGGAATCAGCGGCCTCTGCACGCAGGTCACCGCTTTCCTGGACGAATCGACGCTGCGTGATCGGCTGACTTCGCTCATCGACTCCGGCATGGAAGGCGTCGTCTTCGTCGGCGTCCCCCGCACGATGAACGATGGCGAGGGCTCCGGCGTCGCACCGACCGACGCCCTGTCGATCTATCGCGACCTGGTGCCCAACCGCGGCGTGATCCTGATCCCGACCCGCGAGGGTGAACACGGCCGGTTCAACTTCAAGTGCGACCGGGGCGCCACCTACGGCATGACCCAGTTGCTGTATTCCGATGCGATCGTGGGCTTTTTGACCGAGTTCGCCAAGACCACCGATCACCGGCCCGAGATCCTGCTGTCGTTCGGCTTCGTGCCGAAGATGGAGAACAAAACCGGCCTGATCAATTGGCTCATTCAGGATCCGGGCAATGCCGCCGTGGCCGCCGAGCAGGAGTTCGTCAAGGAGCTGGCCGGCCGCGAACCGCCGCAGAAGCGCCAGATGATGCTCGACCTGTACAAGCGGGTGATCGACGGCGTCGCCGAACTCGGCTTCCCGCTGAGCGTTCACCTGGAGGCGACGTACGGCCTGTCCGGCCCGGCGTTTACGACCTTCGCCGAGATGATCGATTACTGGTCGCCGGCCCAGCGGGTCTAACTCGGTGGCTGATTTCCCGGCGTGGTGAACCGCTCCGAGCGATCCCGGCTCATCCAGGCCAGGAGCGCGACCACGCCGGCCGCCGCGAACGATGCGATGCCCAGCCACACCCCGGCGCCGGTGAAGGAACGGGTGTTCGGATCGGTGTAGCGCGCCTGGGCGGTCATCGTGCTGACCACGCCCGGCTTGAGCTTCCACGACACGGCATCGGGATCGACGCGGTCGCCGTTGGTCGACGTCACGACGCCAGGAAACGCGACCGTCAGCTCGACGTCGGCATCCGGATCGGTCAGCGACGTCAGATCCGCGCGGCCTTCCAGGATCACCACGTTGCCGTTGCGGCGCAGTGAGACATTCACGCCCGCCGCGTCGGAGTTCATGTTGGCCAGCTGCGGCAACTCCCCGAACGTCAGGTCGGAGAACACCGCCTGCGACCCGACGTAGCCGTCGCTGTCGTAGTTCGACACCGCGACCTTCTGGTTGAAGGGCAGGTTGTTGGTGTCGAGCTGCGGGCCGGTGTCCTTCGGCGTCTTCGGTTTGGCCGCCGCGATGATCTCCCCGGACACCAGGTCGTCGGGCGAGATCGTCAGCGAGGCCCTGGCCCGCAGGCATCCGGTCGCCAGGGGAACCAGGAGCATCAGCATCGCGATGGCCAGCACGCGAGTGGTTGCTCGGCTTCGGCGTGGGGGAGAGCTGGCGCGCACCAGGTTATCGTGCCAGATCAGGTGTGACGCTTGCCCAAGTCGTCGGCTTGCCGGTGCGCCGGGCTTCGGGTTGTCGGAGCCGTCAGAGCGGCAGCGACCGGCCCAGGATCGCGAATGCCCGTGGGTCACCGGCGAAGTGGTAGCGGCGGATGATGTCGTTGAAGCCCAATCGCCGATACAACCGCCAGGCTCGATTGGCCTCTCCGTTGGTTTCCGGCGTCGAGAGCAGGACGTTGCGCTCACAGCGGCCGGCGAGTAGCCGCCGGGCCAGCGCCTCGCCGATGCCGCGGCCCTGGGCGCGCGGATGAATGTGCAGCTCGGTCAGTTCGAAATAGCTGCTCATCAGCTGCGCGATCTCGTGCGCGGGCAGGCCGCCGCGCTGCATGCCCAACACCACCTGCTGCTGCCACCACTGGCCCGGCGCCCCCGGGTAGCCGTAGGCGACCCCGAGCAACGGCGCATCGCTGAGTTCGGACGGCGACGGCACGCCGGCGCCCTCGGCCGCGTCCGCCTCGACCGCGGCCGCGGCCTGCCAACCGCGCCGGCGGATGTGTTCGAGCCACATGCCCGCACGCTGATTCTCGGTACCCCGCGGGTAGCGCATCGCGTCCACGTAGACCCCGAGGGCCTCGCTGAGCCGGCGCTCCATATCGTTCGGCGGCAGATCGATGAGGAATATCGCCAACTCGCGGTGTCCTCCTCGTCGCAGTGAGCGGGCCTGGCGCACTGTCATCGTCGTCGGCCCGGTGCCCGTATCGCCATTATCGGGGTCCGGGACCGATCGGCGGACGGGCGGTGGTGGCAACCGGCCGACCGCTGCGTCGGTTTCGGCAAGGGTGTTGTAACGCATCGGCGTTGCCGCCCGATGATTGTCGGGAAGCAACGGAGATAGAATCGCGGACGAACCAGTGGTACGGGTCAGATTGACCTCGTATCATTTGACTTAGTTGCCCATACAATGGGCATCCGCGTGCTATCGATAGTTACGTGTCAGACTGTCGGCAAGGAGGGACGAATGCCACTCTCCGATCATGAGCAGCGGATGCTCGATCAGATCGAGAGCGCTCTCTACGCCGAGGATCCCAAGTTCGCTTCGAGCGTACGGGGTGGAGGGTTCCGCGCACCGACCGCGCGGCGCCGTCTGCAAGGTTCGGCGCTCTTCGTCATCGGTCTGGCGATGCTGGTTTCCGGCGTGGCGTTCAAGGCCACGATGATCGGCAGCTTCCCGATCCTCAGCGTCGTTGGCTTCGTCGTGATGTTCGGTGGTGTGGTGTTCGCCATCACCGGTCCGCGGATGTCCGGGCGCCCCAGCCAGGCCGGGCCGGCGCCGGGCTCGCGCCAACGCCGCAACAAAGGTGGCGGGGGCTCGTTCACGAGCCGCATGGAAGATCGCTTCCGCCGCCGCTTCGACGAGTAACCGAACGTCAGACGGGACGGGGCGGCCAAACGGCTGCCCCGTTTTTTCTGCTCCACCCCTTTTCGCTCGTGTCGAGTCTGCGGTGGGGACGCGCATCGGCCTCGGATCGACGCGCTCACCGCAGGCTCGGCGGCATGGTCGCAGACTCGAGCGCATTCGCTGATCGGCGCAAGCGCCGATTCCCCCCCGATTCCCAATTGAGTCCCAATCGAGGCTTGGCTTGGTGGGCGTTGCCCCACTGCGCCCCACCGCTAGCCCCACCGGCCCCCACCCGCCTGTTTTAGGCACTTGACGTGCAGATTTCCGGTGTCACAAGCGGGTCGCGAGACGATCGCGCCGTCCTTCGGATGCGGCCAGGAGCGCCCGTAGTGGGAAATGAGCAGCGAAACACTCCGGCGACACCCCTTTTATGGGGCAAAGTGGGGGACTGTGGGGTATGGTGGCTGAAGTGTTTGGGCGAGCCGAGAACCGGCCTCGACGGGAGGTGAGCTGGTGTTTCTCGGCACCTACACGCCCAAGCTCGACGACAAAGGGCGACTGACGTTGCCCGCCAAGTTCCGCGACGCGCTGGCAGGGGGGTTGATGGTCACCAAGAGCCAAGACCACAGCCTCGCCGTCTACCCGCGAGCGGAATTCGAGCAGCTGGCCCGCCGGGCGAGCAAGACGTCTCGAAGCAACCCGGAAGCCAGGGCGTTCCTGCGCAATCTGGCCGCCGGCACCGATGAGCAACATCCCGACGCCCAGGGCCGCATCACCCTGTCGTCCGACCACCGGCGCTACGCGAACCTCTCCAAGGACTGCGTGGTGATCGGTGCGGTCGACTACCTGGAAATCTGGGATGCCCAGGCCTGGCAGGACTACCAGCAAACGCACGAAGAGAACTTCTCCGCGGCCAGCGATGAAGCACTCGGCGACATCATCTGAGGCGCATGCCCGTGCATCGTGGCCTCTGCCCGAACCGACCCTGGCGTACTTCCCCAACGCCTGGTTCGTAACTTCGGACAGGGACCTCGGTGCAGGGGCGCGTCTTGGTGAGGCCGTCCCTCGTTCTGACGAGTTTCTCCAGACCCGGGGAGGTGTTGCGGTGGCGGACAAGGACTTCGGGCATGTACCCGTGCTGCTCGAGCGCTGTGTCGAACTGCTCACCCCGGCGTTGACCCGCCGGCACCCCGACGGAACCGGCGCCCTGCTCGTCGATGCCACCCTCGGCGCGGGCGGGCACGCGCAACGATTCCTGACCGACCTGCCCGGCCTAAAGCTGATCGGCCTCGACCGCGACCCCAGCGCGCTGGACATCGCCGGCGCGCGGTTGGCGCCGTTCGCCGACCGAATCACCCTGGTGCACACGCGGTATGACGGCATCGGCGAGGCACTGGCCGAATGTGGTTATGCCGCACATGAATCGGTCGACGGGGTGTTGTTCGATCTGGGCGTCTCCTCGATGCAGCTCGACCGCGCCGAGCGGGGCTTCGCCTATGCCCAGGACGCGCCGCTGGACATGCGGATGGATCCGTCGTCGCCGCTGACCGCGGCCGAGATCGTCAACACCTACGACGAGGCCGAGCTGGCGAACATCCTGCACCGCTACGGCGAGGAGCGGTTCGCACGCCGGATCGCCGCCCACATCGTCCGCCGGCGGGCCCGCACCCCGTTCACGACGACGGCCGAGTTGGTCGAGTTGTTGTATCAGGCCATTCCGGCCGCGGCCCGGCGCACCGGCGGGCATCCGGCCAAGCGCACCTTCCAGGCGCTGCGGATCGCGGTCAACGACGAGCTGGACACGCTGCGCCGGGCCATTCCGGCCGCGCTGGATGCGCTCAGTGTCGCCGGACGCATCGTGGTGATGGCCTACCAGTCACTGGAAGACCGAATCGTCAAGCGCGAGTTCGCCGATGCGGTCGCCTCCCGCACGCCGTTGGATCTCCCGTTCGAGTTGCCCGGCCGCGGCCCGCGATTCCAATCGCTGACCCGCGGTGCCGAGCGCGCCGACGCCGACGAAATCGAACGTAACCCTCGCAGCACCGCCGTGCGACTACGGGCCTTGCAACGGCTGGAATCCGAGGGAAAACCACAGCAGCGGGTGAATACGAAGGGCGACTCATGAAAGCGAAAGCCAAGCGCGAGACGCCGAAACGCCGGGGCGGCAACGACCGTCACGGTGGGCGTGACGTCGCGGCCCGCAAGACCCGGCGCAACGCGGCGGACTCGACGGCACGCACCCGGCCGGCGCGGGGTTCGGCGACCGGCCGCGAGGCGCGGGCGTCAAAATCCGGCCCGCAGACCAGTCCGAATGCGCGGCCGTTCGAGAGGAAGGCCCGCCCCAAGAACAGCGGCCAGGCCAAGGCTCGCGCCAAGGCGCGCAAGGCCAAGGCGCCCAAGGTTATTCGGCCCCGGCTGACCGAACGGATTGCCATCCGGCTGGCCTCGATCGACCTGCGGCCGCAGACGTGGGTGGCCAAGGTTCCGTTCGTCGTGCTGGTCATCGGCGCGCTCGGTGCCGGGCTGGCGCTGACGCTGTGGCTGTCCACCGACTCCGCCGAACGCTCCTACCAGTTGAGTCACGCGCGTGAGAAGACCCGGATGCTGCAGCAGCAGAAGGAGGCGCTGGAACGCGATGTGCGCGAGGCGGAGGCCGCGCCGGCGTTGGCCGAAGCCGCGCGCAAGCAGGGCATGATCCCGACGCGCGACACCGCGCACCTGGTCCAGGACCCGTCCGGTAGCTGGGTGGTGGTCGGTACGCCCAAGCCCGCCGACGGCGTTCCGCCGCCGCCGCTGAACACCAAGCTGCCCGACGAAGGCCCGCAGCTCCCGCCCAAACCGATGGCTGTCCCGCCCGAAGTCCCGATTCGCGTGCAACCGGATCCCGGCGCAGCCCTGGTGCCGGGCCGGCCAGCTGGGCCCGAAGCGCTGCTGCGCGCTCCGGATGGTTCGACGACGGTGGGCGGCCAGCATCTGCCGCCGGCCGCGCCGCTGGCACCCGGCGCGCCGGGGGTTCCCGGTGGCCCGGTTGGCGGGCAATTCCCGGGTATGCTGCCGACGCCGGGGTTGCCGGCACAAGGACTGCCGACCCAAGGACTTCCCACGCAAGTACTTCCCACGCAAGGACTTCCGGCACAGCCGCTGCCGGCCCAAGGGATGCCCACGCCGGGCCTGCCGATGCCGGGGCTGCCCGCGCCGGCCGCGCCGGCGCCCGCGGAAGTGCCGATTCCCGTTGGTGGACTGCCCCTTTCGATACCCCCCGCGCCGCTGCCGGCGGAAGTACCGGTCCCGGTGCAACGGGCGCCGCAGGCCACGGTCCCGGTCGCGCCCGGCCTGCCAGGGCCGCTCGCTCCGAATAGCGTCGCGCCGCCCGCCGCCGTGTTGCCAGGGCCTGCCCGGTGAGTCGCGGCGAGGACGGCCGCACCCGCCGGACGCGGCCGACGCGCGGTCCGCGTAAACCATCCGGCGCCAGGGACGCCCGGCAAGCCGGCCGCGCCCGGAAGCCGGAAAAGTCGCAACAGGGCCGAGACGCGAAGGAACCGAAGGGATTTCGCAAGGCCAAGAATTCCGGCGAGGCTCCGCTCGGCCATTCGGCCAATCAGCGGCGCACTCGGCAGGTCGTCGAGGCAGGCGTGCGGGGCTCGTCGTTCGTGTTCCGGCATCGCGCCGGCAATCTGGTCATCTTGGCGCTGACGCTGATAGCGGCCGCCCAGCTGTTCGTCCTGCAGGTCACCAACGCCCCGAAGCTGCGCGCCCAGGCCGCGGGCCAGCTCAAGGTCACCGATGTCTCAAAGGCCATTCGCGGCAGCATCGTTGACCGCAACAACCAGCAGTTGGCGTTCACCATCGAGTCGCGCGCGCTGACGTTTCAGCCGAAGAAGATCCGCCAGCAATTGGAAGAGGCCAAGAAGAAGAACCCGGCCGCTCCCGATCCGCAGGCGCGGCTGCGCGATATCGCCAAAGAGGTTTCCAGCCGGCTCAACAACAAGCCGGACTACGCGACGGTGCTCAAGAAGCTGCAAACCGAGGACAATTTCACCTATTTGGCGCGTGCTGTCGACCCGGCGGTCGCCAGCGCGATCTCGGACAAGTACCCAGAGGTCGGCTCGGAACGGCAGGATCTGCGCCAGTATCCGGGCGGATCGCTGGCGGCCAACATCGTCGGAGGTATCGACTGGGACGGCCACGGCCTGCTCGGACTAGAAGACAGCATGGACTCCGTGCTGTCGGGAACCGACGGTTCGGTCACCTACGACCGCGGCTCGGACGGCGTGGTCATTCCCGGCAGTTACCGCAACCGGCACAAGGCGGTCAACGGTTCGACCGTCCAGCTGACCATCGACGACGACATCCAGTTCTACGTGCAGCAGCAGGTCCAGCAGGCCAAGAATGTGTCTGGTGCACATAATGTTTCGGCCGTCGTGCTGGACGCCAAGACCGGTGACGTGCTGGCCATGGCCAACGACAACACCTTCGACCCGTCGCAGGACATCGGACGCCAGAGCGACCGGCAATTGGGCAACCTCTCGGTCTCCTCGCCGTTCGAGCCGGGCTCGGTGAACAAGATCGTCACCGCGTCGTCGGTCATCGAATACGGCCTGAGCAATCCCGACGAGGTGCTACAGGTCCCGGGCTCGATCAACATGGGTGGCGTCAACATCCACGACGCGTGGGAGCACGGCGTGATGCCCTACACCACCACCGGTGTCTTCGGGAAGTCGTCCAACGTCGGAACGCTGATGCTGGCCCAACGTGTTGGCCCGGAACGGTTTTACGACATGGTCCGCAAGTTCGGGCTGGGGCAGCGGACCAACGTCGGGCTGCCTGGTGAGAGCGCCGGCCTGGTGCCGCCGATCGACCAGTGGTCGGGCAGCACGTTCTCCAACCTGCCTATCGGTCAAGGTCTTTCGATGACCCTGCTGCAGATGACCGACATGTACCAGACCATCGCCAACGATGGCGTGCGGATTCCGCCGCGCATCATCAAGGCCACCATCGCCCCCGACGGCACTCGCACCGAAGAGGCGCGCCCCGAAGGCATCCGGGTGGTTTCGCCGCAGACGGCGCAGACGGTGCGGGGCATGCTGCGCGCCGTCGTGCAACACGACCCGATGGGTTACCAGCAGGGCACCGGCCCCTCCGCCGCGGTGCCCGGCTACCAGATGGCCGGCAAGACCGGCACCGCGCAGCAGATCAACCCCGGCTGCGGCTGTTACTTCGACAACGTCTACTGGATCACCTTCGCCGGGATGGCCACCGTCGACAATCCGCGCTACGTGATCGGGATCATGATGGACAACCCGGAGCGCAATGCGGACGGGACGCCCGGCCACTCGGCGGCCCCGCTGTTCCACAACATCGCCGGCTGGCTGATGCAGCGCGAGAACGTCCCGCTGTCACCGGATCCGGGGCCGCCGCTGACGCTGCAGGCCACCTGAGCGCCGGCGGCGATGCTACCGTCGGACTCGACAGCGTCTAGGGTTCCGGCGCGAAAGCGTGACTGGTCCGAGCGACGCCACTGCACTTCCCGACGAGGTGCGGTCATCTGAACGGACAAAAGCCTGGAGGATCTCCGGCGGCGCGCCGCGCGTCGTCGAGAAGGTCCGCGCATGCTCGCTTTGTCTTTCCTGTTCCTGATCGCTTTGGCCGCCGGCGCGCTGGGCGGGCTGGTCGGCACCGGATCGTCGCTGGTTCTGCTGCCGGTCCTGGTGGCGCTCTATGGGCCGCGGGTGGCGATTCCTGTCATGGCGATCGCGGCGGTGATGGCAAACGTAGGTCGTATCGCGGCCTGGTGGCGACAGATTCGGTGGGGCCCGGTGATTGTCTACGCCGTCCCCGGGACGCCCGCGGCGATAGTCGGCGCACACACTCTCCTGACGATCTCGCAGGCACTGGTCGACGGGTTGCTCGGCGTGTTTTTCCTCGCGATGATTCCGGTGCGCCGGATCGCGGCGGCCCGACAATGGCGGGTGCGGCTCTGGCAGCTCGCCCTCGCGGGCGCCATCGTCGGCTTCCTGACCGGTTTGATTCTGTCGACCGGCCCGCTCAGTGTTCCCATCTTCACGGGCTACGGACTCAGCGGCGGCGCCTTCCTGGGCTCCGAAGCAGCCAGCGCGCTGCTGCTGTACGCGGGAAAGATGGCTACTTTCGGTCAGTTTGGCGCGCTTACCCCGTCGATTCTGGTCCGCGGGTTTGCGATCGGCACGGCGCTGATGGTGGGTCCCTTCCTGGCGCGGACCGTCGTACGTCGGGCCCGCCCACACACGTACGCCCTCTTGATCGACCTGGTGTTACTGACGGCGGCCGGGGGCATGTTCGTCGCTGGATCCTGCGGCTAGTCAGCCAATGCCCGCGGCGGAGCCGACGTCCACTCCACGGGAGGCCGCCGCTGACCCTGCAGGCCACCCGCCCGGCCACTTAAGCGCCGCGCTCGAGTGCGCGTCCAGGGCGCCCTCACCGCGCACCGGCCACCCTGGCGCACACTCGATGAGGCCCGGGCGCGGTCAAACCGGGGAAGCCGGCGCGTCTCGGTAGGGTGTCATGGCTGATCATGGCAATCGCGCGGCGTCCCAGGGAGGTGTGACGGAGTGTCGGTACCCACCGAGTTGCGCCCCCGCGTCACCGCGGCGGTGCGGCTGCCTGCGCTGGCGGCCCAGGTGGGCGCGGTGCCGGCCGCCGGTGGCGCCGTCCCGGACCTGCCGATCACCGGCGTGACGCTGCGTGCCCAGGATGTGCGTCCCGGCGACCTGTTCGCCGGGCTGCCCGGCTCGGCCACCCACGGCGCCCGCTATGCCGGCGACGCGATCGGCCGCGGCGCCGTCGCGGTGCTCACCGATGCTGCCGGAGTCGACGAGATGGGACCGTCCGCGGTGCCGACGCTGGTGCATCCCGCGCCGCGCAGCGTGCTCGGCGGGCTGGCGGCCACCGTGTACGGAAACCCGTCCGACCGCGTCACGGTCGTCGGCATCACCGGCACGTCGGGAAAGACCACCACCACCTATCTGGTCGAGTCGGGTTTGCGCGCCGGCGGCCACACCGCGGGGCTGATCGGCACGATCGGCATCCGCATCGACGGCGCCGACATCCCCAGCGCCCTGACCACTCCGGAGGCCCCCGCGCTGCAAGCGATGCTGGCCGCGATGGCCGAGCGGGGAGTGGACACCGTCGTCATGGAGGTCTCCAGTCACGCGCTGACACTGGGCCGGGTCGACGGAACCCGGTTCGCGGTAGGGGGTTTCACCAACCTGTCCCGCGACCACCTCGACTTTCACCCCACCATGGCCGACTACTTCGACGCCAAAGCCCTGCTGTTCGACGCCAATTCGCCGTTGCGGGCCCACCGGGCCGTGGTGTGCATCGACGACGACGCCGGGCGCGCGATGGCGCAGCGGGCCATCGATCCAATCACTGTGAGTGCCACCGGAGGGCCGGCGCACTGGCGCGCGATGGATGTGGCGCCGCTGGAAGTGGGACAAGAGTTCACCGCCGTGGACCCCGCCGGCGCTCGGCACCGGATCGGCATTCGCCTCACGGGCGCCTACAACATCGCGAATTGTCTTGTGGCACTGGCGATTCTCGACGCGGTCGGAGTATCGCCGGAGCAGGCGGCGGACGGGCTGCGCAGCACCCGCGTGCCGGGGCGGCTGGAACAGATCGACCGCGGTCAGGATTTCCTGGCCCTCGTCGACTACGCCCATAAGCCGGGCGCGCTGCGGGCGGTGTTGACCACCCTGCAGCGGCCGGGCCGTCGGCTGGCGGTGGTGTTCGGCGCCGGCGGTGATCGCGACGCCGGCAAGCGGGGGCCGATGGGTGCGGTCGCCGCCGAACTGGCCGACCTGGTCGTCGTCACCGACGACAACCCGCGCGGCGAGGACCCCGCCTCCATCCGCCGCGAGATCCTCAACGGAGCGGCCGGGTTCAAAGCGGAGGTGGTCGAGATCGGCGACCGGCGCGAGGCGATCAGGCACGCGGTCGGCTGGGCCGGCCCCGGCGACGTGGTGCTCATCGCCGGCAAAGGCCACGAAACCGGCCAGCGCACCGGGGATGTCATCCGCCCGTTCGACGACCGCGTCGAACTCGCGCAGGCGCTGGAAGACCGCCGATGATCGAGTTGACCGTCGCCCAGATCGCCGAAATCGTCGGCGGCACCCTGGCCGACATCACGCCGCAGGACGCCGCCGAACTGCGCGTTACCGGAACCGTCGAATTCGACTCCCGCGCCGTCGGCGAAGGCGGCCTTTTCCTGGCGCTGCCCGGCGCGCGCTCGGACGGACACGACCACGCGGCGTCGGCCGTTGCGGCCGGTGCGGTCGCGGTGCTGGCCGCGCGGCCGGTCGGGGTGCCCGCCATCGTCGTTGCGCCACAAGGCGCCTCGGGCTCGCGGGCCGGGGTGCTCGAGCACGACCCGGACGGCTCGGGTGCGGCGGTGCTCGACGCGCTGGCCAAGCTGGCCAAGGCGGTGGCCGAGGAGCTGGTGGCCGGCGGGCTGACGATCATCGGGATCACCGGGTCGTCGGGCAAGACGTCGACCAAGGACCTGGTGGCCGCGGTGCTCGAGCCGCTGGGTGAAGTGGTGGCGCCACCGGGGTCGTTCAACAACGAGCTGGGCCATCCCTGGACGGTGCTGCGGGCGACCCGGCGCACCGACTACCTGGTGTTGGAGATGTCGGCACGACATCCCGGCAATATCGCCGCGCTGGCGCAGATCGCCCCGCCCGCCATCGGCGTGGTGCTCAACGTCGGCACCGCGCACCTCGGCGAGTTCGGCTCGCGAGAGGCGATTGCGCGCACCAAATCCGAACTGCCACAAGCCGTTCCGCCGTCCGGAGTGGTCATCCTCAACGTCGACGACCCATCGGTGGCGGCGATGGCGCACGTTACCGCGGGATGGGTGGTTCGGGTCAGCCGATCCCGCGAGACCGATTCGGGGCCCAGCGACGTCTGGGCGGAGGGCGTGTCGCTGGACGAATTGGCCAGGCCGCGCTTTACCCTGCACGCGATGGACGCGCGCGGCGCTCTGGAGGTCGAGGTGCAACTCGGCGTGTACGGCGAACACCAGGTCACCAACGCGCTGTGCGCCGGCGCGGTCGCCCTGCAGTGCGGCGCCAGCGTCGAGCAGATCGCCGCATCGCTGGCCGCGGCGGGCCCGGTGTCGCGGCACCGCATGCAGGTGACCAACCGTGCCGACGGGGTGACCGTGATCGACGACGCCTACAACGCCAACCCCGACTCGATGCGCGCGGGACTGCAGGCGCTGGCTCAGATCGCCCGCGGTAGCGGGGCTGACCCCGCCACCAAGCGCAGGAGCTGGGCGGTGCTCGGCGAGATGGCCGAGCTGGGGGAGGACGCGATAACCGAGCACGATGCCATCGGCCGGCTGGCGGTGCGCTTAGATGTGTCTCGACTTGTTGTCGTGGGAACGGGGAGGTCGGTAACCGCCATGCACCACGCTGCGGTCATGGAGGGCTCGTGGGGCGCTTCCGGTGATAGAGGGGCCGTGCAGGTGGCCGACGGCGACGCCGCCCTGGACGTGTTGCGGACCGAACTGCGGCCCGGCGACGTGGTCCTGGTGAAGGCGTCGAACGCCGCCGGACTGGGCGCGCTGGCCGAGGCGCTGGTCGCCGACGCACCCGCGGACGAGGACCGTCCGTGAGGCAGATCCTGGTCGCCGTCGCGATCGCCCTGACCGTGTCGATTCTGCTGACCCCCGCACTGATCCGGCTGTTCACCAGGCAGGGCTTCGGCCATCAGATCCGCGAGGACGGCCCGCCGAGCCACCACACCAAACGCGGTACCCCGTCGATGGGCGGCGTGGCGATCGTGGCGGGTATCTGGGCCGGCTACCTGGGCACGCACCTCGCCGGGCTGGCGTTCGACGGCGAGGGCGTCTCCGCGTCCGGTTTGCTGGTGCTGGGGCTGGCCACCATGCTGGGTGGCGTCGGCTTCCTCGACGACCTGATCAAGATCCGCAGGTCGCGCAACCTGGGCTTGAACAAGACGGCCAAGACGGTCGGGCAGATCGTGGCCGCGGTGCTGTTCGGTGTGCTGGTCCTGCAGTTCCATAACGCCAACGGCCTGACGCCGGCCAGCGCGGATATTTCCTACGTGCGCGAAATCGCCACCGTCACACTGGCTCCCGGACTGTTCGTGCTGTTCTGCGTCGTCGTCGTCAGCGCCTGGTCCAACGCGGTCAACTTCACCGACGGCCTGGACGGGCTGGCCGCGGGCTGCATGGCGATGGTCACCGGCGCCTACGTGTTGATCACTTTCTGGCAGTACCGCAACGCGTGCGCGACCGCGCCGGGCCTGGGCTGCTACAACGTGCGTGACCCGCTGGACCTCGCGTTGGTCGCCGCCGCGACCGCGGGCGCCTGCATCGGCTTTCTGTGGTGGAATGCCGCGCCCGCCAAGATCTTCATGGGCGACACCGGTTCGCTGGCGCTGGGCGGCATCATCGCCGGTCTGTCGGTAACCAGCCGCACCGAGCTACTCGCGGTGGTGCTGGGTTCGCTGTTCGTCGCCGAGGTCGTCTCGGTGGTGCTGCAGATCCTCACCTTCCGGACCACCGGGCGCCGGGTGTTCCGCATGGCGCCCTTCCATCACCATTTCGAGTTGAGCGGCTGGGCCGAAACAACAGTCATCATCCGCTTCTGGCTGCTCACCGCGATCGCGTGCGGGCTGGGAGTGGCGCTGTTCTACGGTGAGTGGCTCGCTACGATCGGCGCATGACATGTCCGGGCTCGAACCCCTGGAGGCGGGCGCGCCCGTCCTGATCGCCGGTGCCCGGGTGACCGGCCGGGCGATCCTGGGTGCGCTGACCCGGTTCGGCGCCGTGGCCACCCTGTGCGACGACGATCCGGCCATGCTGGCGCCGTACGCCGAAAACGGGGTTCCCACCGTCGATCCCGCGACCGCGGTGCAGCGGATCGCCGACTATGCGCTGGTGGTCACCAGCCCCGGATTCCAGCCGTCGGCGCCGGTGCTGGCGGCCGCCGCGGCGGCGGGCATCCCGATCTGGGGTGATGTCGAACTGGCCTGGCGGCTCGACGCCGCGGGGTGCTACGGCACACCGCGCCGCTGGCTGGTCGTGACCGGCACCAACGGCAAGACCACGACGACGTCGATGCTGCATGCCATGTTGGTCGCCGGCGGGCGGCGCAGCCTGCTGTGCGGAAACATCGGCGACCCGGTGCTCGACGTCCTGGACCAGCCGGCCGATCTGCTGGCCGTCGAATTGTCCAGCTTCCAGCTGTTCTGGGCACCATCGCTGCGGCCCGAGGCGGGTGTGGTGCTCAACATCGCCGAGGACCACCTCGATTGGCACGCCTCGATGGCCGAGTACACCGCAGCCAAGGCCCGGGTGCTGAACGGCCGGGTCGCGGTGGTCGGCCTGGACGACAGCCGGGCCGCCGCCTTGCTGAGTACCGCGGCCGCCCCGGTGCGGGTGGGTTTCCGGCTCGGCGAGCCGGCCGCCGGCGAGCTCGGGGTGCGCGACGGGCTGTTGGTCGACCGCGCGTTTGCCGACGACCTGACCCTGCTGCCGGCCTCGGCCATCCCGGTGCCGGGTCCGGTCGGCGTGCTCGACACCCTGGCCGCGGCGGCGCTGGCCCGCTGCGTGGAGGTCCCCGCTGCCGCGATCGCGGACGCTATCTCGACGTTTCAGCTGGGACGGCACCGATCCGAAGTCGTCGCGGTGGCCGATGGGATCACCTACGTCGACGACTCGAAGGCGACCAACCCGCACGCCGCCGAGGCGTCGGTCATGGCCTACCCGCGGGTGGTGTGGGTGGCCGGTGGTTTGCTCAAGGGCGCGACGCTGGACGCGGAGGTCGCCAGAATGGCATCTCGCCTGGTCGGGGCGGTACTCATCGGCCGAGACCGCCAAGAGGTTGCCGAGGCGTTATCGCGACACGCGCCCGATGTCCCCGTCGTCCAGGTTGTGACAGGCGAGGATGCTGGTATGCATGCGACTGCTGATACTAATGTGACAAAAGTTGACAGTGTGGGGGATAGTCTCGGCGCTCGCGTGATGACCGCTGCTGTGGCGGCGGCTCGTGATTTGGCCAAGTCGGGAGACACGGTGCTGCTGGCGCCGGCGGGGGCATCATTCGACCAGTTCAGCAGCTACGCCGACCGTGGTGACGCGTTCGCCGCCGCCGTACGCGCGGCGCTGCGGTAGGCGGGTGTGGGTAACGCGCTGACCCGGCGCCTACGCCGGGGTAAGAAGAACATCGAGCCGCCGGCCGACTCGGTCGAGGTGGGCGACGCCGTCCCGGAAAGCACCGGGGTCGATACGGTGACCGATGTCGAGGAGTCGACGGACGCGATGCAGGCCGTCGAGCCGTCCGATGCCGCCGAAATCAGCCCGGACACAGCGCCTGACCAGGCCCCGGTGGCGGCGAAAGTCCAAGTCAAAGACCCGGAGCACAGCACCCGCGCCCGGTTCGGCGCCTGGCTGAACCGGCCCATGACCTCGTTTCACCTCATCGTCGCGATCGCCGGTTTGCTGACCACGCTGGGCCTGACCATGGTGCTGTCGGCCTCGGGGGTGCGGTCCTACGGCGACGACGGGTCGGCGTGGGTGATCTTCGGCAAGCAGGTGTTGTGGACCGTCATCGGGGTCTTCGCGGCCTACGTCGCGATGCGCGTACCGATCCGCTTCATCCGCCGGGTGGCCTTCCCGGGCTACGTCGTCACGATCATCCTGCTGGTCCTGGTGCTCGTTCCCGGTATCGGAAACCTCGCCAACGGCTCGCGGAAATGGTTCGTGGTCGCGGGCTTCTCGATGCAGCCCTCCGAGTTGGCCAAGATCGCCTTCGCCATCTGGGGTGCGCACCTGCTGGCGTCGCGGCGCATGGAGCGGGCCTCGCTGCGCGACATGCTGATTCCGCTGGTGCCGGCGGCCGTCATCGCGCTCGGGCTGATCGTCGCCCAGCCCGACCTTGGCCAGACGGTGTCGATGGGCATCATCCTGCTGGCCCTGCTGTGGTACGCCGGGCTGCCGCTGCGCGTCTTCGGCACGTCGCTGCTCGCGGTCTTCATGGCCGGCGCGGTGCTGGCCATGTCCGCCGGTTATCGGTCGGACCGGGTGCGCTCGTGGATCAACCCCGAGAACGACCCGATGGACACCGGCTACCAGGCGCGGCAGGCGAAGTTCGCGCTCGCCCACGGCGGCATCTTCGGCGACGGCCTCGGCCAGGGCACCGCGAAATGGAATTACCTGCCCAACGCGCACAATGACTTCATCTTTGCGATCATCGGCGAGGAGCTGGGCTTCATCGGCGCCTTCGGACTGCTGGCGCTGTTCGGGTTGTTCGCCTACACCGGGATGCGGATCGCCCGCCGGTCGGCCGACCCGTTCCTGCGGCTGCTGACCGCCACCACCACGATGTGGATCCTCGGTCAGGCCTTCATCAACATCGGCTACGTGATCGGCGTGCTGCCGGTCACCGGTCTGCAGCTGCCCTTGATATCTGCGGGCGGAACATCCACGGCCGCAACACTTTTCATGATCGGCATCATGTGCAACGCGGCGCGCCATGAGCCCGAGGCGGTGGCGGCGCTGCGCGCCGGGCGCGACGACAAGATGAACCGGCTGCTGCGGCTGCCGCTGCCCGAGCCGTATTCGCCAACGCGCCTCGAGTCGTTCCGCGACCGCAAGAAGTCGCAGCCGCGAGCGCCCCGGCCGTCGGCCCCGGCACGCGGGCGTAAGGCCCCCGCCCGGAAAGCCGAGCCACCCGCGCGTAAGGGGCGCCGCGAGCCCGAGCCGCCGCTGCGCCCGGTTTTTCCGCGGACAGCTGTTCGCACCGAACCCCGGTCAAGGCATCATGGATCTGATCAGCGCTACCCCAGACAGGGAGCCGGTCAGCGCCAAGCACGGCGCGCTCGCGCACTGGAAGGTCAGCGTTACGGGTGAATCACACGTTCAAGCAGCCGACCGGCGGGCAGAGGATTAGTCCCTCGCCCGCCGGTGCCTTGTCGGTCGTACTGGCCGGTGGCGGCACTGCCGGCCATGTGGAGCCCGCGATGGCCGTCGCCGATGCCCTCAGCGCGCTGGATCCGCACGTCCGGATCACCGCGCTGGGCACCTCGCGCGGACTCGAGACCAGGCTGGTGCCCGAACGCGGCTACCAGCTCGAGCTGATCACGCCGGTGCCGCTACCCCGTAAACCCAGCGGTGACCTGGCCCGGCTGCCATCGCGGGTGTGGCGCGCCGTGCGCGAGACCCGCTCGGTGCTCGACGTCGTCGACGCGGACGTGGTGGTGGGTTTCGGCGGCTACGTGGCCCTGCCGGCGTACCTCGCGGCCCGCGGTTTCCCCAAGGTCCGCCGTCGTATCCCGGTGGTCATTCACGAGGCCAACGCCCGCGCCGGACTGGCGAATCGGGTCGGAGCCCGCTCGGCGGACCGGGTGCTGTCCGCGGTGCCGGATTCCGGGCTGCGACACGCCGAGGTGGTCGGGGTGCCGGTCCGCGCGACGATCACCTCGCTGGATCGCGCGTCGCTGCGCGCCCAGGCGCGCCGGCACTTCGGGTTCGCCGAGGACGCGCGGGTGCTGCTGGTGTTCGGCGGTTCGCAGGGCGCGGTCTCGCTCAACCGCGCGGTCTCGGGAGCCGCCGCCGAGCTGGCCGCCGCGGGCGTGTCCGTGCTGCACGCGCACGGGCCGAAGAACACCCTCGAGCTGCGCGAACCTCAGGACGGCGATCCGCCGTACCGGGCGGTGCCCTATCTCGACCGGATGGACCTGGCCTATGCCGCCGCGGACCTGGCCATCTGCCGTTCCGGGGCGATGACGGTCGCCGAGGTGTCGGCCGTGGGCCTGCCGGCCATCTACGTTCCGCTGCCGATCGGCAACGGCGAGCAGCGACTCAATGCGCTGCCGGTGGTCAACGCCGGCGGCGGCATGGTCGTCCCCGACGCCGTGCTGACGCCGGACCTGGTGGCCCGGGAGGTGAGTGGGCTGCTCACCGACCCGCCGCGGCTGGCGGCGATGACCGCGGCCGCCGCCCGGGTGGGACATCCGGACGCGGCGCGTCAGGTCGCCGCGGCGGCGCTGGACATCGCGCGACAAGCACGTGATAGGGGGCCGGCAGCCAGGGGAGCGCGATGACCGCCGACCAGTTGCCCCCCGAGCTTTTAAGGGTGCACATGGTGGGCATCGGGGGCGCCGGCATGTCGGGCATCGCCCGCATCCTGCTGGACCGCGGCGCCCAGGTATCCGGGTCCGACGCCAAGGAATCCCGCGGTGTGCACGCCCTGCGGGCCCGGGGCGCCCAGATCCGCATCGGGCACGACCCGTCGTCGCTGGACCTGCTGCCCGGCGGCCCGACCGCCGTCATCACCACGCATGCCGCGATCCCGAAGACCAATCCCGAGCTGGTCGAGGCGCGGCGGCGCGGCATTCCGGTCGTGCTGCGGCCGACGGTGCTGGCCAAGCTGATGGACGGGCGGACCACGCTGATGGTCACTGGCACTCATGGCAAGACCACGACGACGTCGATGCTGATCGTGGCTCTGCAGCACTGCGGGCGCGACCCGTCGTTCGCGGTCGGCGGGGATCTCGGCGAGGCCGGCACCAACGCCCACCACGGCAGCGGCGACTGCTTCGTCGCCGAGGCCGACGAAAGCGACGGCACGCTGCTCGAATACACGCCCAACGTCGCGGTGATCACCAACATCGAGACCGATCACCTGGATTTCTACGGCAGCGAGGACGCCTACGTCGCGGTCTTCGACGCGTTCGTCGAGCGGCTGGCCCCGGGCGGGGCGCTGGTGGTCTGCACGGACGACCCGGGAGCTGCCGCGCTGGCGCAGCGCAGCAGCGAACTGGGCATCCGGGTGCTGCGCTACGGATCCGAGGTCGGGCAGCAGGCCCCCGCCCAGGCCGGCACGCTGCTGTCCTGGGAGCAGCAGGGCACCGGAGCCGTCGCGCATATCCGGTTGGGTGACGAACCGGTGCGCGCCATGCGCCTGTCGGTGCCCGGACGGCATATGGCGCTCAACGCGCTGGGTGCGCTGCTGGCCGCGATCGAGGTCGGCGCGCCGGCCGATCAGGTGCTCGACGGGCTGGCCGGATTCGAGGGCGTGCGTCGCCGCTTCGAACTGGTCGGCACGGTCGGCTCGGTGCGGGTGTTCGACGACTACGCCCACCATCCGACCGAGATCAGTGCCACGCTGGCGGCGGTCCGCACGGTCGTCGAGCAGGGCGGCGAAGGTCGCTCGCTGGTGGTGTTTCAGCCCCACTTGTATTCGCGGACAAAGGCTTTCGCTGAGGAGTTCGGCCACGCTCTGGACGCGGCCGACGAGGTGTTCGTGCTTGACGTGTACGGCGCGCGCGAACAGCCGTTGGCCGGTGTCAGTGGGGCCAGCGTCGCCGAGCACGTCGGCGTGCCGGTGCGCTACCTGCCGGATTTCTCCGCGGTCGCCGAGCAGGTCGCCGCGGCCGCCGGCCCCGGGGACGTGATCGTGACGATGGGCGCCGGCGACGTGACGCTGCTGGGCCCCGAAATCGTGAATGCGCTGCGGGTGCGCGCCAATCGCAGCGCGCCCGGCCAGTCCGGGGTATTGCGTTGACCGAGCCCAACGACCTGGCCGCCGACGCGGGTGAACGCACCCCGCCGGTCGACGAGAACGCGGTCACCGAGCCGATCCCCATCGAAGAAGCCGACCGCTCCGAGGACGAGCATGTCGATTTCGAGGGACCGCGCCGCCGGGCCCGCCGCGAACGCGCCGAGCGCCGCGCCGCGCAGGAACGGGCCATCGCGATCGAGGAAGCGCGCCGCGAAGCCAAGCGCCGGGCCAGCGGCCGCCTCGGCGGGCCCGACGCCCCCAAGAAACCCGCGCGCGGCGTCGTCCGGGGCCTCAAGATGCTGCTCGCGACCGTGATGTTGGTCGTCGTCGGGGTCGGGCTGGCACTGATTCTCTACTTCACGCCGGTGATGTCGGCGCGCAACATCGTGGTCACCGGCACCGGCGCGGTAACCCGCGAAGAGGTCCTCGACGCCGCGCAGGTGCGGGTCGGCACGCCGCTGCTGCAGATCAACACCAACCTGGTCGCCGACCGGGTGGCCGCGATCCGCCGGGTGGCCAGCGCCCGGGTGCAGCGCCAGTACCCGTCGGCGCTGCGGATCACGATCGTCGAGCGAATTCCCGTCGTGGTGAAGGACTTTCCCGACGGGCCGCACCTGTTCGACCGCGACGGCGTCGACTTCGCGACCGGGCCGCCGCCGCCGGCGCTGCCCTATATCGACGTCGCCAACCCCGGGCCGACCGACCCGACGACCAAGGCCGCGCTCCAGGTGCTGCTGGCCCTGCGCCCCGAGGTCGCGGGCCAGGTGGGCCGGATCGCGGCGCCGTCGCTGGCCTCGATCACGCTCACCCTCGGCGATGGGCGAGTGGTGATTTGGGGGACGACCGACCGCACGGATGAGAAGGCCGAAAAGCTCGCCGCTCTGCTCACCCAGCCGGGTAAGACCTACGACGTGTCCAGTCCCGATCTGCCCACCGTCAAGTAGCGGCCGGCGGCCCAGGCTCGACTTTCTCCCCGAGTGTGACGCTGGTGCAACGCTCGCGGTTGATCGCCACGCTGGCGTGACGCTCGCGCAATGGGGGCCGAAAATTGACCAAAATTTGCGCGCGGCGCGTCGGCGCGCCTGCGGGGCTAGTGCGCGTAGTACCCATACCGTTCTGGTTGCGCGGAACTACTTGACATAACTCTAACTCTATGGTTGAGGTTGAGAGTTTGCCAGGGAACCGCGACTGTACCGGTAATAACCGAATCCCCACCAGGGAGGAAGACGAGATGATGACCCCCCCGCACAACTACCTGGCCGTCATCAAGGTTGTGGGTATCGGTGGCGGCGGCGTCAACGCCGTCAACCGGATGATCGAACAGGGCCTCAAGGGCGTCGAGTTCATCGCGATCAACACCGATGCGCAGGCACTGTTGATGAGCGACGCCGACGTCAAGCTCGACGTGGGCCGCGACTCCACTCGCGGATTGGGCGCCGGCGCCGACCCCGAAGTCGGGCGCAAGGCCGCCGAGGACGCCAAGGACGAGATCGAAGAGCTGCTGCGCGGTGCGGACATGGTGTTCGTGACCGCCGGTGAGGGCGGCGGAACGGGTACCGGCGGCGCGCCCGTCGTCGCCAGCATCGCGCGCAAGCTGGGCGCGCTGACCGTCGGCGTGGTCACCCGGCCGTTCTCGTTCGAGGGCAAACGGCGCAGCAACCAAGCCGAAAACGGCATCAACTCGCTGCGCGAGAGCTGCGACACGCTGATCGTGATCCCCAACGACCGACTGCTGCAGATGGGCGATGCCGCGGTATCGCTGATGGACGCGTTCCGCAGCGCCGACGAGGTGCTGCTCAACGGCGTCCAGGGCATCACCGACCTGATCACCACGCCCGGTCTGATCAACGTCGACTTCGCCGACGTCAAGGGCATCATGTCCGGCGCCGGAACGGCGTTGATGGGCATCGGCTCTGCCCGCGGTGAAGGCCGTTCGCTCAAGGCCGCCGAGATCGCCATCAACTCCCCGCTACTGGAGGCCTCGATGGAGGGCGCCCAGGGCGTGCTGATGTCGATCGCCGGCGGTAGCGACCTGGGCCTGTTCGAGATCAACGAAGCGGCATCGCTGGTGCAGGACGCCGCCCACCAGGACGCCAACATCATCTTCGGAACCGTGATCGACGACTCGCTGGGCGACGAGGTGCGCGTGACCGTCATCGCCGCGGGCTTCGATGCCCAGGGACCCGGGCGTAAACCCGTGGTCGGCGGCACTGCCGACAAGGGGGAGAAGGTCGGCGGTGCCCACCGGATCGAGTCGGCGAAGGCGGGCAAGCTCACCTCGACGCTGTTCGAGCCGGTCGACGCCGTCAGCGTCCCGGTGCACACCAACGGCGCGACGCTGAGTATCGGTGGCGATGACGACGACGTCGATGTGCCGCCCTTCATGCGCCGCTGAGGCCAAGCAGCCCAGACGCGACGCTCCGGATACTGGTCACGTGAGCGTTCGCATCCGGCGAGTGACGACCACCCGCGCGGGCGGCGTCTCGAAACCGCCCTTCGACACCTTCAACCTCGGCGACCATGTCGGTGACGACCCCGCGGCGGTGGCCGCCAACCGCGCCCGGCTGGCCCGCGCCATCGGCCTGGGCGCCGACCGGGTGGTGTGGATGAATCAGGTCCACGGCGATCGGGTCGAGATCGTCGACGCGCCGCGGGATACCGCCTTCGACGACACCGATGCCTTGGTGACGGGCACGCCAGGACTGGCTTTGGCCGTGGTGACGGCCGACTGTGTGCCGGTACTGCTGGCCGATGCCCGCGCGGGGGTGGTCGCGGCGATCCACGCCGGGCGGGTTGGCGCCCAGCGGGGCGTCGTGCTGCGCACGGTGGAGGTGATGCGCAAGCTGGGCGCCCAGACCGGTGACATCTCGGCGCTGCTCGGTCCGGCCGTCTCCGGGCGTAACTACGAGGTGCCCGCGGCGATGGCCGACGAGGTCGAGGCGGCCCTGCCCGGCAGCCGCGCCACTACCGCGAAAGGCAAGCCAGCCCTGGATCTTCGGGCCGGAATCGCTTGCCAGCTCAAGGATTTGGGCGTCACATCGATCGACATCGATCCCCGTTGCACGGTTGCCGACGCCGCCCTGTTCAGTCATCGCCGAGACGCGCCGACCGGGCGGCTGGCGTCGCTGGTCTGGATGGAGTGACCGCGATGGCGGTTGGAATGGCGGACTCGGCGTCGAGTCAGGGCAACCGTGAAACTGAATTGACTCATGCGTTGGCCGCAGTGCGTTCGCGACTAGCCGCGGCCGCGGAAGCGGCGGGACGCAATGTCGGCGAAATTGAACTTCTTCCAATTACGAAATTCTTTCCGGCAACCGATGTCGCGATTTTGTCTCGATTGGGTTGTCGATCGGTCGGCGAATCGCGGGAACAAGAAGCGGCCGCAAAGGTGGCGGAACTCACTCGCTTGGCTTGCGCATCTGCGACTCCCGGGCGGTCGGATTCGCGAGAGTTGCACTGGCACATGGTGGGACGGATTCAGCGCAAGAAGGCGCGTGCGCTGTCCCGCTGGGCGCACACCGCTCATTCGGTCGACAGCCCGCAACTGGTAACGGCGCTGGAACGGGCGGTGACGGCAACGTTGGCCGAAGGTGGCCGGCAGCACCCGCTGCGCGTCTACGTTCAGGTCAGTCTGGACGGCGACGTCTCGCGCGGCGGGATCGACATCACGACGCCGGGGCCCCTCGACGAGCTCTGTGCGCAGGTCGAGGAGTCGCAAGGCCTGGAGCTGGTCGGTCTGATGGGCATTCCGCCGCTGGGCGCCGACCCCGAGCCGGCCTTTGAGCGGCTGCAATCCGAACACCGCCGGGTGCTGGAAGCGCACCCGAATGCCGTCGGTTTGTCGGCCGGCATGTCCAGCGATTTCGAAATTGCCGTGAAACACGGTTCGACGTGTGTGCGTGTCGGTACCGCGCTATTGGGCCCACGGCGGCTACCGTCACCGTGAGTAGTCACTGTAGTCACACCTTCATCACAGACAACAGAAATCCCAGGGGCTAGAAGGGGTCGCACGCATGAGCACACTGCACAAGGTCAAGGCCTATTTCGGTATGGCCCCGATGGACGACTACGAAGACGAGTATTACGACGACCGCGCACCGTCGCGCGGATTCCCTCGTGCTCGCTTCGACGAGGATTACGGCCGCGGCTATGACCGCCCCGAATACGACGACCCGCGCGGCGAGCCCGCGGACTACGCGCCGGCCGGCTACCGCGGTGGCTACGCCGACGAGCCGCCGCCGTTCCGCGGTCGTGAGTTCGACCGCCCGGAGATGGGGCGCCCCCGATTGGGATCCTTCCTCCGCGGTGGCGGTACCCGTGGTGCCCTGGCCATGGACCCGCGCCGGATGGCGATGATGTTCGAGGACGGCCACCCGCTGTCGAAGATCACGACGCTGCGGCCCAAGGACTACAGCGAGGCCCGCACCATCGGCGAGCGCTTCCGCGACGGCACCCCGGTGATCATGGACCTGGTGTCGATGGACAACGCGGACGCCAAGCGGCTGGTCGACTTCGCGGCAGGACTGGCATTCGCCCTGCGTGGCTCGTTCGACAAGGTGGCGACCAAGGTGTTCCTGCTGTCGCCCGCCGACGTCGACGTCTCGCCGGAGGAGCGCCGCCGGATCGCCGAAACCGGCTTCTACGCTTACCAATAGCCACATCTGCCCCGCGAGAGCGCCGGGTCGGGTGGTTACCACCCGCCTGCCGATGCCGCGCATCTGAGATGTCCGCTCAGGGGTGAGTCGGTACTCTTGCGATGTCCGCGCTATCGCGCGGCGGTTGACGTCTCATCGGTAAGGTCGGGCTCTCGTTGGTGCTGTTCTTTCAGATCCTTGGGTTTGCTCTGTTCATCTTTTGGCTGCTGCTCATCGCTCGGGTCGTCGTCGAGTTCATCCGCTCGTTCAGCCGTGACTGGCATCCCACCGGCATCACCGTGGTGATCCTGGAGATCATCATGTCGATCACGGATCCGCCGGTGAAACTGCTGCGCCGACTGATCCCTCAGCTCACCATCGGAGCGGTCCGCTTCGACCTGTCCATCATGGTCCTTCTGCTGGTCGCGTTCATCGGCATGCAGCTCGCTTTCGGCGCGGCGGCGTGAGCCGCGTTAGGTGCCGGCGGCTCTGAGCGACGGTTCGGCCACGGATCGGACTCGATTTGATGCGCGCGATTTGCAAATTCTAAGGATTGGGATTTTATGACTCTTAGTGTTTGAAATTGGTTCTTATTTATTGGGCTAATCGGCAACCGCCGGGTCTGGTGTGACAGGATGGGCGGCAGTTGCACAACCGCTGCCACTCCGTTCTACACTTTCGAGAACGTTTGACGGGAACTTGAGGGGACGAAACAATGCCGCTTACACCAGCCGACGTCCACAATGTGGCGTTCAGTAAGCCGCCTATTGGCAAGCGCGGTTACAACGAGGACGAGGTCGACGCGTTCCTCGACCTGGTGGAAAACGAGCTGACGCGGCTCATCGAAGAGAACTCCGACCTGCGCCAGCGGGTCGAGGAGCTGGACCGTGAATTGGCCGCCGGTGGCGGCGCCGCTGCTGCCGCCCCTGCCGCCGCGCCCGCCCCTGTCGCCCCTGTTTTCGAACCCGAGCCCGAGCCGGAACCCGTCAAGGCGGCGCCCGCGCCGGCTGCCCCAACCGGGACCAACGAGGAGCAGGCCCTCAAGGCGGCCCGCGTGCTGAGCCTGGCCCAGGACACCGCGGACCGGCTGACCAGCACCGCGCAGGCCGAGTCGGACAAGCTGCTGTCCGACGCTCGCGCCAACGCCGACCAGATCCTGACCGAGGCGCGGCAGACCGCCGAAACCACCGTCACCGAAGCCCGTCAGCGCGCCGATGCGATGCTGGCCGATGCGCAGACTCGCTCCGAGACGCAGTTGCGTCAGGCCCAGGAGAAGGCCGACGCCCTGCAGGCCGACGCCGAACGCAAGCACTCCGAGATCATGGGCACCATCAACCAGCAGCGGACCGTGCTGGAAGGCCGTCTCGAGCAGCTCCGCACCTTCGAACGCGAGTACCGCACCCGCCTCAAGACCTACCTCGAGTCCCAGCTGGAGGAACTCGGCCAGCGCGGATCGGCGGCTCCCGTCGACTCGAGCGCCGATGCCGGTGGGTTCGACCAATTCAATCGGGGTAATAACTAGCCGGGAGTAGTGCCGGACCTCCTGTTCGGCACACTGATGTGCACTGGACCTGGCAGTTCCGCCCGTCGGCTGGAGGATGACCGATGCTGATCATTGCGCTGGTATTGGCCCTGATCGGGCTTGTCGCGCTGGTGTTCGCAGTCGTGACCAGCAACGAGCTGGTCGCGTGGGTGTGTATCGGCGCCAGCGTCCTGGGTGTCGTGCTGCTGATCGTTGACGCGCTGCGGGAACGGCAGCGCCGTGACACGGGTGACGAAGCCCACGATGAGCAACCGGCGGCGGACGAGACAGTCGACTACCCCGAGGAAGTCCCGGACGAGACCGCCGAGCAGCCGGCCGACGAGACGGTCGCGGCCGAGGCCCGCGGCGAGGACCCGGCCAAGTAGCTTCAGCGCGTCGGCGTACTCAGTAGCTGACGCACCTCATCGTCGCTGACCTGGTGGAAGTCGCCGTAGACCTGTCCTACGGCTTCGAATCCCGGTGGCATCGTTGTGCATACGACGTCGTCGGCCACCTGTGCGAGCTCGCGGCAAACCGACTGCGGCCCGACCGGGACGGCGACGACGATGGACTCCGGCCCGGTGGCCCGGATAGCCCGGACGGCGGCCAGCATGCTGGCGCCGGTGGCGATGCCGTCGTCGACCAGGATCACGGTCTTGCCCCGCGGGTCGGCGACGGGCCGGTCACCCCGATACGCGTGCTCGCGTCGTGACAGCTCGGCCGTCTCGCTCTCGATGACCTCGCGCACCTGCTCGTCGGTGATGTGCAGGCTGGAGACCACGTTGTCGTTCATCACCACGCCGCCGCCGCTGGCCAGCGCGCCCATCGCGAGCTCCGACCAGCGCGGCACCCCGAGCTTGCGAACCAGGAACACATCCAGCTCGGCGTGTAGCGCCGAGGCGATCTCCCAGGCGACCGGAAGGCCGCCGCGCGCCAGGCCGAGCACCAGCACGTCGTCCTTGGCGCGGTAAGACGTTAGCTGTTCGGCCAGCACGCGACCGGCTTCGCGGCGGTCCTTGAAGGACCGCGAGGATCGCGACGGCGTGCGGCGCAGAAAGCCGTTCGGTGGATTCATCAGGTGCACACCACCTTACCCGCGCTTTCCGGCTCAATCGAATAGCTTGTGCATCAAAGGGATTGGGCCCATACACTGCTGTCGTGACGTCACTCGAGGTAGATCTGGCGGTTGTCGGTTTCGGCAAGGGCGGCAAGACGCTCGCGGCCGCGCTGGGTAAGCGTGGCTGGCGGGTGGTGATGATCGAGCAGTCGCCGTTGATGTACGGCGGCACCTGCATCAACATCGGTTGCGTCCCTACCAAATCGATGGTGTTCCGCTCGGAGCATCTCGACGCATCCACCACCCATCCCGATGGCTACCGGGAGGCCGTCGCCGCCACCGCAGGGCTAACCGCGTCGTTGCGTGACATCAACTTCGCGACGCTGGACCGCATCGAGACGGTGACGGTGCTGACCGGGCATGCCCAATTCACCGACCCTCATACGCTGAGTGTCAAAACCATTGACGGACAAGCGGTTACAGTGACCGCGAAGTGGATCGTGGTCGGCACCGGGTCGCGGCCGGTGCAGCCGCCGGTTCCCGGGCTCGCCGACGCGCCCGGTGTGTACACCAGTACCGATCTGCTGGGCACGGCCGAACTGCCCAAGCGGCTGACCGTGCTGGGCGGCGGGTATGTCGGTCTGGAGTTTGCGGCGATGTATGCCGCCTACGGCTCGCAGGTCTCGATCCTCGACCGGGGCCCGCGGGTGCTGAGCCGCGAGGACGCCGACGTTGCCGACTGTGCCCGCGACATCCTCGTCGCCCGCGGCATCGACGTCGTCACGTCGGCATCGGTTATCTCGGTGTCCGGCAACGGTTCCGGCGGCTCGACGGTGTCCTATCGGGTCGACGGCGCCGCCCACGAGGTCGAGACCGATGCGATCCTGGTGGCGCTGGGCCGAGAGCCCGTCACCGACGGACTCGGCCTGGACGCCGCGGGTGTCGACACCACGGCCAGGGGCGCCATCGTCGTCGACGACCACCTGCGCAGCAGCCAGCCGCACATTTTCGCCGTGGGCGACGTCAACGGTGGACCGCAATTCACCTACATCTCGCTCGACGACTACCGCGTCGTGCTGGCCCAGCTGGACGGCGACGGCAAACGCAGCACCGCGACGCGGGCGGCCGTGCCCTACGCGCTGTTCATGACGCCTCCGCTGGCCCGGGTCGGCCTGACCGAGCAGGAGGCCCGGCAGACGCACGACGTCAAAGTCGCCAGCATGCGTGTCGCGGACATGGCGACGATGCCGCGTGCGCGGATCGTCGGCGAGGATGCCGGCATGATGAAGGTCGTCGTCGACTCCGGCAGCGACACGATTCTCGGTGCGGCGCTGTTGTCCTACGACTCGCACGAGGTGATCAACACGGTGGCGCTGGCGATGCGGCACGGCATCACCGCCTCGGAGCTGCGGGATTCGATCTACACCCACCCGTCGATGACCGAGGGCTTCAACAGCCTGCTGGCGGCGCTCTAGCCCATGGCTTGTAGGCACAGGACCCGCTGAAGCCCTCCGGTCTCAGCGCACCGGGGCGGCCAATGACGTTGTGTGATCGCGGCTTCGCCGCTGGAGTGTCCGAGGGGGGACTTGGCCACTTACGACACGGGTTCTGACCTGGCGAATCGGTACCTGATCGTCATCCATGCCGGGGTCGACCCACCTCTGACGTCGAGCGGTCGGATTAGGGGTCGAGTTGGGCGGGGGCGAGTCGGCACCCGGCGGCTTGGGCTCCGGCGTGCAGGCGTCGGTCCCAAACGGCGACGATCAGGCCGGGTTCGCCGACTGCCAACGCGCTGGCCAGATGGACAGCGTCGGCTTCGCGCAAGGCATGGGCGCGGGCGAGGCGGCCGGCGTGCTGTTCAACCGTGGCGGTGAGTTCGATTGGGCGGGTGGCGGCCCAGAAGTCCTCCCAGTCACGCTCGGCGTCGGCGAGCTCGGATTCGGTTAGGTCGTGATTGCGGGCTGCTGCAGCGAGTGCGGCGCGGACTTCGGGGTAGGCCAGGCGGCTGGACAATGCGGCGTCGCAGCCGTCCCACAGCGCGGATGCCAGCGAGCTTCCTGTCTCGGTGGTGAGAAGTTTAACGAAGGCGCTGGCGTCGAAGTAGACGAGCGGCACCGGTCAGCGCCGCTGGTCGCTGACCTGGTCAGACACCGGCCGCCGCGGTCGGGGCCGGGACCGTCCCGCAGCGACGGGCCGCTGCGCGGTGGCCCTGGCAATCACGCCTTCGGCCGTGAGACGCTCCAAGGTGCCTGCGCTGTCCAGCGCAGCGAGTCGCGCGACCGGAATCCCGCGGTCGGTGATGACGACCTCATCACCAGCCCGAACTCGATCGAGCCAATCGCTAAGGTGCGCGCGCAACTCGGTCACGGATACCTCCACACCGTGAACTGTACACTCGCTGAACCGTGATTTGTACATGTCACTTCTGAGTGTGGCAACGACGACCTGAGAGATTGACCCGCGCAAGCCGGAGGCGAGGTGGCAACGGGCCGGTACACCGATTCGTCCGCGGTGCTGGCGACGCCGAGACGGTCGATATTATGGTGGCTGGTGGCCTTCCGTCCAAGCTGCATCCGAAGGTGTTGCGGCGGAAGGTGTTTGCCGTCCCCGGTGGGACTTCGGCGCGGCTGGCGTTCGTGGTCAGCTGTATGAAGACGGCAGCGCCTCGGTGTCGGACGCCGGGTCTAGCTTGCAGCAGCGGGCTCTTGAATTCTCTGCGTGAGGTGCTGTGTGCGGTGACTGCCGACGATCGCCTTCATTGGCGTTCTGTTGCCAGCGACCCGATTGAACGACTCTCCCAGTAGTAACAGTTGGCCTGAGTCGCGAAGAACCTCGACATCCCTTGGATCGTATTCGTATGACGGAGCGTGCTTCAAGCTGGTGTAGGCGTCCCAGAACAGTTGGCTCCACATGTCCAGTTGGTGGCATTACCCCGAGACCGTGGCTAAGAGACCGAAATCACAACTACCCGTTTGAAATTCAATAGCCCACAACTGACTAGGAACATAAGGGGTAACCGAGCTTCAACTTGGGTGCGATTGCTGAACAACCGTTTTTACTCAATCGTCACGTCGAGGGGCTCGCCCATCGGGCGGCCAGGAGTCGGTACCCGACTCAAGCGGAATATTCAAGGATCGAAGCAGGATCGAAAAGAGCCGCCAATTGGCGATCGCTCCGACAAGTTCGACCAAAACCGCGTGATCGCCATTGAATGCCTTGTGGCACGCGGCCCAGTTTTCCTCGGCAATGACCCCGTCACGTACCACATCATCGGTCGCCGCCAGGACCGCACGCTCGGCATGGCCCAGACGATTGGAACTCTGCCAGTCACGCACCGCCAGAAGGTCATCCGAAGCCACACCGAGCAGCGTCGCGATTCGCCAATGCTGTGTCCACTCATATACCGACCCCGTTACCCAGCCGATGCGCATGATGATCAATTCGCGTAGCCGGGCGTCGAGCACACCGTTAAATAGCAGCGCCTCAAGCATTCCGTACAGGGCCACTGCGAGGCTCGGCTGGTGAAGTGCCACGCGAAATACTGACAGTTCTGCCATCTCTGCGGGCAGCCCACACTCGGCAGCCCGCAGCCGGGCCTGCTCAAGGTCGAGCATCGGTACGCGTTCCGTTCTCGTCACGTGTGACCTTCCTCTGTTGAAGCTCCGCATGCTGTGAGGGCGTGGGCACGAAGACGTTGTGCAGGGCCGCACTCGATTTGGCATTTTCATCTGCAAGCGAACTGAGCAGCGGCGCGAGACCAGCGAATCCGGTTGATTCTCTTGTGATCCGGTCGAACGGCCAGCGGCGCGTGGCCAGAATCTCGAGGGCTGCCCGGTAGGCGGGATACTCCACGCCGAGTGCACCGGCGATGTGTAATTCCTTATACACCAGCGTGTCTGGTTCAAAGCCGGGCGCGCCGCCTCCGCCGCGGGTGCCAGCAACCACGACCCTGCCGCCAGGCCTGGCAAGGGCGACGGCGTCGGCGAACGCGGAGGGTGCTTTGGCGGTGACATCGATGACCACGTCGGCAAGCTGTCCGCCTGTCTCACGCTGGAGCGCTGTCACTGCATCGTCCTGCGATACGTCGATGGGCAGGTCGACACCGAATGATCTGGCTATGGCCAGTCGCTGATCGTCGCGTGGACCGATGCCGGTCATCGCGACGAAAGCGGCTCCCGCCTCTTTCGCCGCCACCGCCGCGCAGATCCCGCGGATGCCCGGTCCCAGTATCGCTACGATACCCCCCGCCTTGGTGTCGGGAAGAGTTTTCCCCCATTGGATACCGGCCCCGAGAGGGTTGAACAACGTGGCGAGAACGGGGTCCATGTCTTCGGCAATCGGGAGTAGCATCGCGTCCCACGGAAGCTCCACATGGGTGGCGTATCCGCCCCATAACCCGGCGCCGATCTCCACGTCGACGAACCCGAACATGGTGGCGATGCCGTTCACCGCACATCGCCGGTATTCGCCGCGGCGACACTCCGGGCAGTCTCGGCAGGACCGGAACACCTCGACGGCCACGCGCTGGCCGGCCCGGACGCACCAGCGTTCGCTGGCCGCATTGCCGACATGTTCGACGATGCCGACGATTTCGTGACCTGGAACGAATGAGAAGCCGGCAGGCAGGTGTCCGGTGAATTGTTCGTGATCTGTACCGCATAGACCACATGCTTCAACTCGCAGGATCGCACCGCGGTCACCGACGTCGGGGATGGTCATCTGGCGCCGCTCCAGATTCCGCGGTCCGGTCAACACCATGGCCTCGGCGATCATGGAAGCTCGAATCCCGTGGACGACCCTGTGTTTCGGAGGCAAACCGTTCTGCCAACGTACATCTCGCCCGCCATCGCCTCGGCAATCTGCGGATCGTCGCTGCGTGCGACGACTCTTCGCCCGTCGGACAGGTGCGCGATGGTCGGTGTCCATCGAGGTCGCCCGTCTCGGTCGTATTCGACCGTGTACCCGTCCACTGTCGCGCGACCGGTCGCCTCGTCGACGCCTGCGACGGCCAGCCGCGATGAATCGATCGGAGTTTGTTCGTCTGCCGTGTCGATCAGTCGCCACCCGGTTGGTGGAGGGGTGGCCGACCACACACCGACCGAATGTTTCGTCGAATACCAACCGAGGCCGGTGACGACGTCGTCCCCGCGATGGGTGACTTCGCCTACGCCGACCGCCACCGGAGTACGCGCTTCTACCGACAATCGATCACTCGCTCAGGGCCACGGGCTGTTGTGAGACACGAATGCGATGGTGTCATATCTGCAGTCAAGCCACAATGGTGTGCGCCCGCGGCATACTGGCTGTTGTGTCGACGAAGTTGGTGCGATGGGGTGCCGCCGCGCCGTCAGATCGTGATTCCGCTCGCGACCGATTGCTAGATGCTGCCGAGCGGTGCCTAGAGAGTTGCGGCGTGGTAGGCACGACCATGGAGGACATCGGCAGAACAGCGGGTGTCTCCAGGGCAACGGTGTATCGCTACTTCCCTAATCGGGAGGCGGTGATGTCGGGCGTCATCATTCGCGCCGCCGAGCGCTATCTCGATCGCATCAACCCCCGGATCGCGGAGCACACCGATCTGGGCTCCGCTCTCGTCGATTTCGTGGAATACACAGTTGAGGCCGCGCGCCGCGAAGAGATCATCGGATTGTTGTTCGGCAGCGACGAGGAACTCGCCGGCGTTGGCCTCGCGGCGGGGACCTCGACGTCACTCTTCGAACTCGTCACCGAGTTTCTCCGTCCCATCTTCAGGAGACACTGGAGTTACGTAGAACCGGGCGTCTCCGTCGACGACGCCGCCGAGTGGGTTCTCCGCACGATACTGAGCCTGCTGACTGTTCGAGGACCGCGGGAGCGCAGTCGTGACGGGCTCCGGACATTTCTTTCAAGGTTTCTCCTTCCCGCAATCCTGGCGAGCGACCATTGTCGACCGATGTGACAGACAAGGCGTAATGTCTCAACCACAGCTGAGGTAGGAGGCCGGACATGTCTGTGCAGTTCACCGCGTTCAACCAGCAGGTCGCTGAACAACTGCAGAGCGCAGCAGAAACCACGGGCGGGCTGGCCGGTTACCTCGGCTTCCGGCACACTGAATTCACTGCTGGACGGCTCGTCGCGGAGATGGACGCACGCGACGACCTGAAGACGCCTTTCGGCAACTTGCATGGCGGCTGCTTGTCGGCCATGGTCGACCATTGCCTTGGAGTGGTGTTTTATCCCGTGATTCCGATGGGATCCTGGGTCGCGACGACGGAGTTCAAACTGAATTTGCTTCGTCCAGTCTCCAGCGGAACCTGTGTAGCCACGGCTGAGATCATCTCGCTGGGCAGAACCAGCGGTGTGGCACGTATCGACATCTGCAACGACGGCAGAGCGGTGTGTGCGGCGCAGGGCACCGTCACCGTCGTCGCACCGAAGGCCATCTCTTGATGTCTGCAAACAGAGCACATGATTCGTCCGCTCCTGTCGTCGAGCGCGTGCCCACGGTGGATGGGCTCTCGCTGGCGGTCGACTTCTACCGCTGTGACGGACCGCGGGCGGTCGTGTTGCTCCTTCACGGCGGTGGTCAGAGCCGGCACGCCTGGGATGTCACCGCCCAACGATTGCATCAGCGGGGCTACACCGTTGCCGCCTACGACGCAAGGGGACATGGTGACAGCGACTGGGATCCAGACGGACGCTATGACATCGAACGGCTGGGGTCCGACCTGTTGGCCGTGCGCGCGTACGCCGGCTCCGCCCGCCCAGTTGCCGCGATCGGGGCATCGTTGGGCGGTTTGACCATCCTCGGCACGCACTTGCTCGCCCCATCGGAGCTATGGCAGGCCGTCGTCCTGGTTGACATCACTCCGCGAATGCAGATGCACGGCGCCCGCCGAGTCCTATCGTTCATGTCGGCCCATCCCGAAGGTTTCGACAGCCTAGAGTCGGCCGCTGACGTGATCGCCGCCTACAACCCGCACCGCCCTCGCCCCGAAAACGTCGACGGCCTTCAAAAAGTCCTCCGCCGACGTGGAGACGGTCGCTGGGCCTGGCGATGGGATCCGGCGTTTGCGACGTCGAATTTTCAGTTCCTGCAGAGTGATTCAGACGACGGCGCAGAGGAGTTCGAGATGATGAGCGCATTCCTTGTCGATGGCGCGCGACAGGTGTCCGCGCCGGCGCTGCTGGTCCGCGGCCTGCTGTCGGACATAGTCTCCGAAGAGACAGTGAAGGATTTCCTCACCTTGGTTCCCCACGCGCAAACCGTTGACGTGTCGGGCGCGGGCCACATGGTTGCTGGCGACAACAACGACGCATTCTCGACGGCGGTCGTCGACTTTCTCGACCGTACCGTTTGACGCCAGTCGTCGGGCTGCGCGGGAGATCCCAGTTCGCCACCTATTCTGCTCGTATGCCAACTGATTCGGCGCGGATGTCGTTTCGCCGACATATCCGCGAGCAGGTCTTGAGGGCGACACGGGAACTCACCATTGAGAAGGGCTGGGAACAAGTCCGAGTGAGTGAGGTCGCCGAACTTGTCGGCGTCTCCCGACCGACGCTATACAAGGAGTTCGGCGATAAGCAGGGACTTGGTGACGCGCTCGTGGTGGCCGAGGGTCAGCGCTTCCTGGAGGGTATCCACGCCATCCTCGCCGAACACACCGGCGACGTTCAGGGCGGCATCACCGCAGCGGTGCGGTTCACCCTGCGTGAAGCAGAAGCCAGTCCGCTCCTGAAGTCGGTGCTGACGTCCAGCCACTCAGGGGATGATCGCGCCGGTGCGCCGACGACGGGCGTTCTTCCTCTCCTGCCGACATCGGCGTCCCTGCTCCAGCTCTCCTCCGCGGCTTTGGTCGCGTGGTTTCACGACCACTTCGCCGATCTCGACTCCGAAGACGTCGAGGAGGTCGCAGACGTTCTGGTGCGGCTCACCGTGAGTCACGTCGTCCTTCCCTCCGCGGACATCGCCACCACGGGTGCGCGGATCTCGCGGGTGGCGCTCCGCTACCTCGGCGTTGGCTATAGATAGCTGTGACTTGAGCGGTCTTAGCCTCGATCCACTGACAATGGACTGTTTGTCGGGGTGTCGGGATAAGGAAAGTGCGTTCTGAGCTGGGAAGATTGATATTGTTCAGGCAACAATCGGTCCAGTTCGAGAACGGCACTTCCGGCGCGAGTGTCCCACACGTTCACCCCGCGGTCCGATGTGTTCGATGAGGACATCTGGTGTCGTGCGCGGGCCTGGTGCCGGTGATGGCGCTGGCTGAGCAGGCAGGCCTATCGGAGTTGTTGGCCAACAAGATTCACATCGCAGCTCCCAGGGTCAAGTCGAGGTCGGCCAATCCGGCTCCGAAACTGGCCACCCTGATCGCGAGCATGTACGCGGGCGCGGATTACATCGATGATGTCGACCTGGTCCGCGCTGGCGGCATAAAAACCCTTTTTCCGCCGGGTGTATCCCCCGTCAACGATGGGAACGCTGTTGCGGGAGTTCACTTTCGGTTATGCCCGCCAATTGGATTCGGTGCTGGCCGAGCATCTGGCCGGCTTGTGTGACCGGGTGAATCTGCTGCCCGGCGCGCAGGCTCGGGCCTTCATCGAACACCCGGGGAGAGGCGACGCTGCAGAAAGACGCCGCAAAGGTCGGGATCTCCGGACCCGCCGGGACAGCTCAATGTGGTGAGAGCCGAAACTCGCTCGGAGAGCGGCCGGTCCATCGCTTGAAGGCGTGTGAGAAGTTGGCGAGGTCGCTGTATCCGAGATCCGTGGCGATCTCACTCACCGATAGGGATCGGTCGAGTAGCTGCAGCATCGCGCGCTCGCGCAGGAATGCTTGGCGCAACTCGCGAAAGGTGGTCTCCTCTTCGGAGAGGCGCCGCTTGAGTGTGCTGGTGGACATCGACAGCTCATGTGCGAACCAATGTTTACTTCGGCGTCCGGGCTCCTTCTGCAGCAGCCGTCTCACCTTCTCCGAGAACGACGTGGTTTCGCTCCGCTGGTCGAGAGTTCGCTGCAGATCGACGATGGCGAGTCGGTATGCGACGGGATCGGAGAACCGGCACACCTCGTTGAGCGTGTCCGCGGGAACATGGAGGAAGGACATCGGAGCGTCGAAGAACAGGCGCCCGGCGGTAAGGTCGTCCTCGCGATCTTTCAAGGCGGCGGGCGCTGGCCAACTCAAGTGGAGTGTGAGGGTCGGCGCCGCACGGACGAGCATGTCCAGCAGTCGCAACAACGCCAACCCGGCGTACGTGACGGCGAGGCAGTCCAGGGCACGATCGCTGGTGTGTCCCCAGAGCCCGACGGTGAGGCCTTGGTCATCTGGATGAAACTGTGCTTTGACAGCCGTCGTGATCAACGGCAGATAAGTCAGCAGCTCTACGATCTCGGCCACTGAGCCCGCGCTGACCAGCGGAACACTCAGCGGGCCGAAGGACGTCAACTGTGCCTGTTCGGCTAACGCAAATCCGAGCAGCGTTGCCTGATCGATGTCTAGACCGGGGTACGCCTCACGAAACCACCGTAACGGGGCCTGGATATCACGCTGAATCAGCGTCGCCTCGTCGGTTCCTTCGCGAGCCATGATGTTGCGAAGCCGCGCGACGGCGTCTGGGTCAAACGCCGGGCTCTCGAGCATTTGCACGAATGCGAGTGGGGGCACACCCGCGTCATTGGGGTTCACTGACCATGGCCCCTTTGAGCCGAAATCACAAGTTTCTGACTCCGGCGAACATAGCCGCAGCGCTCATCTGGCGCAAGACTTGTGTCAAGTAACTGAGGACACGCAAGGAGCCTGGCTATGGCAGTTGTCACATTTGTCTCCCACGGCGGCGAGAAGTATGAGGCGCCTCTCGAGGAAGGTCAGTCACTGATGCGGGTCGCGACCAACAATGCGGTGCCCGGCATCGACGGCGACTGCGGAGGCGAAGCCGCGTGCGGCACCTGCCATGTGATCGTCGATCCGCAATGGTCCGATCGGGTCGGCCTCTCCGGGGCCAATGAAGAGGAGATGCTCGCGATGAACCCCGAGCGTCAGCCGACCTCCCGGCTGTCCTGCCAGATGCAGGTCTCTGAGGCGTGGGACGGTTTGATCGTCCATCTGCCCGAGTTCCAACTGTGATGACGAAAGAGAGGTGAGACGTGAGCAATATTCGCGAGGCAGTCACTGCCAAGGCTCAGGCAACAATTCCGATGGACCGAATAATCCAGGGCGCCCACCTCTACGACAGAACGCGGCGCTGGGTCACCGGCACCAACGGTGAAAAAATCTTCATCGAGCGACCGATCCCGCCGGCTGACGAGGTTGAACTGACCGACATCGACCTTAGCAATCCTTTCCTCTATCGTCAGGGTCGCTGGAAGTCCTATTACGAGCGCCTACGCAACGAGGCTCCCGTGCACTATCAGGCCCACAGCGCGTTCGGCCCGTTCTGGTCGGTGACGCGGCATGCCGACATCGTGGCCGTCGACAAGAACCACGAGGTCTTCTCCTCCGAGCCGTTCATCGTCATCGGGAGCCCGCCGCGCTTCCTCGACATTGCGATGTTCATCGCGATGGACCCCCCAAAACACGACCGGCAACGGCAGGCTGTCCAGGGTGTGGTCGCACCGAAGAACCTGCGTGAGATGGAGGGCCTCATCCGCGAGCGGGTGGTAGACGTGCTCGACGCTCTGCCGCTTGGCGAACCGTTCAACTGGGTGCAGCACGTCTCGATCGAGCTAACCGCGCGCATGCTGGCCACGCTGCTGGACTTCCCGTTCGAGCAGCGGCGCAAGCTCGTCCAATGGTCCGATCTCGCCACCTCCATGGAGCAAGCCAACGGTGGGCCCTCGGACAACGACGAGATATTTCGCGGCATGGTCGATATGGCTAGAGGTCTCAGCGCTCACTGGCGGGACAAGGCAGCCCGGACAGCTGCCGGAGAGCTGCCCGGCTTCGATCTGATCACCATGTTGCAGAGCGACGAGAGCACCAAGGACCTGATCGATCGCCCGATGGAGTTCTTGGGCAACTTGGTATTGCTGATCGTGGGTGGCAACGATACGACCCGCAATTCCATGAGCGGTGGTGTTCTGGCGCTGAACGAGTTCCCTGACCAGTTTGAGAAGCTGAAGGCGAACCCCGAGCTGATCCCCAACATGGTCTCGGAGATCATCCGGTGGCAAACCCCGCTCGCGCATATGCGCCGGATCGCCAAGGCCGACACTGTGCTCAACGGGCAGTTCATCCGCAAGGGCGACAAGGTCCTGATGTGGTACGCCTCGGGCAACCGCGACGAGCGCGTGTTCGATCGGCCCGATGACCTGATTATCGATCGGGCCAACGCCCGTAACCACATCTCCTTCGGTTTCGGCGTGCACCGCTGTATGGGTAACCGGCTGGCCGAGATGCAGTTGCGGATCCTGTGGGAGGAGCTGCTTCCGCGGTTCGAGAACATCGAGGTCGTCGGTGAGCCCGAGTACGTGCAGTCCAACTTCGTGAGGGGGATCAGTAAGCTGATGGTCCGCCTCACCCCGAAAGGTGGCGCATGACCGTGCAGCGAGCGGTCATCGCGGGGGCCAGCCACGCGGGCACCCAGCTCGCCGCCAGTCTTCGCCGAGAAGGGTGGGACGGCGAAATCGTCCTCGTCGGCGATGAGTCGGCGTTGCCCTACCAGCGGCCCCCGCTGTCCAAGTCGTACCTGGCCGACAAATGCGAACTGGCCGAACTCGCGATCCGCAACTCGGATTTCTACGCCAAGCAGCGGATCCGACTCCTGGATGCGACGGTGGCGGCGGTCGACCGCTCGGCTGGTCATGTCGTGCTGAGTACCGGCGACGCACTGCCCTACGACAAGCTCGCGCTGTGCACTGGCGCCCGGCCTCGTCGGCTCCCCACCCCGGGAGCGGACCTGGCCGGAGTCTTCTACCTACGCACCGCCGCGGACGGCGAGATGATCCGAGAGGCCGCCGGCCCCGGGCGTCGGGCGGTGATCGTCGGCGGCGGCTACATCGGACTGGAGACAGCCGCCTCGTTGCGTGCACTGGGTCTGGAGGTCACCCTGCTCGAGGCGACCGGGCGCGTCCTTGAACGGGTCACCGCCCCGGAGGTATCGGAGTTCTTCGACCGGATCCACCGGGAGGAGGGCGTCAACATCCGGACGGGCACGCTGGTCGAGGCTCTGTCCGGCGACGGCAGGGTCCGCGAAGTAATCCTGGCCGGTGGCGAATCAATTCCCGCCGACCTCGTCATTGTCGGCATCGGCGTGGAGCCGAACACCGAGCTCGCCGCCACCGCGGGCCTGGTCGTCGACAACGGCGTCGTGATCGACGATCAGGCCCGGACTAGCGACCCCGACATCGTGGCCGCCGGGGACTGCGCCAGCCACGACATGGCCCGTTACGGCCGTCGCATCCGCCTGGAGTCCGTGCCGAGCGCGGCCGAGCAGGCCAAGGTCGCCGCCGCGACCGTCTGTGGGAAGTCCAAGAAGATAGCGGCCCTTCCATGGTTCTGGTCAGATCAATACGACCTCAAGCTCCAGATCGCCGGTCTCAACACCGGGTACGACGAGGTCGTCCTCAGCGGCGACCCGACCCGGGAGCGCGACTTCACCTGCTTCTACCTCCGTGCCGGCGAGCTTCTTGCCGCCGACTGCATCAACCGTCCCCGCGACTTCATGTTCAGCAAGCGGGTCATCACGCAGCAAGTCGCCGTCGAACGGGCCGAACTGGTGCTCGCCGGCTCGGACTGAGGTGCCGGCGGTGCGTAGGCGGTGGGAACGACGACGGCGGATGCGACGCGTGTCTTGGAGAGGTACTTCAGTGACAATTGCCATCCAGCCCCGCTGGCAAAGGAACGCTAGCGGCTGCCCGGCGGTCGCCTTGGCGCAGCGCATCAGGACCTAGTGGGGTTTCCCAACGAGCATGACGATTCTTTCCGGAGGAGCAGCGTCAGAAGTCGGTGCCTGTTCTGTTCTGTTCTGTTCTGACAATGAGGTTAGTTGAGGTTGACGGTGGCGGTATTTAGGGACGAGGACGAGGTCTATGCCTTCCTGGGCGGGATCTTTCGGCGGGGTTTGGAGAAGGAGGGTCTGGCGGACAAGCTCGCGAATTCGGGTGTGGTGTTGCGGGTGCATTACACAGATCCGGATGCGGTTGTGACGGTGGACATGCCGAACAAGGTGGTGGAGACCGGAGCGGCCAGTACCGCGGTGCCCAACGTGGAGTTGTTCATGTCGGCAGACACGGGGAACAAGTTCTGGTTGGGGAAGGTGAACTTGACGATGGCGATGGCCAAGGGAACGGTACGTGCGAAAGGTCCGGTGCCGAAGTTGATCAAGTTGATCCCGCAGGCCAAGAACCTGTTCCCCGAGTACCGGTTGATGCTGGAGAGCCAGAATCGGCAGGACCTCATCGATGCGTGACCCTCGCCTCACCGCGGGCTGTAGGGCGGGTGTGCGATGAGGAGCACGATGCAGGACGTTGCGTTGACTGTGCCCGCGATCGTGGCCCATGCTTCGGCAGTCCATGGCGATCGCGAGGTGCTGACTGCGCGCGGACCCCGGCAGATCTCTGGGGTGTCCTATCGCGAGGTGGGTGAGCGTGCGGCACGGTTGGCAAATGCTTTGCGCCAGATCGGCATCCGTGGAGATGAGCGTGTCGCGACGCTGCAATGGAGCAACCAGGAGCATCTGGACTGTTACGCGGCGGTGCCGTCGATGGGCGCGGTGCTGCATACGTTGAACCTGCGGCTGCCGCCGGAACAGCTGACGTGGATCGCCAATCATGCCGAGGATCGGGTGATCATCGTCGACAGTACGGTGCTTGCCCTTTTGGCGGCGGCGTTGCCGTCGATGACCTCGGTGCGCACGGTGCTAGTGACCGGAACCGGCGATCTTGCCGCGGTCGAGGGGTGCGGAAAGGACGTCCTACGGTACGACGATGTGGTGGCCGCCCAGTCGAGTACGTTCGAGTGGCCCGATGTCGATGAGCGGTCGGCTGCAGCGATGTGCTATACGAGCGGTACCACCGGGCACCCGAAAGGTGTTGTCTACAGCCATCGTTCGACGTGGTTGCACTCTCAGGCGGCGTGCACCTCGAATGCCTTGGGCATCGGTCATGACGACACGGTGTTGGCGATCGTTCCGATGTTCCACGCCAACGCGTGGGGGTTGCCGTATGCGGCGATGATGGCCGGCGCGCAGCTTCTGCTGCCTGACCGTTTCCTGCAGGCGGGGCCTTTGGTGGAGATGATCGAGGCGGTGCGGCCGACGATGGCGGGGGCGGTGCCGACAATCTGGACCGATGTTCTGCATTACTTGCGCGACAATCCTGGCCATGACGTGAGTTCGCTGAAGATGGTGGCCTGCGGTGGTTCGGCGGTTCCGCGGTCGTTGATGACCGCCTATGACGAGCTGGGCATCCGCATTGTGCAGGCTTGGGGGATGACTGAGACTTCCCCGCTGGCCTCGGTCGCTCTGCCGCGGAGTTCTGATACCCCGGAGAGGTCGCTTCACCTGCGCGCAACCCAAGGCCGGGTGGTGGCCGGTGTGCAGGCCCGCATCGTCGATGACAGCGGTGCAGAACAACCGTGGGACGGAAAATCGGTGGGGGAGATTCAAGTCCGCGGCCCGTGGATCACTCAGTCGTATTACGAGAATGACAGTCCGGCGGCGTCGCCGGACGGGTGGTTGCGTACCGGGGACGTCGGGACGATCAGCGCGGACGCGCTCATCGCGCTGACCGACCGCTCCAAGGATGTCATCAAGTCCGGGGGCGAATGGATCTCCTCGGTGGAATTGGAGAACGAGTTGGCCGCTCACCCTGCGGTGCGCACCGCCACGGTGATTGGAGTGCCCGACGACAAGTGGCAGGAACGGCCGCTGGCGGTGGTCGTCCTGGCTGCCGCCCGCACCGCCACCGCGGCGGAGCTGACCGAATTTCTGCGTGCGCGGGTGGCCAAGTGGTGGCTACCGGAACGGTGGGCGTTCGTCACCGACATTCCGCTGACTTCCACTGGCAAGTTCGACAAGAAGAAGCTGCGCCGCCAGTTCGCCGACGGTGACCTCATCATCGAGACGCTGGCGTGAATCATCAATCCACTGCGACCGAAACACTGACGTTAAGGAGACACACATGAAGACACGTGCTGCAGTGCTGTGGGGCCTAGGAGAAAAGTGGGAAGTCGAGGACATCGAGTTGGATCCTCCCGGCCCCGATGAAGTGCTCGTCCAGCTGACCGCGACCGGGTTGTGCCATTCCGACGAACACCTCGTGACCGGCGACCTGCCCATTCCGCTGCCCGTCGTCGGTGGCCACGAGGGTGCCGGCACCGTGGTCGAAGTGGGTGCGGGTGTCGAGAACGTCGCCGAGGGCGATTCGGTGATCCTGACGTTCCTGCCGTCGTGCGGGCACTGTTCCTATTGCGCGCGGGGGATGGGGAACATGTGCGACTTGGGTGCCGCGCTCATGATGGGACCCCAGATCGACGGCACTTACCGTTTCCATGCCAGGGGTGAGGACGTCGGCCAGATGTGCCTGCTGGGCACGTTCTCGGAATACACCGTGGTCCCCAAGGCGTCTCTGGTCAAAATCGACCAGGGGACACCGCTGGACAAGGCGGCGTTGATCGGGTGTGGTGTGACGACCGGGTACGGGTCGGCGGTGCGCACCGGTGAGGTGCGTGCCGGGGATACCGTGGCGGTGATCGGAGCCGGTGGCATCGGCATGAATGCGATTCAGGGTGCCCGCATCGCGGGCGCGTTGAACATCGTGGCTGTCGATCCGGTGGCGTTCAAGCGTGAACAAGCCGGCGGTTTCGGTGCGACGCATGCCGTTGCCACGATCGACGAGGCCTGGTCACTGATCAGTGACATCACCCGCGGCAAACTCGCCGATGTCTGCGTCTTGACCACCGATGTCGCCGAAGGGTCCTACATCGGCGAGGCGCTGTCCTTGGTCGGTAAACGCGGCCGTGTGGTCGTTACCGCGATCGGGCACCCCGAAGACACCTCGATGTCGGGTTCACTGCTGGAATTGACGCTGTATGAAAAGCAGATCCGCGGCGCTCTGTACGGTTCTTCGAACGCCGCCCACGACATCCCGCGGCTCGTCGAGCTCTACAACGCCGGACACCTCAAGCTGGATGAGCTGATCACCCGTGAGTACACCCTCGATCAGATCAACGAAGGCTACGCGGATATGCGATCGGGCCGCAACATCCGAGGACTCATCCGATTCTGATAAAGCAGCCGAAGCGCGGGAGCGCGACCACGGGAGCAAGCGAGCTGAGTACAACGGTTGAGTGCTGCGCGTCTGTGGCTCTTACCGTTGACGTGTTGATGCAGGACTAGCGATCGAAAGTCAATGTGCCCCATCGCCATAGGCTGTCGAGATGCGCTGCTGAGGTTGGCTGCGGTCACGCGTGTTGGTGTTGGCACCTACTGTCAGCCGGGAAGCCGTGATGAAACGTAGCTTTTGACGAGTCTCAACAGTGCTACTGACAAGGAAGGAAGCGGCGATGACGAGGATTCAAGTTCCCTATCCCCATAGGAGGGGAGGGCACTGTGGTTCCGGTGCGCTTCGTGACCTTACTGAATGGGCCCAACTCGGATGGGGGACAGAAGCACTCAGTGAAGGATTGGTCTTCACCCTCGGCGGAGTCTTGGACTTCTCGTACGTCCGCTCTACGCAGTTGTTCCCCCAGGTGTACCTGGTAGGACGAGGAAGCGACCTGGAACAGGATTACCTCTCCCGGGTTGGCGCAAAGTTCGTCGTGCGATCGACCGATGACCCGGACGTGGGATGGGCATTTGTGACCGACGAAATCGACAAAGGTCGACCCGTCATGGTCTGGGCTGACATCGGCGAACTTCCTTACCTGCGCGTCCGATTGCACATGAGCCGTCACGACATTGTCATCACCGGATACGATGACGAACAACGGGTCGCCTATGTGGTCGATAATGACCGCGAGACAACCCAGACGGTGGCCTACGACGACCTACGCCGGGCGCGGTCCTCGGTCGGGTTTCCCACACCTACCCGGCACACCACATATCACGTCGACTGGCCAGAGCGAGTGCCAGACCTTGGGCCGATCGCGGCCGCTGCACTCGCCGCGAGCGCAGCGTTCATGCGCGGCGGTGCCGTAGGTGCGCCGCTACTGCGCATCGAGGCAGCTGAAGTCGAATCTTCCGGTTTGAAGGGTGTGCAGGACTTCGCCGATGACGTAGGGCATTGGCCAACGCTGTTCGATGACGATGCCCTGACCGCGGCATTGTTCGGGCTCGGGGCGTTCATCGAGAAAGCCGGTACCGGCGGCGGGCTCTTTCGTACGCTGCAGGCAGACGGTTGCCAGAACATCGCCGATCTCCTAGATGACGCCGCCACTGCCGAAGCGGCTGCCGCGGCCCGACATGCTTCCAAAGCGTGGTCTACGCTTGCGGCCGCAGCCACGGATGCCGGCACATCGCTACGGAGTCGTAGTCTAGCTGCGGCCAAAGTCGCCGCGACGATCCCGGACGCCGAAACGCGCCTCGTCGAAGCCCTCGAAACGGCCAGTCGATCCGTTGGCACTGTCGATACCGGCATCGAAGCTCATCTGAAAGGCTATCTGTGAGTGGCACTTCAAATCAATCGAGTTTCCTGAAGACTACTGGTTTCTCGATTGGCAGCATGACGATGTTCAGCGCTTCGCCCAGAACGCGGTCGGTGACGTTCGTGACCCTTGTGCAGAAGGCGAGGTTGACCGTCACCGCTGTGGGGGACAGGATTTGGTATGACCCCTATAGCACCGACGACGACCCCGAGCATTATCGGGCGAGCTATGCGGCGACAGCGTCGAGGGCGTATTGCGGGGCAGGACCAAATGGCTGATAGTGACGGAACTGGAAGGTGTACCGCAGCGATGATCTCGGCGGGCTAACGAGTCCTTTACATACTGTCTTCGGGCGATCAGCCCAGCCGACGTCGGCGCAGTTCTTCAGTCGCATGGTGGTCCATGCACTGCGTGGTCCTATTTAGGAGGATTTCGTCATCGACGAGCAAGCGGAAGAAGATTCGGCCATCGCGTGGTGGCATAACTTTCAGAATCGTGTTATCGCCGCCGACGGCGACTACCTCGATGCGCACCATCCGTGGTGCCTTGGTTGCGGCACAGACAATCCGCACGGTCATCGCCTGCGAGCGCGTCGGCGTGGCGACGGGGTGGGCGCCAGGCATATCTTCGACGGCCGACATCGCGGCGCACCCGGGATCGCACATGGCGGCGCAGTCATGACGGTTCTTGACGACACGGTGGGCATGCTGCTCTACGTCGTCGGTGAGATGGCCGTCACCCGTAAGCTCGACACCGAGTTCTTCGCGCCGGTATTGCTGGGGGTTCCCTACGAGGTCAGCGCGGAGCTCGTGTCCAGAACCGGCCGGAAACTCGAAGTGCGGACAGAATTGCGCGAGGAAGCCACCGGCCAGCTGGTCGCGTCCGCGTCCGGGTTATTCGTCGTCGTCACGCTGGATCACTTCACTAGCTCCATACAGAAGGCGTCGTCAATACGCTGCACTGCGCGACCACCCTGGGAAGGATGACTCAACCCGTAAATCTGCTCATTTTTCAACCGGCGCAGGCTGCTCAGGATTGAACCGGGGCCGACAGGGGGTTTGCTAAGCAAACGCGTACTCGACCACATCGTGGTGTACCAGCCTTCGGTAGCGTGACGCCGCAGCGTGTCGGCGAAAATACCGCCGGTCTCATCTGTTGTGGCCCGCCGGGGAGTTGATATCGACCTGGATGTGCGAAGCGGCCGGGTCAGGTTTCTGGCCGAGGGTATACAGGCCAAGACTGCCGAGAAAACCCGCACAATGCTCGATAAGCACTTCGGTCGATAGGTTTAGTTGTCCGTCTATCCAGCGACGGAGAATCTCGAACAGGCCCCCGACACCGTAGGTAGCGGCGAGATCTGCGACCTGAATCACCTCGCTGGGTATATCGAGATGCAGGCGGGCCTCTCTGAGGACGAGCTCCGCAAATTCGGACATCAGTTCGCTTCGCAGCTGCCGAAGCAGGGGTTCAGCGCCCGATTCGACAAACAATATGCGGGCCATGCTGGGATCGTTCTCGATCATCTGAACCAGGGCCTTTATCGGAGCGTAAGCGAGTTCTTGAGGAGCAACGGTGTCATCCGGTATCGCCTTGGTGATCACGGCTTGGAAGGTGGTGGAGATCTTGGTGAACATCGCACGCAGGAGCGCGTCTCTGTCGCGAAACTGCTGGTAGAAGTACCGGCTCGTCACTCCTGACTCCGTACACACAGCGGTCACGGTGCACGCGGCGGCTCCCTGCTTGCCCATGAGCGCGACCGCGGCGTCAATCAGCAGTGCGCGGCGCTGCGCATCGCGTTGAGTTGCGGACAGCCCGCCATAAACACGTGCTGGACTCATGCCCTACATTCTGGCAGTCTCATGTGACAAGGCCTAAAGTCAGATCACGCAACGGAGGAAGGACCCCGTCAAGATGCCGGAAGATCGAGCCTCGACCAAGAGCCGTGTATTGCCAAAACCCCGGCGCGTTCGTTTCCCCATGCCCACCTCCACGAAGCGGCGACACTTCGTGGATGGCGACCTGGTGATGAGCCATTTCATCTCGGTGCTTTCTGCGACCTTCCCGGAAGGGGAAGACTTCTTCATCCGCTCGGTCAAGTATTTCCAGAGTTCCATCGACGATCCCCAATTGCTGACAGCGGTCAAGGGTTTCATCGGGCAAGAGGCCACACACCGACACCAGCATCGGCTCCTCAACGAACGGCTCCAGGCCATGGGTTATCCGACCGCGCGGATCGACCGCCACGTCGCACGCCTGATCAAGCGATTGGAGCGGCGCTTTTCGCCAGAAATGCGGCTGTCGATGACCTCTGCATTGGAGCACTACACCGCGACGCTCGCTGAAATCATTCTCACCAGCGATGACGCGCAGAAGCTCATCGGACAGACAGAGGTTCGACCGATTCTGCTGTGGCATGCGTTCGAGGAGTCGGAGCACAAAGCCGTCGCCTTCGACGCCTATCGGCTGATTGGAGGCACCGAGCGCACCCGCGTACGGGGCATGCGGATCGCCTCTGCAATTCTGTTCGGCGAACTCATTCTGCAGACTGCGCTGTCGATGGCCTCTGACAAGGCCTCGTATAACCCGGTCACGTTGGTGCGTAGCCTACGTCGCTTCAGTCGCACCCCGATGTTCACCGCCGATGCGCTGCAGCGATTCCGTTCGTACAACCGCCCCGGCTTCCACCCTGATGATTGGGACAGCACCGCGGTCCTGGAGCGATGGAGCAAGGAACTGTTCGACCAAGACGGCTCACAGAAGGTCATCGCTCAGCCGGGGTAGCAAAAGTGCGTGAGGAGGGCGACGCAGAAAGACACTGTTTCTGCGTCGTTCCTCCAAACAATCGACAGCGCGCCTGTCGTCACGGATTGGATGCCCGGTGGCGGGTCAAGGCGACAGTCATACAGACAAGTGCAGTCGGCCTCGAAACTCACGGAAAGGTTAAGCCTCAGCCGCTGACGACGTAGCGTTGAGCCAAGGTTTCAGCCAGTCGGCTCGTGTGCGCGACCACTTCCTTTTCGGTCACCGCGAGCAAACCGGAGTGCCAGGCCGTGATGACTTCGACGAACCCCCCCACCGCAACCAAAGTGTCCATACGAAGGGCCGTCTCGTCGGCGTCTTCTCTGAGATGTGGCCGGCTTGCCTCGACGACCAACTGCGTTGCCTCCTGCAGCGCCACAGCGCGGCGATCTTGCAGCGGTGAGCTACCTACATGCTGAGCGAGGAGGATGTGCGCCCGGCCAGGATCGCGTGCGATCCGGTCGACCACGATGGCGATCGCCGCGGTGATGGTTTCGATCGGCGGCCGATCCACACGCTCGTCGAAGAGCGCGGAAACCTCGCCGAGCATGTCATTGCGAACGCCATCCCACGCTGCGACGAGAAGATCCTCGCGCGTCTTGAAGTCCTCGTAGAAGTATCGATCGTTGAGCCCTGTCCGGGCGCACACGCCGCGCATAGTCACTGCGGCCCAACCGCTCTCACTCCAAATCTCGGTCGCAGCCTCGATCAATTGCTGCCGTCGCTCTGCTCGACGCTCAGCACCGGTCCGACCACCCCAGCGCGTGTTTCTCGACCGCACATCAAACATCTTGACAAAACGTCGGGCTCACGACCAAACTGGTGGCATGCGACACCAATGGTGGCTGATGCCCCCAAATCAATGGTCTCCCGCACCGGAAATCAGTGTCGCGATCCGAAAGGCAAGCAGATGAGGTTCTTGCCGTTCGGTAGTTCACCAGGTAGAACCCACCGCGCCCACGCAGTAGTCACAGGCGCAGGGAGCGGTATCGGCCGCGCGTTCGCCGTTGAGCTTGCACGCCGAGGTGGACGTGTTGTGTGTGCGGACAAAGACCCCATCACTGCGAAAGAGTCGGCCGAGTTGGTGAGGCAGGCCGGCGGCGAGGGTTTCGACGTCGTATGCGACGTCACCGACCTTGAGCAGGTCCGTAACCTCGCTGATGCCAGTGAAGACTGGTTTGGCAAGGCGGCGAGCCTGGTGATCAACAACGCCGGAATCGGTGCGGGCGGCAATCGCATCGGCGCTACGTCGGTCGAGGACTGGAACGCTGCGATTTCTGTCAACCTTTGGGGTGTTATCTACGGGTGCGAGACTTTCGTTCCCCGGCTCCGGAGCAACGGCCGTGGCGGAGTGATCAATGTGGCGTCCGCCGCGAGTTTCGGCTCGGCGCCCCGAATGGGGGCATACAACGTGAGTAAGGCCGGAGTGCTCGCTCTGTCCGAGACCTTGGCGGCCGAACTGAGCGGTACTAACGTCAATGTCACAGTGCTTTGCCCCACCTTCGTCAAGACGAACATCGCCAAAAATCCTCAGATTGAGGAGTCGGCGGCGAAACTCGCGACCAACCTGATGAGGTGGACCGGCATTTCGCCGGATCAAGTGGCTCGAACGACCTTGAACGCGCACGATCGCGGACAAATCTATGTAGTGCCCCAACTGGACGCGAAAATTTTGTGGCAACTGAAAAGAGCTTTACCCGGTCAGTTTACGCGGGCGTTGGGGCTGGTGGAGCGCGTGGCCTCATGGAACGATCCAGCCGAACAGAGGGAGCAGTGAAATGGCGTTCGCATATAGCGACATGCTCGAGACGATCAAGAACAAGCAATGGGCTCTCGCCGATATCGATTGGGGCGCCCCTGGTGCGGAGTTGATCACCGACGAACAGCGTCCCAAACTCAAGCAATTCATGTCCGACGTGCTGTGGATTGAGCATGTCGGAGCGCGCGCCTTTGCTGCGATGGCCCCGAAGGCGCCCTTCGAAGCGCTCGGAGACATTTACCGTTACTTTCACGCCGAGGAGCAGCGTCACGCCAACGCCGAACTTGCTCTGATGCGTCGCTGGGGCATGATCGAGGAAGGCGAAAAGCCTGTACCGAATAAGAACATCCGTCTCGTGATCGAGTGGCTAGATCGGTACACTGAGGCTCTTCCTCTGACTGTCATCGGCGCCGCGATTCCCGCACTGGAGACCGCGCTGGACGGGGCCCTGCTGAAATTTCTCCTTGATGAGGTCGACGACCCAATTTGCGGGGAAGTATTCAATAAGGTCAACAGCGACGAATCGCGGCACCTTGCAGTAGGTTTTCAAGTCCTGAATGACCTCGGCGCCAGTCCCATGCGAATCCATGCAATCCAAACGGTCGGCGCTGTGATGGACCCCCGTATTCTCACTGGCGCGTTGCTGTATATACCGCTTCTCACGCGCATGTTGATGAATCTCAACGCGATGGGGCTATCCGAAGAGAAGCTGTACAACGCGGTGACGCGATATGGCAATGTCGGGGACCGCAGTGAGCACACGCGGAGGGTGCCTGGATATCACATCTTGAAGGCCCACATGTCCTCCTCGATCAAGCGGTCCCAACCCCTTCACTTCGTTTCCCAGCGCTTAGGCAATGCGATCGACATCTTCCCCGTGCAAGTACTCGGGCGACCGCCTTCATGGACGGATGAACTGACCTATGAACCGGTCGCTAAATGACGGACACGGTAACGACTTTGATCGTCGGCGCCGGCTTCGCGGGTATCGGTACGGCGATGAGAATGCTTCAAGCGGGCGTTAACGACTTTGTCATCTTGGAGCGATCACATCGCGTCGGGGGCACCTGGCGTGACAACACTTACCCCGGCGCCGCCTGCGACATTCCGTCATTGCTGTACTCCTACTCGTTCGAGCCGAACCCAGGCTGGACTCGCGCATACTCGGGGAGCGCAGAGATCCTCGCCTATATCGACGCGATTGTCGCGAAATACGATCTTGGGAGGTTCATTCATTTCGGTGCGGACGTGAGTGCACTGGAATTCGACGAGGATGCCGGAGAGTGGGTTGTCGACACGACCGGCGGCAGGCGGTATCGGGGCCGTTCAGTCGTGATGGCTAGCGGACCACTTGCTGACGCCAGTTTCCCGGATATTCGTGGCATCGAGTCGTACGAGGGGAAAAAGATTCACAGTGCTCGGTGGGACCACTCCTATGACATGAGCGGTAAGAGGGTGGCGGTTATCGGGACCGGGGCGAGCGCTGTGCAGATCGTTCCCGAATTGGTCCAGTTGGCGGCGTCGGTCAAGGTGTTTCAGAGGACGCCCGGCTGGGTCCTACCGAGGGTGAATTTCCGGCATCCGGCCTGGGCGCGTTCGACTTTCAAGCGCATGCCGGCAACCGAACAGGCCCTACGAGGTGCGTGGTTTTGGGCGCATGAGGTCATGGCCGTGGGCATGGTTTGGGATACCGCTGCCACATCTGTCATCCAAGCGGCCGCGAAGGCGAATCTGCGTCGGCAGGTGAAGGATACCTGGTTGAGACGTCAGCTAACACCGCAGTTCAGACCTGGGTGCAAACGCATGCTTATGACTAACGACTATTACCCTGCTCTCCAGGCCGATAACTGCAAACTCGTCAGCTGGCCGATCGCCACACTGGCTCCGAACGGAATTCGAACCGCCGACGGCATCGAGCATGAGGTGGACTGCATAGTATTCGCGACAGGCTTCGATGTGTGTAAACGCGGTACGCCATTTCCGATCCTGGGGCGCGACGGGCGAAAACTCGAAGACGCGTGGTCTGAGGGGAGATTTGCCTACAAGAGCGTGAGTGTGGCCGGGTATCCGAATTTGTTCTTCACTTTCGGGCCTAATTCCGGTCCTGGCCACAACTCCGCTCTTCTATATATGGAGGCGGCAATCGATTACATCGTAAAAGCGATCGAGCTCTTGCGCGACCAAGGTAACGGAGTCCATACCCTGGATGTGAAAGAGAATAGCCAAAACGCGTACCACTCCAATATTCAGCGGCGGTTACGACGCACGACATGGAACTCGGGTTGCAGCAGCTGGTATTTAACAGAGGATGGCTATAACGGCACGATGTATCCGGGCTTTGCGACTCAGTTCACCAGGGAACTGTCCCGTCTGGATATGCGGGATTACGATATCACTCGGCGTGACGATGCTGACCTGAAGTTGACACAAACACGCTGAACTGCAGCAGCGGATAGGGTAAACATCAAAGCGCACGTGAGGAAGTAATGGGTTCTGAGTCTGGGCAGCACTACGAAATTGTAATAGTCGGAGCCGGGTTTTCTGGGATTGGTACAGCGATCAGCCTGTTGAAGGCCGGATTTGCGGACTTTCTTATAGTCGATGACGCCGATGGCGTCGGCGGTACATGGCACTGGAATACGTATCCGGGAATAGCGGTCGATATTCCGTCCTATAGTTACCAGTTCTCTTATGAGATGCGAACATCCTGGTCACGTACTTACGCTCACGGGGATGAGTTGAAGGCTTATGCAGAGCGGTGTGTAGAAAAATACGGACTCCAAAATTACATCCGGTTCAACACGACTGTGGACGAAGCCTGTTTCGACGAAGGCGCCGCACTATGGCGGCTGAGCTGCTCCTCTGGTCAGAATCTGACCGCGCGTTTTGTGATAAATTGCTCTGGCGTTCTCAGTCGGCCGAAGTGGCCTGATATTCCAGGAGTGCGCGACTTCGCCGGCGTGACGCTGCATACGGCCAGATGGGACCATACGAAAGATCTCACCGGTAAGCGGGTGGCGGTGATCGGGACTGGGGCATCTGCGGTGCAGCTGATTCCCGAAGTCGCGAAGATCGCATCAAGTCTGACGGTCTTCCAGCGAACGCCGATTTACTGCTTGCCGAAGCCGGATTTCTCCATACCGAGCTGGGCCGCGACAGTGATGCGGTTGGTGCCAGGGGCACAACTGATGACGCGCACTGCGAGTCAGGCGTTCGTCGAGTTCACATTTCCCATCGCAGCTCATTTTCACTCGTTGATCCCTGTGTCGGACCTCATGGAAGAGGCGGCGAAACGCTATATGCGTCGGGCGGTCGACGATCCGGTGACTCGAGACCAACTCATTCCTCGCTATTCGTTGGGTTGTAAGCGACCGAGTTTCCACAATTCCTATCTCGCAACGTACAACCGTCGCAATGTTTCGCTCGAGACCAGCGGCATCACCCATGTCGACCATGCCTCGGTTCACACTGAAGATGGCAAGAGTTATCCGATCGATGTCATGGTCTTGGCCACCGGGTTCAAAGTGATGGAGTCGGGCAATATGCCGACTTATGTGCTGAAGGGACGCGGTGGAGTGGAGCAGTCTGCCTGGTGGGATGAGCACCGCCTCCAAGCCTTCGAGGGTGTGAGCGTCCCAGGGTTCCCGAATCACTTCAATATCTTCGGTCCCTATGGTTACAACGGCTCCTCGTACTTCACACTCATCGAGGCGCAAAGTCGGCATATCGTCCGCTGTCTTCGTCGTGCGCGCACGCTGAAGGCTGATTACGTAGAGGTCAGACAGCAGGCGAACGATCGCTACTTCGGTGACATGGTTAGCCGCCGACATCGACAGGTTTTCTGGCAGCCGAGCTGTTCCAATGCCAACAGTTACTATTTCGACAAACACGGCGATGTTCCGTTGCGTCCGTCAACTACCCTGGAGACTTACTGGCGTAGCCGCACCTTCCGGCTCTCCGATTACCGATTTGAACGTCGCGCAGAATCCGTTGGCGCACGGTGACCAACACTGATGCGGCGGACCGGCGCCCCAGTCTTGCAAGTCATTTCGTGGCAATGACTTCGCGAAACACACTGCGTCCGCTGTCGCAACTCATCCCGTCGAGCGCCCACGGCCTCGCGGTGATGGATCGCGTACTCCGGATGGCGCTTGTGGGATCGCGGCCCCGCCGAAGCGTGGCGGTTCGCACAATAGATACCGAGTTCGCCGGGAATCAGATACGCGGGGATTGGATCACTTCTCCTGCAGTCGATCCACACGCGGTTCCGTTGCTCTACATTCATGGCGGCGCCTACTCCATGTGCTCACCGGCTACCCACCGCGGCCTGCTCGGTGAACTTGCCTCCGCGAGCGGTCGGCCCATCTTTGCGGTGAGGTATCGGCTAGCTCCACGCTATCCCTTTCCCGCTGCCGCCGACGATGCACTGAACGCATACCGCTGGCTCGTCACAGGGCAGCCTTCGGCTTCCGGCGAACGCGGTGTTGCGGTGGCCGGGGACTCGGCGGGCGGCCAGCTCACGATGGCCACCGCCCTTGGCGCACGTAGTGACGGACTGCCGCTGCCGGATTCGATGCTTCTCATGTCTCCGGTCCTGGATCTGACATGTGAACTCGCGAGGGCACGCGAACTTCGCCGCCGTGATCCTTTCGCCTCTGCTCGGTCCGCGGCCCGCGCTCTTGACCTGTACGTGGCTGGTGCAGATCACCGCAATGAGCGAATCAGCGTGCTCGACGCAGACCTCAGGTCCATGCCACCGATCCTGATTCAGGTAGGCGGAAGAGAAATGTTGATCGATGACTCGAGGCATCTTGCCGACCGCCTCCGATCGGCCGGATCAAGCGTTGAGATACAGGTGTACCGGGGACAGATCCACGTGTTCCAAGCCATGTTCCGAATCCTGCCCGAGGCTCGTGAGGCGATCCACCGCGCTGGAAACTTCCTGAAAGCTTCGGCCCACCGGTGAAAGTGTTGGGACCGTGGATGCTCCACTGCCACCGCGCCATCAACTGCTTCTTAGCTGTCTCATGACAGGCGGCTTTGCGAGGGATCCTCGAGGACACGATCCGTCGATAGTGATCATCGGGGCCGGCGTCGCGGGTATCGCCATGGCCCATCAGCTGAAGAGGGACGGATTCACCAACTTCACCATGGTGGAAAAAGCTGCAGACATCGGCGGCGTCTGGCGCGACAACACCTATCCAGGAGCGGCTTGCGACGTGCCGTCAGCGTTGTACTCACTCTCGGACACGCCCAACACTCGTTGGTCGAGACGTTATGCAGAACAGCCCGAGATACTCCAATATCTTCGCCGACTCGTCCTGGCCGACGGAATGGACCTGCATTTGCGCACGCGGACCGAAGTCGTCGAGATGACCTTCGATGAACAGGCCGGCCGTTGGCGTTTGGTGACCGGATCCAGCGAGACGATCTGGTGCGATGTCGTGATTTCGGCCGTGGGGCAGCTCTCGCGACCTCATACGCCGAATATTGCCGGCGAAGACACCTTCGAGGGGCCGCGTTTTCATTCGGCGCGTTGGGACCATTCGGTATCGCTGCGCGGCAAGGAAGTAGCCGTCATCGGGACAGGCGCAAGCGCGATACAGTTTGTGCCACGGATCGCACACGAGGCACAGCGCGTAACGCTGTATCAGCGCACGGCGCCTTGGATTTTGCCGAAGTGGGACAGCAGGTACGGACGTCTTCACCAACAGCTGATTAAGGTTCTGCCGCTGTGGCTGCGTCTTGAGCGTTTCGCGGTATGGCTGATTTTTGAAGTGCTCGCAGTGACGTTGGTCGACGCGAAGCCCTTGTCACGCATTCTCGGCGCGGTCGCCCGCTACCACCTCCATCGGCAGGTTGCCGATCCAATGCTGCGCCGGCAACTCACGCCATCAGATGCGCCGGGGTGCAAGCGGGTGTTGTTCTCGAATGATTACTACCCCGCGATTGCCAACGGTGAAGTCTCGTTGGTGACCAACGCGGTTGCGAAGCTTTGCGACAAGGGAGTCGTGACCGACGATGGCGTACTCCATCGCGCGGATGTCGTCATTTACGGAACAGGTTTCCGCGCTACCGACTTCCTCGCCCCGATGCGTGTTCGCGGCTGGGGCGGAGTGACTCTGGACGAGGTGTGGGGGACGCAGGCGCACGCATACCTGGGCATTACAGTCCCGATGTTCCCGAATCTCTTTCTCCTCTATGGCCCGAACACGAATGTCGGTTCCGGGTCGATCATTTACATGATCGAGTCTCAGGTCCGCTATGTCGGTGCCCTCATCAAGATTTTGGCGAGTGACCCAGGGCGTACGGTCGACGTCAGGCCAGACATCGAGCAAAGCTACAACACACGATTGAGCCGGCGGCTGCGAAGGTCGGTGTGGGCGCTTTGCGCGAGCTGGTACACGACCTCGAGTGGCGCGATCCCGACGAACTGGCCTGGGCCTACATTTGCCTACCGGATCCTCACCCGCAAACCACGCAGTCACGATTATCTATTCAGGCACGTTGAACGCCTTCAGTTAGACGGCCCGAGTGAGAACCGCGCGAGGCTGCGCAGATGATCCGGGTCGCAGGCGGTGTCTAACATTTCACTGTTAACTGTTCGAATATTGACATTCAGCACATCTATGTAAACTATTACCAGATACCCGTGCAGCAGAGCGCCCAGGAGGCATCGTGGCTAATCAGCTTCTCGCAATCACGCGTCACCCCAAGGAGCGGTTGACGTCTGTCCTGTTGGCGCCCGCCCCCCGCGTCGTCGATGACAAATGGCGACAGTGGAGTCGGGACTGGAGAGTCCGGGAACTTGCGCCGGCCCCCGCCGGATCTGGGCTGAGAGCCGTCCTAGGGGACGCTGGACTCCCGTTGCTGGGGCACACTGTCGACTACATCCGATTTGGTTCAGAATTCAGTCGGGAGCGTTACGAACGTTTGGGCTCGGTGTCGTGGATGGGCGCATTCGGTACCAAAATGGTGGTCATCGCCGGTCCAGACGCAACGCGTGAGGCGTTCACAAGCGAAGCCAAGGCCTTTTCTCAAGATGGCTGGTCCTTCCTGATCGATGCTTTCTTCCATCGCGGGTTGATGCTCATGAGCTTCGACGAACATTTGATGCACCGGCGCATCATGCAGGAGGCGTTCACGCGTCCTCGCCTGACCGGATATGTCGGGCAGGTGGCCCCGTGCGTTCGCGCAGCCGTGCCCGCGTGGCCGACCGGTCCGTCGGTCCGGATCTACCCGTTGTTGAAGAATCTCACCCTCGATATTGCCACGGATGTCTTCATGGGTGGCCGCGGCAAGGACGAGAGCGCTGCTGTCAACGAGGCGTTCGTGTCCACTGTTCGCGCGGCGAGTTCCTTTGTGCGAGTTCCACTCCCGGGCACCAGGTTCCGCGCCGGCGTGCATGGGCGGCGCGTGTTGGAGGACTACTTCTCCCGACACCTGCCGGCCGCGCGTGCAGGCGAGACCGACGATCTATTCGCCGCCCTCTGCCAGGCGACCACAGAAGACGGTGAACGGTTCTCCGACGAGGATGTGATCAACCACATGATCTTTCTCATGATGGCCGCCCATGACACCTCCACGATCACCACCACTGCTGTCACCTACTTCCTCGCTAAACATCCTGAGTGGCAGGAGAAGGCAGCGGCGGAGGCGCGGTCCTTCGGTCACGATTCGCCAGATATCGACGAACTGGAGCGGATGACGGTCCTCGATCTGATCCTCAAAGAAGCTCTGCGTCTGCTGGCGCCCGTTCCGCTGGTGATGCGCAAGACCGTCCGCGATGTCGCCATCGACGGCTATCACATCCCCCGTGAAACCTTGTGCGCAATCACACCCGCCGTAAATCACTTCGACCGCAGAATATGGAGCGACCCGGACCGTTTCGATCCGTCGCGCTTCGATGAGCCCCGGCGCGAGGACCAACAGCACCGATTCGCCTGGGTGCCGTTCGGCGGGGGGGCGCACAAATGCATTGGGATGCAGTTCGGCACACTCGAGGTGAAGGCAATCCTGCACCAGATGTTGCGTACCTACACTTGGACGGTCCCAAACGACTATCACGTGCGTTGGGACAACACCTCGCTGCCCATTCCCGTGGACGGACTGCCTGTGACGTTGCGGCACCGATGAGCGGTGAGAACTCGCCTTACCTGGAGCCCACGGAGTTCCTCGATTGGCAACATGAATCGGTACGCGACTTCGTTGCATCGGCGACCCGCGGCGCGGTCGACGACACCACGAAGGCCATAGCCATCTTCACTGCGGTCCGCGACTCGATTTGGTATGACCCCTACACCGTGACCGATGACCCGCATGCGTATCGCGCCAGCACCATCGCAACTGCAGACCGCGCTTACTGCGTCCCGAAGGCGGTGCTCTTGACGGCGGCCTGCCGAGCAGCAGGCATCCCAGCGCGGCTGGGGTTCGCCGATGTCCGAAACCACCTTCAGACCGAGACATTGCGTGAGCGGATGGGCGGTACCGACGTCTTCGTCTACCACGGATACAGCCTCATGCATCTCTGCGGTGTCTGGGTCAAGGCAACTCCGGCGTTCAATCGCGAGCTATGCGCACGGTTCGGCGTCCCGCCAATTGATTTCGACGGGCGCACAGACGCCCTGCTGCACGGGTTCGCCGGTGACGGCACACAACACATGGAATATCTGAGGGATCGAGGCGCCTTCGACGATCTACCGCTGGCAGAGATCCTGCAAGCGCTCAGAACCCACTACGGGACGCTCATAGGCGATGCGAGTCGCCATCCAGACCTGTTCGCCTGAAGGGCCGATGCGTAATGCACAGCACGATGCAAGACGTCCAGCTCACAATCTCGGCAATTGTCCGCCATGCCGCCTCCATTCACGGAAACAGCGAGGTGATCACCCCCGACGGAATTGGATACCGAAGTATGTCCTACCGTAGCGTCCTGGGGCGAGCGGGCCGACTTGCCAATGCGTTGCGCGGGCTCGGAATAACGGCAGATCAACGGGTGGCCACTTTTCAGTGCAGTAACCAAGAACATCTCGAGGCCTACTGCGCGGTTCCCTCCATGGGCGCGGTGCTGCACACCCTCAACATTCGTTTGGCTCCAGAGCAACTCGCGTACATCGCCAACCATGCCAGCGATCAGATCATCCTGGTGGATGCGTCGGTTGCGCCATTGTTGGCTAGTGCGCTACCAGCGATGGAGTCGGTGCATACGGTCATCGCCACCGGGGGCGGCGACCTCGCTCCGCTGCAGCGATGCGGGAAGACGGTGTTGCGTTACGAGGAGATCCTGGCGCAGCAACCGGAGACTTTCGATTGGCCCGAGATCGATGAGCGTTCCGCCGCGGCCATGTGCTACACCAGCGGGACTACTGGAAATCCCAAAGGTGTTGTCTACAGCCACCGTTCGACCTACCTACATGCACTGACCGCCTGCACGTCGAACGCCCTGGCAGTGAGCGAGGCCGACCGTATCCTGGCCATTGTCCCGATGTTTCACGCCAATGCGTGGGGACTGATCTACGCGGCGTTGATGTCTGGTGCGGACTTGGTATTACCCGATCGCCATCTGCAAGCCGCGCCGCTGGTGTCGATCATCGAAGAGACTCAGCCGACTATCGCCGGTGCAGTGCCGACGATCTGGAACGATGTCGATCGATACCTGGAATCGAATCCCGCCCGGGACATCTCCTCACTTCGGCTGGTTGCCTGCGGGGGATCGGCAGTCCCCGTCTCGCTGATGCGGGCATTCGAAGACAAGTACAACGTGCCTATCGTGCAGGCATGGGGCATGACCGAAACCTCGCCGCTGGCTACCGTCGCACGCGCAGCGCACGGAGTAGGCGAGACCCGTGCGTGGGAGATGCGCGAAAGCCAGGGTCGGCCGATGTGCGGTGTCGAGATCCGGTTGCGTGACGACCACAAGAAGACAGTGCCGTGGGACGGTCGATCAGCGGGTGAAATACAGGCGCGAGGCCCGTGGATCACCGGCGCCTACTTCGGCGACGATGATCCGGACAAGTTCGACGGAGGGTGGCTGCGCACCGGCGACGTCGGCCGGATCGACCCGGACGGGTATCTCACGCTGACCGATCGTGCGAAGGACGTCATCAAGTCAGGTGGAGAATGGATCTCCTCAGTCGAGCTGGAAAACACGCTGATTGGTCACCCGGCGATCTACGAGGCTGCGGTGGTGGCAGTTCCCGACGACAAATGGCAGGAAAGACCGCTCGCCCTGGTCGTGGTTCACCGTGGAGCCGAGGTCGACATCGACCGACTGCGCGCGTTTCTGTTGGACAAGGTCGCCAAGTGGTGGATCCCGGAGCGGTGGAGCTTCGTGTCTGAGATTCCCCGAACAAGCGTCGGGAAATACGACAAGAAGGCCATACGCGCGCGTCACTCCGCCGGCGAGTATCAGATCGAAACGTCCTAAGAAATCAAACCCATTGATATTGAACAGCCGAGAGGGAATCCTGTGACAGCATCAATTTCTCCCTGGATGAGCGCCGAATTGCTCGAGCTTCGTGACCTTGCCGCGAAGTTCTTCTCGACCGAATTGGCCCCACATGCGCAACGTTTCGCAGACCAGCACCAAGTTGACCGAGAATTGTGGCACAAAGCCGGCGAACTAGGCCTGCTCTGCATGTCCATACCCGAAGAATACGGCGGGGGAGGCGGCACATTCGCGCACGAAGCCGTCGTACTCGAAGAGCAAGCCCGAGTCGGGGACAGCTCATGGGGCGCAGGGCTGCACAGCGGAATCGTCGCGCACTACATCCTCCAGTATGCGGCCGAAGAACTACGGAGGCAGTGGCTGCCCAAGATGGCCTCAGGCGAAATGATCGGTGCTATCGCCATGACGGAGCCAGGGACCGGTTCTGATCTGCAGAGTGTCAAGACCAAAGCAATTCTTGACGGTGACGAGTACGTGATCACCGGCGCAAAGACCTTCATCACCAACGGTCAGCAAGCCGACCTGATCATCGTCGTCGCCAAGACAGATCCAAGTCAGGGCGCCGCCGGCATCTCGCTGATCGTCGCCGAAGCCGATCGACCCGGATTCCGGCGCGGCAAGGTCCTCGACAAAATCGGCCAACGCGGACAAGACACCTCCGAGTTGTTCTTCGACGACGTAAGAGTGCCCCGCTCGCACCTCCTGGGCGAGACCGAGGGTCAGGGTTTCATTCAGCTGATGACGCAGCTACCTCAAGAGCGGCTCATCGTCGCGGTTGGGGCGGTCGCGGCGATGGAACTTGCCGTGGAGCAGACACTCAAATACACCCGTGAGCGGGAAGCGTTCGGACGGCCCGTCTTCGGCTTCCAGAACACGAAATTCATCTTGGCCGAAGCTGCAACCGAAACGCGCATCGCACGAGTATTTTTGGACTACTGCATCGACCTACACCTCGCGGGCCAACTCGACGTCCAGACCGTCGCCATGGCGAAATGGTGGACCACTGAGCGAGCGATGAAGGTGCTCGATGACTGTTTGCAGCTCCACGGCGGATATGGGTACATGACCGAGTACCCCATCTCGAGATTGTGGGTGGACCAGCGCGTGCAGAAAATCTACGCCGGCACAAATGAGGTGATGAAGGAAATCATCTCGCGTTCCCTATGACCCTGAACGATTAGCCACCTGCACATTACTCACCTGGGAGGATTGATGGCATCTACAGAGGTGCCATATCGCCACGAAATGGGTGGACATTGCGGATCGGGTGCCCTTCGGGAGTTGATACCAGATGCTCCTATCTTCAGGCAATGAGTTCTTCAGGCAATGAGTTCGTTGGTTCTTCTGCTGGGTTGGCGGAGGGCGTGGTAGATCTCGCGGGCGATGTACGCTTGATGCAGCGCATGATCTCGTTCTTGGTTTTGCCTTCGGCCAGGCGGTGAACGAAGTAGTCGCGGGTGGGCTGGTGACGGCGCATGCGCACCACCAGGATGACGTGCAGGGCACGGTTGGCGTCGCGATTGCCTCCCCAATTGAGCCGGTGGCGGATCGTTTTGCCGCTGGAGGCTTCCAGTGGGCTGACCCCGCAGAGTTTGGCGAAAGCGGCGTCGCTGCCGATCCGAGCGGGGTTGTCGCCGAGGGCGGTCAGCAGCGTGGCAGCGGTGTCGGGCCCGACGCTGTAGCTCGGGTGCGGCGGTGGCGGTGATGGTGTCGACGTGGCGTTCGAGTCGGGCGGCTGCGGTGTCGAGCTGGTGGCAACGTGCCGCCATCGACTTGATAGCAGTAAAGAAAGTTCTCACATCGCAGGCCAGCGGCGGTCAGGCGGGCGTTGGTCGCGCCTGCTGCCCGCGGCGTCTCGATGCGGCGAGGAGCGAGGACAGTCCTGGCTTGTCGTGGTGCCAGGATGCCGTGGCCGTTGAGATGTACAGCGCTCGTCGTCGTGTGCAAGCTTGTGTGGCGGCGGACGGAGGGCGAAGCGTAGCGAGCGGCGCGGACGGGAGCGCCAGCGGACGGGAGCAGAGGGAGTGTAGCGAAGCCCGCAGGTAGCCGCCGGTTCCTCGCGGGCTATGGCGGCCCGGGCTCCGCTGAGCATCAGTTGCGGGTCTGCGCCATGGCGATGGGACTCGTAGGATGGCGGTTGTGAGCGGGATGCTGGCGCAGCGTGCACGGCGAGAGGCCGAGACGCGACTGGTGGGGCAGCTGCGGCGGTTGGCGCATGTGCGGGGTGTCGCGACGACTGCCGAGCGGCTGAGTCGGCGGTTCGATGCCCAGACAGCGGACTCTTTGGTGGCAGCGGCGTGGCTGCACGATATCGGCTACGCACCGTCGTTGCGCCGGACCGGGTTTCATCCGCTCGATGGCGCAGAGTTTGCCCGGGCGGCGGGTTTTCGGGAGCTGGTCGCCTCCCTGGTGGCGTTCCATACTGGGGCGCACGCGGAAGCTGCCGAGCGCGGCTTGTCAGGTTTAGCGGCGTTCAGCGATCCGCCCAGCGATGTTCTGGATGTGTTGACCTTTTGCGATCTGACGACCGGGCCGGACGGGGCGCCGGTATCACCGCGAGATCGATTGATCGAGGTGTTGGGCCGCTATGGACCCGAGGACCCGGTGCACCGCGCGGTCGACGCGGGGCGCGACGAACTGTTGGCGGCGGTCCGACGGGTACGCGATTGGCTGTAAACCCAGCCGGTTAGCCGAGGTAGGGGCTGTCGCGGTGTTGCAGGTAGTGCTCGATGCGCAGTCGCATCGACGGGTGCATGTCCAGATTGGGGATGTCGTCGGGATCGGTCCAGGCGATGTCGGTGCTTTCGTGATCGATGGCCAGGGTACCGCCGAGAACCTTGGTGGTGAAGGACAGAGAGAACTGTTGGCGGACTTCGCCATCGGTGAACGCGACGACATGCTGCGGGTTGGTGTAGACACCGACAAGGCCGGTGACTTCAATGTCGAGCCCGGTTTCCTCTTTGACTTCCCGGACGGCGGTGTCGGCAATCGTTTCGCCGATGTCGTGTCCGCCGCCGGGTAGCGCCCACAGGGTGTTGTCGCGGCGTTTGATCAGCAGGATACGACCCTGTTCGTCGGTGACGATGGCCGAGGCTGACGGAACGACGCTGTTGGGCAGCGGGGCGTTGGGGTCGTTGTAGTAGTCGGTTCGCATAGGGTTCAGCCTTTCGCGCTGAGCGGTCTGGCGCGATCCCAGACCTGGGTGAAAGCGTCTTCGAGGGTGGCCCAGAGCCGTGGTTCGTGGTGGCGCGACAGCACAAGCACGGGGTTGTTGCGCCCGGGTGAGCCGTAGATGTGGAAGTTGACGATCATGGCGTCGTCGACCCGGAAGATCGACGTGTAGAGCGTGGTGTCGTGGGTGCGGATATCCAGCCCCGGGGTATCGGCATGCGGGGCGAGCAACTCCACGGACGTGCGGCAGCGGGCGATGACGGCCTCGCCGATGCCTTCCTCCTTGCCGCGCAGGATCGTGGTGGCAGTGTCAGGATCCCCGACGAGAAACCGCACCGCCACACCGCGGGCGGCGGCGTCGAGCAGAATGTCGAGGAAGCCGTCGAGGGTGTCAAACAGGAACGTGGCCGCCAGGACGAGGATGTCGATGCCGGTGGTGGCGTCGCCGAAATGCTGCTGCCACGTCGTGATCGGCAGCTGGGTGCGGCTGGCATACAGCGTCGCGGTGAACGGACCACCCAGCGACGTCGTCGCCAGCGCGCTCGCGGTAGGGGCAGGATACTGGTTGGGCCACAGGTTGTGCGGTGTGCAGCCAAGCAGCTTAGCGGCGCGGCGGGCGTTGTCCTCGCGGACGTTGTAGTCGATGTTGGCCAGCCAGCGGCGCACCGTCTTGATATCCACGCCCACCGCAGTGGCGAACCTCTGTGGGGAGAGTCCCTTGGCGTGCAGCCGTTGGGTGAGGCGATCGTTGGGGATCGTGGCGGCCTCGGCGTCGCCGTCCTGATCGCCCGTCGTCTCAGCGCACATCTTTCCGTGTCATCCCTGTCCATCCTCAGCGCGTGGTTCCTAGTTTGCCATGCGACTGCCGCCGCCCCGCGGCGGTGATGCCCGTCCGATGCCCACGGGCATGTCCCTGTCGTGTCCGAAATGTCTGCGGCAGTGTCGGCAATGCCTGCCAACGTCCCTCGCTACGTCCGCGATGTCCACGTGAACTGAGCCCAGCGCCGCAACGGGCGCAAACAGATCACGAAAGGAACAGCGGGACAATGCGTTTAAGAATCGACACATCAGGCACACGGTTCATCGTCACCCGAGCGGCCGAGCCGCGGCTGAACTTCGAGACCGGCAGCCCAAAAGTGGACACCGCCACCGGCGTGCCACTGTATGCCGCGCAGCTGTTGGCGTTGGATGACACCGGTGGTGAAGTGCTCAACGTCACCGTCGCCGGGGATCCGAAAGTGACAGTCACCCAACCTGTTTCAGTCGCGGGTCTGGTTGCTATCCCTTGGGCTCAAGGTGATCGCAGCGGCGTGGCGTTCCGTGCCGACGCCATCACCCCCACCAACCCCGCGGCTGCGCCGAGCGATCAAGCGTCCCGCGCGCAGAAATAACCCCATTTGCTGGGGCGCGGCGCTCGTGGGTGTCGCGCCCCAGCACGTGAGCTGCTATCGACCATTCACTCACCAGAGGGACGCCTGTCATGGCATCAAACTACAAAAACAGCAAGAACTCTCAATCCAACGACGACGACTGGATCACCGACCTCATCCTCTCACTGTTCAAAGCGGCCGGGTATCTGCTGTGGTGGGCGGTCCTGTTCCCGGCCATCAGCATCCCGATCATCGCCAGCGTGGCGATGGCCATTACCCATGGCTCACGCGCGGGTCTGATCATCGGTATTGCTTTCGCTGCCGCGTATGCGGGCTGGGCGTGGCTGGACCCGCGATCGTTTCACGGATGGGTCACCGAGCCGGTGCGGCGGCGCTGGTTGACCTGGTCGCGCTACACCCGCACCTGGCAATCGGTGTGCACCCTGCACGGCCTGACCGCCACACTTGGCGAACGCACCTTGGTGCCGACCTTGCAGTCGGTGCGCATCGGCAAGACGACCGACGTCCTGGCGCTGCGAGTGGTCACCGGCCACTCCCTGGCTGATTGGCACAAGCAATCCGAGGCGCTAGCCGCCGCCTGGCGTGCCGACCGGATCGCCATCCGCGCGACCGCGCCCGGAGAGCTACGCATCACCCTGATGCGCGGCGACGTGCTGGCCGACCCGATTGCCCTGCCCATGCCCACGACGGCGACTGCGGTGGATGTGGGGTCGGTGCGGGTCGGGATCACCGAAACCCGCCACTGGTGGCACCTACCTCTGCTTGGCCACCACCTGCTCGTGGCTGGCGCGACCGGCGCGGGGAAAGGTTCAGTGTTGTGGTCACTGATCGCTGGCCTCGCCCCCGCCGTGAAAACCGGACAAGTGCGGCTCTGCGTCATCGACCCGAAAGGCGGCATGGAACTGGGCGCCGGAGCACCCATGTTCACGGTGTTCACCCACGACGCCACTGGCACCACCCTGTACCTGCTGCGGCAACTAGTGGAGGTGATGCACGCCCGCGCCAATCGGTTACGGGGCAAGACGCGCATGCACACCCCGACTCCGACTGAGCCGTTATTCGTGGTGGTGATCGATGAGATCGCCGCGCTGACTGCGTATGTGACCGACCGCAAGGTGCGCAGCGAAATTGAACAGCTGTTGGGCCTGCTGCTCTCCCAAGGCCGGGCCGTCGGCATTTCGGTGGTGGCAGCGGTGCAAGATCCGGCCAAAGACACCCTGCCGGTGCGGCAGCTGTTTACCGTGCGAATCGGGTTGCGGTTGACCGAAGCCACCCAAACCACCATGGTTTTGGGCCAGGGCGCCCGCGACGCGGGGGCCGACTGCGATCACATCCCCGACACCACTCCCGGTGTGGGCTACATGATGATCGATGGCACGGCCCAACCGGTGCGGGTACGGGCATTTCACGTCGCCGACCACGACATCGCCACTCTGGCAGCACGATTCCGGCCACCTCGTGCCGCGACCCGAACCAACCAGTCCAACAGCGGGCGCACCGACACCGCCCGGGGTCAACGGTGACTACTGCAACGACAGCCCCCACGCTGGTGTTGCCCGGGGTTCCCGGCTCGATCGACACCAATGCGGTGGTGGATCAGATGGTGCGCCGCGCGTCCTCGACGGGGTTCGAATCGTGGTGGCGGCGCGCGGAATCTGTTGGCTTCTGCGCCCACCCCATCCAACTCAGAGGTACCGACGAGATAGGCCGCGATCGGGTGGTGTGGACACGGTGCAACAACCGCCGCGCACAGGTATGCCCATCGTGCTCAGACCTGTACGCCCGCGACACGTGGCAGCTCGTGCACGCTGGCACCGCCGGCGGCCACCACAACATCCCCGCAGCAGTGGCCGATCGTCCGCAGGTGTTCGTCACCCTCACCGCACCTAGCTACGGGCCTGTTCACGCCGCCGCGCGTGCAGGCGACAAGAAGCAGCGTGTGTGTCGCGACCACCACCACACTGGCGGCTACCGCCGATGCCCGCATGGAAAACCACTGTGGTGCAGCACAACCCACGGCGAAGGTGATATCTATGCGGGACAGCCGATCTGCGCGGACTGCTACGACTACACCGGGCATGTCCTGTTCACATGGCACCTGCCCGAACTGTGGCGACGCTTCACCATCACCCTGCGACGCACACTGCGCCGAGAGCTACGTGCTTCGGGCGCCGACCCGGATGCGGTGCAGGTCAGCTTCATCAAAGTCGTCGAACTGCAAGCCCGGCTCATCCCGCACATTCATGCCCTGATCCGCCTCGACCCGCCCGACAGCGATGACTCTGGCGGTCATGACTGGCATGCGCCCCTTGCGGCAACCGAACTGGCCACCATCATCCAACAGGCCGTTCGAACCGTGGCCGTGACGGTCACCGACTCATCCTCAAATACAGCGACACGGGTGATCAGGTTCGGCACACAAGTCGACACCCAACCCATCGACAACCGGCACGCCGGCACGGACGGCTCTGCTGTGCAGGAGGATTCACCACACGGCGGGGTTCTTCCAGGCCGCCGCGTAGCTCGCTACCTCGCGAAATACGTCACCAAATCCTTAGCTGACGTCGGGATCAGCGCGCGACGCATCTCCACCGAGGCCATCGCTGACCTCGATGTCTGCGACCACGTTCGGGCGATCCTGACCGCCATCAGCCAACTCGCCGATAAGGGACTGGCCGGTGTCGGTCGGTGGCTGCACACCCTGGGCTACCGGGGCCACATCACCAGCAAATCCCGCCGCTATTCCACCACGATGACCGCGCTGCGCGAACGTCGCGCGGCCTGGACCCGTGAACAACGTTTAAAAAGCACTGCGCACCAACATGATCTCGGCCTCGACTCCACCGATGGCGATGATCTGGTGGCATGGGAATTCGATCGTGCCGGCCCCACCAGCCTCGGCGACCGGACCCTCATCTACTCCGCGGCCGTCCAACACATCCACACCCGCCGCATCGGACTGATCGAAGTCCGTGGCCAAGCCCGCAATCAACAATGGGATCCGCCAGGGGGAAGCGATGGCTGACAGGTCCCGAGCAGCACGTGCTCGCTCCGGGTGTGACGCTCGTCCCGATGCGCCGACGGTGTCAGAGGGGGGTGTTGAAATTGTTGTGCCCAACCAATATCGACTTCCGTCCGAGGCCAACCGCGCGCTGGTACACGTGATAATGGCTGTGCGGGACCGGATGCTTGGATCAGGGAGGGGAGTGGCGTGAGCCTGAGGTTCGCCTTCTATGGCCGAGTGAGCACGGAGGACGCTCAAGACCCGGAGGCGAGCCGCAGCTGGCAGAAGCGGCGTGCCATGGACCTGATCACTCCGCACGGCGGATTCATCGCCGCCGACTACTTCGATGTGGGACAGAGCCGTTCACTGCCGTGGAAGCGCAGGCCAGAGGCGTCACGTCTGCTTGCTGATGTCGCTTGTCGGGACCGTAGCTTTGATGCCGTAGTGATTGGGGAACCCGCCCGTGCGTTCTACGGGCCGCAGTTCGCGCTCACCTTCCCTGTCCTCACGCACTACGGAGTTGGCCTGTGGGTACCCGAGGTCGGCGGAGCGGTCGATCCCGGCTCCGAGGCACACGACCTGGTGATGACTCTGTTCGGCGGCATGAGCAAGGGAGAGCGCGCTCGAATCCAGATGCGCGTCCGTACGGCGATGTCAGCACTCGCGCACGACACCGCCAGATATCTCGGTGGTCGACCACCCTACGGTTACCGGCTCGTCGATGCCGGCCCGCATCCAAACCCTGCCAAGGCCAATCTTGGGCAGCGGCTTCACCGCCTCGAACCCGACCCCGCGACATCTTCGGTCGTCGAGCGGATCTACCGCATGTACGCCGACGGAGCGGGCCTGCGCTATATCGCGCAACGGCTCACCGACGATGGTGTACCGTCACCGAGCCAGTACGACCCGGCACGGAATCGGCATCGTGACCCACGAGGATGGTCCCATTCGGCGATCCGCGCGATACTCGACAACCCGGCGTACCGCGGTATCCGTGTTTGGGGCAAGCAGGAGAAATACGAGGTTCTGGTCAACCCCGATGATGTCGCTGCGGGGTATGAGACTCGTATGCGGTGGCGTGATGAGGCCGACTGGATCGCACCAGAACGCCGCACGCATGAAGCGCTGATCCGTGACGAACTAGCGCAGGCTGTTCGTCTTCGGATGCAGGCGCGGCGGGGTCCCGGTCTTGTTTGCAGCAGAGAGTCAACAGTGCCATATGCACTGCGTGGGCTGCTGTTCTGTGCCGCATGTGGACGGCGGATGCAGGGCGCTGCCCGCGCCGGGAAGCGAACAACACGCATCCTCTACCGTTGTGAGCTCGGTAAGTCGCGTTCGGTACCCGCGGACCTGAGTGATCACCCGCGCACCGTCTACCTCCGTGAAGATGAGGTGACTGCGCGACTTGACGAATGGATCGCCACCCTGGCCGATCCGGCCGACTTGGCACGCGGGCAAGACGCGGACCCGGTAGCAGGGGCTGGCTACGCGGCCTTGCGGCGCCAGCTCAGCGAGGCGAATGCGAAGGTTGCTGCTCTGGTTACCGCCGTGGAGTCTGGTGTGGCCGTTGAGGATTTGACTGTTGCATTGCGCCGCCGCACCGCCGAGCGCGACGAGCTGAAGGTCCGTCTTGAGCAAGCGGAGCGACCTCGCGTCATGACTGCCGCACAAATCAGCGAGTTGGTTGAGGAATTGGGCGGGCTGTCAGCAGTGCTTGGTGAGGCAACCGGGGCGGAACGCGCTCAGGTATACGCAAGCCTGGGCCTGCGCCTCGACTACGACCCGCATCTTCAGCGAGTCACGGCGACTGCCGACTTAAGTCGTGTCGCCGGACGTGTCCGAGGGGGGACTTGAACCCCCACGCCCATTAGTAGGGCACTAGCACCTCAAGCTAGCGCGTCTGCCATTCCGCCACTCGGACCAGACCAACGAGAGTTGGCAGCTAAGGCTAGCGGATCGGCCCGCACGGGCCCAACTTAGCTCGCCGACGGCGGGCTAGCGGTGGTGGTGACGTACGCGACAGGGCAGACAACCACCTTGGTGGCCCGCTATCGCGCGCCCGGCGACTTGGGCGGGTGCGGGAGCGGCGGTAGTCAACTCGGCCAGCCCCAGAACGCCAACTCCCAGCACGGCAACGGCAGCCACTCCCGCGATTCTCCGCATTTGGCGAAGATACCATACCCCCCTTGGGTACATGAGAGGCTCGCGGGCGTTTCCGGACGGTTCGCGAGTCTTTCCGGACCGTTCGCGGACCGACTGGGTTCCGCTGCGTGCGCCGGGCATCCTCGGCAGTGGTAGGAAAGGTGGTTGTGACAGTTGAGAACGGAGTTCCCAACCATCCGAGCGACGATGTGGTCGAAGTCGTCAGTCGGCTGATCCGATTCGACACCACCAACACTGGTGACCCCGAGACCACGCAGGGCGAGGCCGAATGCGCCCACTGGGTTGCCGAACAGCTCGCGGAGGTCGGCTACCAGCCCCAATACCTGGAATCCGGCGCCCCCGGACGGGGCAATGTTTTCGTCCGTCTGAAGGGCGCCGACAGCTCTCGCGGCGCACTGCTGATCCATGGGCATCTCGACGTCGTGCCGGCCGAACCCGCCGACTGGAGTGTTCATCCGTTTTCCGGCGCGGTCGAGGACGGCTATGTCTGGGGCCGCGGCGCGGTCGACATGAAAGACATGGTCGGCATGATGATCGTCGTCGCCCGCCAGTTGAAGCAGGCCGGCATCGTGCCGCCACGCGATTTGGTGTTCGCGTTCGTGGCCGACGAGGAGCACGGCGGCAAGTACGGGTCACACTGGCTGGTCGACAACCGCCCGGAGCTGTTCGAGGGGGTTACCGAGGCGATCGGCGAGGTGGGCGGGTTCTCGCTGACCGTGCCGCGTCGTGACGGCGGTGAACGCCGGCTGTATCTGATCGAGACGGCCGAGAAGGGCATCCAGTGGATGAAGCTGACCGCCCGGGGCCAGGCCGGGCACGGCTCGATGGCCAACGACCGCAACGCGGTCACGCTGCTTTCCGAGGCCGTCGCGCGGATTGGCCGGCACCAGTTTCCGCTGGTGATGACCGACACCGTGGTCGAGTTCCTGACCGCCATCAGTGACGAGACCGGCCTGATCTTCGACACCGACTCCGGCGATCTGGAAGGCGTCATCGAGAAACTCGGTCCGATGGCTCGCATGCTGAAGGCGATCGTGCGTGACACCGCCAACCCGACGATGCTCAAGGCCGGGTACAAGGCCAACGTGATCCCCGGCAGCGCCGAGGCGGTGATCGACTGCCGCGTGCTGCCCGGCCGGCAGGCCGCGTTCGAGGCCGAGATCGACGAGTTGCTCGGCCCGGACGTCACGCGGGAGTGGATCCGGGACTTGCCGTCATACGAGACCAATTTCGACGGGGATCTGGTCGACGCGATGAACGCGGCCGTGCTGGCGGTCGACCCGGACGGCCGCATCGTGCCCTATATGCTCTCCGGTGGTACCGACGCGAAAGCCTTCGCGCGCATAGGAATTCGTTGCTTCGGCTTCGCGCCGCTGCGGCTGCCGCCGGAATTGGATTTCGCTTCACTGTTCCACGGTGTCGATGAGCGGGTACCCGTCGACGCGCTGCGGTTCGGCACCGACGTGCTGGCCCACTTCCTGACCCACTGTTAGAACGAACCCACACGAGAGGATCGCCATGAGCGTGAAGCCCGACCCGTATGACGCGCTGCCGAAGCTGCCGACATTCACCGTGACCTCGACTTCGATCACCGACGGTCAACCGCTGGCCATGTCGCAGGTCAGCGGCATCATGGGCGCCGGGGGAGAGGACGTGAGCCCGCAGCTGAGCTGGTCGGGATTCCCCGCCCAGACGCGCAGCTTCGCGGTCACCGTCTACGACCCTGACGCGCCGACGCTGTCCGGGTTCTGGCACTGGGCCGTGGCCAATCTGCCGGCCGACGTCACCGAGCTGCCCGAGGACGCCGGCGACGGGCGCGAGCTGCCCGGCGGCGCACAGCAACTGGTCAACGACGCCGGCATGCGGCGCTTCATCGGTGCCGCGCCGCCGCCCGGACACGGTCCGCATCGCTACTACGTCGCGGTGCACGCCGTCGACGTCGACAAGCTCGACCTCTCCGAGGACGCGAGCCCGGCGTTCCTCGGCTTCAACCTGTTCCAGCACGCGATCGCGCGGGCCTACATTCACGGCACCTACGAACAGAAGTAGGTGAAGCCTCGCGCGTGTGTGCTCGTCCTCCCGGGCGGGCGGGTGCGCAGCGACGAGGCGTCGCGGTGGTGGCAGCTGGCCAACGTCCGGATGATGTTGGTCGTTGCCGCCCTGCGGTGGCGGCTGGGCCGCGACGTCGAGGTGCGGCGCGTCCAATACCGGCTGCGCGGCTGGAACAGTCCGCGCTACGACGCGGTCGCCGACGCCACCGCGGTATTGGACGCCGTCCGCCACCGTTTCGATGCGAAAAGCATTGTGCTGGTCGGTCATTCGATGGGTGGTCGAGTCGCGACCCGGCTCGCCGCCGGCGGACAGGTCGGTGCCGTGGTTGCGCTGGCACCGTATTGGCCCCGCGATGACGGCGACCTGATTCCGCCGTCGACCCGGCTGCTGGTGGTGCACGGCACCGCCGACACCCGCACCGACCCCGAAGCGTCGCGGATCCAGACGCTACGAGCCCGTCAGCGCGGACTGGATGCGCAGTGGGTGGGCATCGCCGGTGCGGGCCATTCGATGATGCGGCCGTACCTTGAATGGCAGCGCCGCACAGTCGATTTCGTCGCGGAGTACCTTCAGTAAGTGTTCAGCATCGGACATATTTGCTTGAGCCAGTTGGCAATTGAGCTGCGATTGGCGTCGAGGGCGGAATCGCTCGGTTGAGCGCCTACCGTCGTGACGAAATGCTCGATCGCGTCTTTGACCGCGTCGGGAGGGCTGTAGTTCTCCAGCGTGTCGGCAGCCTTGCGGGCGGTCTCCGGTTTCGACGCGACCATGAGGTTGTCCTTGGCGCTGCCAAGTTCGTAACACGTGGCGGTGTCAGTCGGCTCGCCGTTCGCGGTGCCAGCGGTCCAGCCCGCGATAACCACCGCAGTCGTTGCGACCATCGTCAATCGGTTGACTCGCACCGCAGGCCTCCTCGGGCGGATCGACTGTGGTGCGGCCACCGTACAGCTATTGCCAGGCCCAGACAGCGAATCTCGAAATACTTGCAGCCTGCATCGTGTCGGCAGAAGGCAAAGGTGGCGGTGGGCCGGAGTGCCGTCGTCGGAACCACTTGAGTCACTTTGGTTTCAGTGGTTTCAAGCGAGCTTTCTTGTCGGTGGGCGGTCATACAATTCGAACATGCGTTCGAGTAGCCGCGAGGAGATCCAGCAGGATTTCGATGCGCTGCGCACCGCGGTGTCCCGCGTCGTGGGGCACTCATTCGACGCGCTGACCACGCCCGAGCGGTTGGCATTGTTGGAGCGACTCGAACACGAGACGCGGCGCTTGCGGGTCCCCGGGCATGAACTGATCAACCAGATCGGCGAACAGGCGACAGCCGAAGAATTGGGCGGCAGCCTGGCCGTGGCACTTGCCGATCAGTTGCGCATCACGCGAAGCGAAGCCGGCCGGCGTATCGCCGAGGCGGCCGATCTCGGACCGCGGCGTGCGATCACCGGCGAGCCGTTGCCGCCAGTATTGACCGCGACGGCAACGGCCCAGCGCGGCGGCAAGATTGGGCCTTCTCATGTCGCGGTCATCCGCCAGTTCTTCGACCGGATGCCGCAGTGGGTGGACATCGAGACCAGGGAATGTGCCGAGCGGGATCTGGCCGAACACGCCACCCACTATCGGCCCGACCAGGTGGCCAAGCTCGCCGACCGGCTGGCCACCTACCTCAACCCCGACGGCAACTACTCCGATGACGACCGCGCCCGCCGGCGCGGACTGACCCTGGGCAAGCAGGGCGCCGACGGGATGTGTCGGCTCAGCGGCTGGCTGACTCCCGAGGCCCGCGCCACTATCGAGGCCGTGCTGGCCAAAACCGCCACTCCCGGTATGTGCAATCCCGAGGACGACATGCCCGTCGTCGACGGTCCGCCCGCCGCCGATGTCGCGCGCCGTGATATCCGCACCGCCGCCCAGCGCAATCACGACGGCCTCAACGCCGCACTACGCGCCGTGCTGGCCGGCGGAAAGCTCGGACAGCACAACGGTTTACCGGCCACGATCATCGTGACAGCCGCGCTGAAGGACCTCGACGCCGCGGCCGGCAAGGGATTGACCGGCGGCGGTACGGTGCTTCCGATCAGCGACGTGATCCGGCTGGCCCGCCACGCCCACCACTACCTGGCGGTCTTCGACGACGCCAAACCCGTTGCGCTGTACCACACCAAGCGGCTGGCCTCGGCGGGACAGCGAATAGTCCTCTACGCCAAGGATCGCGGGTGTACCCGCCCGGGCTGTGACGTGCCCGGCTACTGGTGCGAGGTCCATCATGTCGAAGACTGGGCGACAACCCGTCGCACCGACATCGACCAGCTCACCCTGGCCTGCGGCCCCGATCACAAACTCCACGAAAGCGGCTGGAAAACCCGGAAACGCGCCAACGGCGACACGGAATGGATCCCGCCGCCGCATCTCGACCGAGATCGGCCCCGTGTCAACACCTTTCATCACCCGGAGAATCTGCTAGCCGACGAAGGAGACGGCGCCGCCTAGGTCGGCGGGCCGATCGCCGACCCCACCGCATCGCTCAGCGAGGCGAACCCGCCGTCGTGCAGCCGTCTCGCGATGCCGTCGTGAATGTGCTTGGGCCACAGGCCACCTCCGTAGACGAAGCCGGTATAGCCCTGCAGCAGCGACGCCCCCGCGATGATCCGCTCCCACGCATCGTCTGCTGTCTCGATGCCCCCGACGCTGATCAGCACCAGCCGATCGCCGACCCGCCGATACAGCCGGCGCAGCACCTCGACCGCGCGGTGTGCCACCGGCGGCCCGGAGACGCCGCCCGGTCCCAACGATTCGACGCCCGGGGTGCGCAGACCCTCGCGCGACACCGTGGTGTTGGTCGCGACGATGCCGGCCAGTCCCAGCTCGACGGCCAGGTCCGCGATGTCGTCGACGTCGGAATCGCTGACGTCCGGGGCGATCTTGACCAGCACCGGCACCGACGTCTCGGCGAGTACCGCGGCCAGGATGGGCCGCAACGATTCGACCGCCTGCAGATCGCGCAGCCCCGGCGTGTTCGGCGAGCTGACGTTGACCACCAGATACGACGCCAGCGGGCCGACCAGCCGCGCGCTGGCCCGGTAGTCGTCGACGGCCTCGGCGGCCGGCGTGGCCTTGGTCTTGCCGATGTTCACCCCGATCGGCACGTCCGGCTGATGGCGGGCCAGCCGGGTGGCCAGCTCGCCGGCACCGTGATTGTTGAACCCCATCCGGTTCAGCAGCGCCCGATCAGCTGGCAACCGGAACAGGCGCGGTGCCGGGTTGCCGGGCTGCGGGTGCGCGGTCACGGTGCCGACCTCGGCATACCCGAAACCCAAGGCGCCCCAGGTGCGCAGCCCCATGCCGTCCTTGTCGAAGCCGGCCGCCAGCCCCAGCGGCGCGGGGAAGCGCACACCGAACACCGTGCTGGCCAACACCGGATCCGTCGGTCCCAACAGCCGGTGCAGCAGCCGGCGCGGCAGCCCTACGGCGGTCGCGGCGCGCAGCGCGGCGAAGACCAGCGTGTGAATCCGCTCGGGCGGGATCAAGAAGAAAACGCGGCGCAGCAGACCGTACAGACCGTTATCCACCGTCACAGTTCCGGCTGATCGGGCCGTCGGTCACTGACACGTGTTTTCTTGCGGCGCAACAACACCCGTCTGCTGCCGTCGTTGTACAGCCGCACCCGGGTGAGCTCCCAGCCACGGTATTCGGCCTCGATGGACAGCCGGATCGAGGCGCTGAGCCTGGTCACCTCGGGGGGCAGGCGCAGCGGCACCCATTCGTAGTCGTCGGACATGTCCGAGACCCAGCCCGCCGGTAGGCGACTCCACCGCGGCGCCGTCAACGCGTGCCCGCCGCGCGCTCGATGACCTGGACCCCCGCACCGGACCCCGACACCACGTACAAGGTGTCCGATGCCTCGTCAAAGGCCAACGAGTTGGGTTGCTGCACAGTTGGGTAACGCACCTTTTCTACGGGAATTCCGGTTGCCAAATCGTAACCAATAACCATATTCGATGCGGTTTGTGACACCCAGGCCAAATCCCGAGAGCCGGCCAGTCCGTACGGAGCCTGCCGCACCGGGTAGGCCTGCCGCAGGATCAGGGGGTCGACGCCGTACACCAGCAGTTCGTCGCCGCGGGTGTCGGCTACCAGGACCCGACCCGCCGGATCGGCGACCATCGTGGTCGCGCCCGCGCCGGCCCGCAGTGACTGTGCGACACGGCCGTCGGCACCGATCGTCGTCACCGAGGTCTGTCCACGATCCAGAACCACCGTCGTATTTCCCTGTGTCACAAGCCCGTCAACGCGGGCGAAAATCTTCGTCCGGTTCTGCACCGTCGCGCTGCCCCCGCTGTCAGCGCCCACGGTGTACACCGCACCGTCGGCGCTGCCCAGCATCAACGTGCCATCGGCTCGGCGCGCGATCGCGGTGAAGTCCACACCCGCTGAATCGGCGACATTGACCTGCGTGGCGTGGCCGCCGACCAGGTCCAGCACGACGTAGCCGCCCCGGGCGGCGAGGTAGGCGGTGCCGTGGCCGTCGCTGGTCAGCGCGGTCGCGGGGCCCGGCAGCCCGATCACCCGCGGCGCGACCTGCCCTGGGCCGAACACCGCGACCCCGGCGGGCGCTCCCGCATCGGCGCCGGGAGTCAGCACCGCCAGCTGCCGGGTACCGTCGTCGAAGACGGTCGCCGCGACGTGGGCGGCCAGTGGCCGCACCGTGCCGGCCGGAATCTGCGACACCGGCGGTGACTGGGCGGGACGCGCGGATTCGATGGTCGGCGGGCCGCTGTCGAGCGGATTCGACGAACAGCCAGCGACCAATGCCAGCAAAGTGATCAGGCCAACAAAAGATCGTTGAGCTGTGGGCTTACGACGTGTTAGCAACAACCAACCTTGAATCGGTGGACATGGAATACAAATTCTAAGGAACGGTTCCGCATCCAATAGGGCGATGTTGCCGACATGCGCCCGTACTGGAGAGGTATGGTCGAATCATGACCGTCATCGCTGACCGGCATACCGCAGACAAAGAGTTTGCTGTCGAAGACATTTCGACAGGCATCTTCGCGAGCGGATACGGACAAGTTGGTGACGGACGCAGTTTTTCGTTCCACATCGAGCATCGCTCGCTCGTCGTCGAAATTTACCGGCCGTGCCTCGCCGGGCCGGTTCCGCAGGCCGAGGACGTGGTCGCGACGGCCGTGCGCGGTCTGGTCGACATCGACGTCACCGACGAGCGCAGTTTGACCGCGGCGGTGCGCGACTCGGTCGCCGCCGCGGTCCCCGTGTCTCGCTAGTCACTGCCGAGCTCGGCGATTGGCAGCGGGTACGGTCGTCGTCGTGACACAAACGATGGCCGCGACGTGACGGTGATCCTGTTGCGCCACGGCCGTTCGACCTCGAACACCGCGGGCGTCCTGGCCGGCCGTTCCGAGGGCGTCGACCTCGACGACAAGGGCCGCGAGCAGTCGGTGGGCCTGATCGACCGGATCGGCGACCTGCCGATCCGCGCGGTGATCACCTCGCCGCTGCTGCGCTGCCGGAACACGGTCGCACCGCTGGCCGAGGCGCTGTGCCTGGAGCCGTTCGTCGAGGACCGGCTGGCCGAGGTGGACTACGGCGAGTGGACCGGCCGCAAGATCGGCGAGCTGGGCAAGGAGCCGCTGTGGCGGGTCGTGCAGGCGCACCCCAGTGCGGCGGTGTTTCCCGGCGGCGAGGGCTTGGCCCAAGTGCAGACGCGCGCGGTCGCCGCGGTGCGGGAACACGACCGGCGGCTGAGCGAGGAGCACGGCGGTGACGCGCTGTGGGTGGCTTGCACTCACGGTGATGTCATCAAGTCGTTGATCGCCGACGCGTACGGCATGCATCTGGACGGCTTCCAGCGCGTCACCGCGGATCCGGCATCGGTGAGCGTCATCCGTTACACCCCGCTGCGGCCGTTCGTGTTACACGTCAACCACACCGGTGGACGGCTGGCCGCGGCGCTGCGGGCTGGTCCGCCACCCAAGACGGGCGACGAGGGCGACAAATCAGAAGAGCCGCAACAACAACCGGCCGACGCGGAGCCGTCGAGCGACGCGGTCGTCGGGGGATCCACTGACTAAGTCGGTTGCTGCAACCGAATCGAATCGCCTTGCGACGGCAACAGCCGGTATTTTGGAGGTGCCATGGCTCGCGCAATCCATGTATTCCGCACTCCCGACCGCTTCGTGGCCGGGACCGTCGGTCAGCCCGGAAATCGGACCTTCTACATCCAGGCGGTGGGCGATTCCCGGGTGGTATCGGTCGTCCTGGAGAAGCAACAGGTCGCGGTGCTCGCCGAACGCATCGGCGCGCTGCTGCTCGAGGTGAATCGCCGGTTCGGGACGCCGGTCCCGCCGGAGCCGTCCGAGGTCGACGACCTCAACCCGCTCATCACGCCCGTCGACGCCGAGTTCCGGGTCGGGACCATGGGCCTGGGTTGGGACTCGGAGGCGCAGACCGTCGTGGTCGAACTGCTGGCCGTCACCGATGCCGAGTTCGACGCCTCGGTGGTGCTCGATGACACCGACGAAGGCCCGGACGCGGTGCGCGTGTTCTTGACCCCCGAATCGGCGCGGCAGTTCGCCACCCGCTCCAATCGCGTGATCTCGGCGGGACGACCGCCCTGCCCCCTGTGCGACGAACCGTTGGACCCTGAGGGCCACATTTGCGCGCGCGCCAACGGCTACAAGCGCGGTGCGCTGCTCGGGTCGAACGATGACCCCCCTGAATAACAAGAATGACGATCGAGAGGTCTTGCGGGACGGCGAGCTGACGGTTCTCGGACGGATCCGCTCGGCCAGCAACGCCACCTTTCTGTGCGAGGCCACGTTGGGCGAGTCCAGCGTGCACTGCGTCTACAAGCCCATCTCCGGCGAGCAGCCGCTGTGGGACTTCCCGGACGGGACGCTGGCCGGCCGCGAGCTTGCCGCGTATCAGGTGTCGGCACAGCTGGGCTGGAACCTGGTGCCCTACACCATCATTCGTCACGGCCCGGCGGGACCGGGCATGCTGCAGCTGTGGGTCAAGCAGCCGGGCGACGAGGTGGACAGCGATCCCCGTCCGGGGCCGGATCTGGTGGACCTGTTTCCCGCCGGCCGGCAGCAGCCGGGTTATCTGCCGGTGCTGCGTGCTCAGGATTACCGCGGCGACGAGGTCATCCTGATGCACGCCGACGACATTCGGCTGTGGCGGATGGCGGTGTTCGACGTGCTGATCAACAACGCCGATCGCAAGGGCGGCCACGTCCTGCGCGACCTCGAGGGCCACATCTACGGCGTCGACCATGGAGTGTCCCTGCACGTCGAGAACAAGTTGCGCACAGTGCTGTGGGGCTGGGCCGGCAAGCCGATCGACGATCAGACGTGCCAGGCCGTCGCCGGCCTGTGTGACGCGCTGGGCGGTGAATTCGGCGACGCGCTGGCCGGGCAGATCACCCGAACCGAGATCGCGGCGCTGGGCATGCGGGCGCACGCGCTGCTGGACAACCCGGTAATGCCCGTCCCCAACCGGCATCGCCCCATTCCCTGGCCCGCCTTTTAGGGTCCGGCATCGCCGTCGGCGATACTGAGACGGTGAGTCCGGCCTCCCACGACCAATCGGCGGAGATGACGGACGCCGAATTGGCCGCCGATCTCGCCGCCGACGCGGGGGAGTTGCTGCTGAAAGTCCGCGAGGAGGTCGGCTTCGGTCATCCGTGGATGCTCGGCGACGCCGGTGACAGCCTGGCCAACGAGCTGATCCTGCGGCGGCTGCGGGCCGAGCGTCCCAACGATGCCGTGCTCAGCGAGGAAGCCTACGACGATCTGAAGCGGCTCAAGCACGACCGGGTGTGGATCATCGATCCGGTCGACGGTACCCGCGAGTTCTCCACCCCGGGGCGTGACGACTGGGCGGTACATATCGCGCTGTGGCAGCGTCCCGTCGATGGCCGGCGCGAAATCACCGATGCGGCAGTCTCTTTGCCCGCGCGCGACAACGTCGTGTATCGCAGCGACACGGTGGACGGCAGCCAGGCGCGGGCCGGGATTCCGCACACGCTGCGCATCGCCGTCAGCGCGACCCGGCCACCGGCCGTGCTGCACCGCATCCGGCAGTCGCTGGCGATCCAGCCCGTGGGGATCGGTTCGGCGGGCGCCAAGGCGATGGCCATCATCGACGGCGACGTCGACGCCTACCTGCACGCCGGCGGTCAATGGGAGTGGGATTCGGCGGCGCCGGCCGGGGTTGTGATGGCGGCGGGTATGCACGCGTCGCGGCTGGACGGCTCGCCGATGCGCTACAACCAGGAAGACCCGTACCTGCCCGACTTCGTGATGTGTCGCGCGGAGGTGGCACCGATCCTGCTCGGCGCCATCCGCGACGCGTGGCGCTGACCGCCGGGCCTAAAGTCGACAGCATGCAGTCGTGGTCTCCCGCACAGGTTCCGGTGCTGCCCGGACGCGGCCCGGAGCTACGGCTTTACGACACCGCCGATCGCCAGGTCCGCCCGGTGGCGGCCGGGTCTGGCCCCGGTTCGGCCGCCACCATGTACGTCTGCGGGATCACCCCGTACGACGCCACGCACCTGGGCCACGCGGCCACCTATCTCGCTTTCGACCTGATTCACCGGCTGTGGCGCGATCTCGGGCACGACGTGCACTACGTGCAGAACGTCACCGACGTCGACGACCCGCTGTTCGAGCGGGCCGCGCGCGACGGCATCGACTGGCGTGAGCTCGGCGATCGCGAGGTGGCGCTGTTCCGCGAGGACATGGCCGCGCTGCGGGTGTTGCCGCCGCGCGAATATGTCGGCGCGACCGAAGCCATTCCCGAAGTGGTGGAGCTCGTCGAAAAGATGCTGGCGTCGGGGGCGGCCTACGTCGTCGACGGCGAATATCCGGACGTCTACTACCGCGCGGACGCCACGCCGCAGTTCGGCTACGAGTCGGGCTATGACCGCGACACCATGCTGCGGCTGTTCGCCGAGCGCGGCGGCGACCCGGACCGCGCCGGCAAGACCGACCAACTCGACGCGCTGCTGTGGCGGGCCGAGCGGCCCGGGGAGCCCAGCTGGGCTGCCCCGTTCGGCGCCGGGCGCCCCGGTTGGCACGTCGAGTGCGCAGCGATCGCACTCAGCCGCATCGGCAGTGGCCTCGACATTCAGGGCGGCGGCCGCGACCTGATCTTCCCGCACCACGAATTCACCGCCGCGCACGCCGAATGTGTAAGGAGCGAAAGGCGATTCGCCCGGCACTATGTGCATGCGGGGATGATCGGCTGGGACGGGCACAAGATGTCGAAGAGCCGCGGCAACCTGGTGCTGGTGTCGGTGCTGCGCGCGCAAGGCGCCTCGCCGGCTGCCATTCGGCTCGGTCTGCTGGCCGGGCACTACCGCGCGGACCGCTCCTGGAGCCAGCAGCTGCTCGACGAGTCCGCCGCGCGACTGCAGCGCTGGAGCACCGCGACGACGCTGCCGGCCGGCCCGGATGCCACCGACGTCATCGCCCGGGTGCGCAAGTACCTGGCCGACGACCTCGATACCCCGAAAGCGATTGCGGCACTTGATGGTTGGGCCACCGACGCGCTCGAGTACGGCGGACACGACGAGGCTGCGCCAAAGTTGGTGGCCACCGCGATCGACGCGCTGCTCGGCGTGGAACTGTGAAAGGTAGTTGACGGCCATGACATCGCTGCAGGGCAAAGTCGTTCTCATCACCGGAGGTGCCCGGGGAATCGGCGCCGAGGTCGCCCGCCGGCTGCGTGACAACGGCGCCAAACTCGTCCTGACCGATCTCGACAATGCCGCGCTGGACACCATCGCCGCCGAACTCGGTGGTGACGAGCACGTGCTGACGGCGGTCGCCGACGTGCGCGACCTGCCCGCCATGCAGGCCGTCGTCGAGGCCGCCGTACAGCGCTTCGGTGGGCTCGACGTCGCGGTGGCCAACGCCGGCATCGCGAGCTACGGCTCGGTGCTGCAAGTCGACCCGGAGGCATTCAAACGGGTGCTCGACGTCAACCTGCTCGGCGTCTTCCACACCGCGCGCGCCGCGCTGCCCGCGCTGATCGAGCGGCGTGGATACCTGCTGATCGTGTCGTCGCTGGCGGCGTTCGCGGCGGCCCCGGGCATGGCGTCCTACGACATGTCGAAGGCCGGCACCGAGCACTTCGCCAACGCGCTGCGACTCGAGGTGGGTTATCGCGGCGTCGGCATCGGGGTGGCGCACATGTCGTGGATCGACACGGCGCTGGTCCGCGACACCAAGGCCGACCTGCCCGCGTTCACCACCTTGCTCAAGAAACTGCCCTGGCCGTTGAACAAGACCACCGACGTGGACAGCTGCGCGACCGCATTCGTCAAAGGCATCGAGGGGCGCAAGGACCGGATCTACTGCCCGGGCTGGGTGGTCGCGTTCCGCTGGCTCAAGCCGGTGCTGTCCACTCGCGTCGGCGAACTGCCGATTCGCCGAACCACCGCGGAACTGATGCCCCAGATGGACGCCGAGGTTGCCGCCCTTGGCCGTTCCACCAGCGCCTACAACGAGGAGTTGGGTCAGGCCTAGCCGCTCACCAGTGCGTTTCCGACGCCGCGACCCGCTTGCGCACCACGAACCAACCCACGACCAGCGCCGGACCGATCACCAGCAACGAGCCGACGGTAAAGATGCCGACCGGTTTATCGAAGGCCATCAGCACCACGACGCAGACCAAGAACACCAAGGTGAGGTAGCCGCTGTAGGGGGTGAACGGCATCCGGAACCGCGGCCGCTCCAAGAGTCCAGCCTGGGCCTTCTGGTAGAACCGCAGCTGGCACAACACGATCATGGCCCAGGACGCGACGATGCCGAGCGAGGCGCTGTGCAGCACGATCTCGAAGGCTTTGCCGGGATTGAAGGCGTTGAGCGCGACGCCGAAAAGACAGATGACGGCGGTCATCGCGATTCCGCCGAACGGCACGCCGCGTTTGGTCATCCGTTTCGCGAACTGGGGGCCGCTGCCGCTCATCGCGAGCGAGTGCATGACGCGCCCGGTCGAATACAGTCCCGCGTTCAGGCTGGACAGCGCCGCGGTGAGGACCACGATGTTCATCAAATCGCCGGCCCCGTGGAAGCCGATGCTGGAGAAGAACGTGACGAACGGGCTCTCACCGGCCTTGAATGCGGTGTAGGGCAACATCACCCCCAGCAGGGCGACCGAACCGACGTAAAACACTGCGACTCGGGCGATCACCGAGTTGATCGCCCGCGGCATGATCTTCTCGGGCTCGGCGGTCTCGCCGGCGGCGATACCGACCAATTCGACTGCCGCATAAGCGAATACCACCCCTGAGGTGGTCACCAGCAGTGCTATCGCACCGGTCGGGAAAAGGCCGCCGTGGTCGGACCAGTTGCCGGTTCCGGTGTCGTGCCCCTGGATTTGAAATCGCCCGGCCAGGAACACCAGAGCGATGATCAGGAACGCGACGAGCGCGAACACCTTGATCAGAGCGGCCCAGAATTCGAGCTCACCGAACCACTCGACGGAGATCAGGTTCATCGACAACACCACCACGAGGGCTGCCAGGGCCAGAACCCATTGGGGGACAACCGCGAACGTCGTCCAGTGGCGCAGGTAGGTGGCGATCGCGGTGGTGTCGACGATCGAGGTCATCGCCCAGTTCAGGAAGTACATCCAGCCCACGACGTAGGCGGCCTTCTCGCCGAAGAACTCGCGCGCGTAGGACACGAACGAACCCGACGACGGACGGTGCAGCACCAGCTCGCCCAATGCGCGCAGTATCAGGAAGACGAAGACGCCGCACACCCCGTACACGATGAACAGCCCGGGCCCGGCGTTGGCCAGACGGCCGCCGGCGCCCAGGAAGAGGCCGGTTCCGATCGCGCCGCCGATCGCGATCATCTGCAGCTGGCGGGGTTTGAGTCCTTTGTGGTAGCCGGCTTCCTCGTTGAGAGTCGCGGGCGGGACATCGGGTTGCGGCGTATCAGGCAGGGCGGTCATCGAGGTCCAATCGTCGTCGTTCGCCCAACCTGCGGGGATGGCCCCGAACTGCAAGACCGGGGGCTGTCAATCCGGTTGGTTTGCCAGCGATTTTTTCGCAGTCGGCCGCCGACGGCAACAGGACAAGCCCGTCAATTACTTACCGAATCCCGGGCGGCGGCGGCGCAGGTAGCGCTCGAACTCGGCGGCAAGCGCGTCGCCGTCGATCTTGCCCAGGGCCTCGTTCACATCGACCTCGGCGTCGCCGCGTTGCTCGAGCGACAGGACGTATTCGGCCAAGTCCTCGTCCTCGGTGGCCATCTCGGTGACCGCCAGTTCCCACTCCTCGGCCTGGGCGGGCAGGTCGGCCAGCGGAACCTCGATATCGAGCACGTCTTCGACGCGGCGCAGCAGCGCCACCGTCGCCTTCGGGTTCGGCGGGTGCGACACGTAGTGCGGCACCGCGGCCCAAAACGTCACGGCCGGGATCCCGGCGGCCACGCAGGCGTCCTGGAAGACCCCGGCGATGCCGGTCGGCCCTTCGTAGCGGGTCTCCTGCAGGCCGAAGCGTTCCGCCGACTCGGGGGAGTAGGCCGCGCCCGAAACCGGGACGGGCCGCGTGTGGGGAGTGTCGGCCAGCAGCGCACCGAGGATCACCACCGTGTCGACATTGAGCTTGTCGGCGATGGCCACCAGCTCGGCACAGAACGTGCGCCAGCGCATGTTGGGCTCCACGCCGTGCATCAACACGATGTCGCGGTCGCTGCCGGGTGGCCGGCAGTGGGTGATCCGCATCGCCGGCCACACCAGTTCGCGGGTCACCCCGTCGACCTGACGGATGACCGGGCGGTTGACCTGGTAGTCGTAGTACGCCTCGTCGTCGATCTCCACGATCGGGTGGGCTTCCCAGATCGCGTCGAGGTGTTCCAGCGCATCGCTGGCCGCGTCACCGGCGTCATTCCAGCCCTCGAACGCCGCCACAACAATGGTGTTGTGGAGGTCGGGGAGCGCTGATGCTTCCGGGCCACGATCCGGCGGAGTCACAGAATCAGCCTAAGGCCTGCCCGCCCCGCGTCGATTCCCAGCCGCGCGGCCGGCCGGCGCACCTCGCTATTTGCATAGGCCGACTATCCTCGTGACGTGGTTGCTACCAGCGCACACGACGACGTCACGGGCCTGCTCGACGTGGTCGACACGAAATACGCTCGTCAGCAAACTGGTTAACATTGGTAATTACTACACTGCCGACACGATCCGCGAGCACCGAGTGGGTCTGATCGAGCTGGGCGTCCAGACGTCGGGGGAGGACGTAGACTTTTCTGGTCGAGAGGCGTTGCAACGGTTCGCCGGTTCCCGCCGGTAGCCGCCACGCTCGGCAGAGTCAAGGACGCCTTCCGCTATGGAAGGAACGTACGTGAGCGCCTCCGAATCGAGCACGGCGACGAAGACCTTCGCGCCGAACATCCGCCCCGACTGCACCGATGAACTGACGGCGGCGCTGCGCCAGCGGATCCTGGTGATCGACGGCGCGATGGGCACGGCGATCCAGCGCGACCGCCCGGACGAGGCCGGCTACCGCGGCGACCGCTTCACCGAGTGGCCGACCGCCCTTCAGGGCAACAACGACCTGCTCACCCTGACGCAGCCACAGATCATCGAGGGGATCCACCGCGAGTACCTCGAGGCGGGCGCCGACATCCTCGAGACCAACACCTTCAACGCGAACGCGATCTCGCTCTCCGACTACGACATGGCCGACCTGGCCTACGAGCTGAACTACGCCGGCGCCGCCCTGGCCCGTAAGGCCGCCGACGAGTACAGCACCCCGGACAAGCCGCGTTACGTCGCCGGCGCCATCGGGCCGACGACCCGGACCGCGTCGATCTCGCCGGACGTCAACGACCCCGGGGCGCGCAACGTCTCCTACGACCAGCTGGTCGCCGCCTACCTCGAATCCGCCAACGGCCTGGTCGACGGTGGTGCCGACCTCCTGATCATCGAGACGATCTTCGACTCGCTGAACGCCAAGGCGGCGGTGTTCGCCGTCGAGACGCTGTTCGAGGAGCGCGGACGCCGCTGGCCGCTGATCATCTCGGGCACGATCACCGACGCTTCGGGGCGCACGCTGTCCGGCCAGGTCACCGAGGCGTTCTGGAACGCGATCAGGCACGCCAAACCGCTCGCGGTGGGCCTCAACTGCGCCCTGGGCGCACCGGAGATGAGGCCCTACATCGCCGAGGTGTCGCGGATCGCGGACACCTTCGTGTCCTGCTATCCGAATGCCGGTCTGCCCAACGCCTTTGGCGAGTACGACGAGTCCCCGGAGCGTCAGGCCTCCTACATCGCCGATTTCGCCGAGGCCGGCCTGGTCAACCTGGTCGGTGGCTGCTGCGGAACGGCGCCGCCGCACATCGCCGAAATCGCCAAGGTCGTCGAGGGCAAAGCACCGCGCGAACTGCCGGAGATCCCGGTGGCCACCCGGCTCTCGGGGCTGGAGCCGCTCAACATCACCGACGATTCCCTGTTCGTGAACATCGGTGAGCGCACCAACATCACCGGGTCGGCGCGATTCCGCAACCTGATCAAGGCGCAGGATTACGACACCGCGCTGTCGGTCGCCCTGCAGCAGGTCGAGGTCGGCGCGCAGGTCATCGACATCAACATGGACGAGGGCATGATCGACGGCGTCGCCGCGATGGACCGGTTCACCAAGTTGATCGCGGCCGAGCCGGACATCAGCCGCGTCCCGGTGATGATCGACTCCTCCAAGTGGGAGGTCATCGAGGCGGGCCTGAAGAACGTGCAGGGCAAGCCGATCGTCAACTCGATCTCGATGAAGGAGGGCGAGGAGAAGTTCATCCGCGAAGCACGGCTGTGCCGCAAGTACGGCGCCGCCGTCGTGGTGATGGCCTTCGACGAGCAGGGGCAGGCCGACAACCTGGAGCGCCGCAAGGCGATCTGCGGGCGGGCCTACCGGATCCTGACCGAGGAGGTCGGCTTCCCGCCCGAGGACATCATCTTCGACCCGAACTGCTTCGCGCTGGCCACCGGTATCGAGGAGCACGCCACCTACGGCATCGACTTCATCGAGGCCTGCGCCTGGATCAAGGAGAACCTGCCCGGGGTGCACATCTCCGGTGGGATCTCGAACGTGTCGTTCTCGTTCCGGGGCAACAACCCCGTCCGCGAGGCCATCCACGCGGTGTTCCTGTTCCACGCCATCAAGGCCGGCCTGGACATGGGCATCGTCAATGCCGGTGCGCTGGTGCCCTACGACTCGATCGACCCCGAGCTGCGCGAGCGCATCGAGGACGTCGTGCTGAACCGTCGCGAGGACGCGGCCGAGCGGCTGCTCGAGATCGCCGAGCGGTTCAACAGCACGGAGAAGGCCGACGAGGCGGCGGTCGCCGAGTGGCGCAACTTGCCGGTGCGCGAGCGGATCACCCACGCGCTGGTCAAGGGAATCGACGCCCACGTCGACGAGGACACCGAGGAATTGCGGGCCGAGATCGCCGCCGCGGGTGGGCGCCCGATCGAGGTGATCGAGGGCCCGCTGATGGACGGCATGAACGTCGTCGGTGACCTGTTCGGCTCGGGCAAGATGTTCCTGCCCCAGGTGGTGAAATCGGCCCGGGTGATGAAGAAGGCCGTGGCGTACCTGCTGCCGTTCATCGAGGAGGAGAAGGTCACCTCCGGCGCGGCCGCCGGTAAGGACACCAACGGCACGATCATCATGGCGACCGTGAAGGGCGACGTCCACGACATCGGCAAGAACATCGTCGGAGTTGTCCTGCAGTGCAACAACTTCGAAGTGATCGACCTCGGTGTGATGGTGCCCGCCGAGAAGATCCTGGCCGCGGCGAAGGAGCACGAGGCCGACATCATCGGGTTGTCCGGGCTGATCACTCCGTCGCTGGACGAGATGGTCAACTTCGCCGTCGAGATGGAACGCGAAGGACTGGAAATTCCGCTGTTGATCGGTGGAGCGACCACATCGCGCGCCCACACCGCGGTGAAGGTGTCGCCGCGTCGCAGTGGTCCGGTGGTCTGGGTCAAGGACGCGTCGCGCTCGGTGCCGGTCGCCGCGGCGTTGCTCGACGACAAGCAGCGTCCGGCCCTGCTGGAGGCCACCGAAAAGGACTACGCAGCACTTCGCGAGCGGCACTCCCAAAAGAACGAGCGGCCGATGCTGACGTTGGCGAAGGCCCGCGCGAACCGGACGCCGATCGAGTGGGACGGCTACACGCCGCCGGTGCCCGCCCAGGGCCTCGGCGTGCGGGACTTCCACGACTACGACCTCGCCGAGTTGCGCGAATACATCGACTGGCAGCCGTTTTTCAACGCCTGGGAGATGAAGGGCCGATTCCCCGACATCCTCAACAACCCGACCTCGGGCGAGGCCGCCCGCAAGCTGTACGACGAAGCCCAGGAGATGCTGGACACCCTAATCAAGGAGAAGTGGCTGACGGCCAACGGCGTGATCGGGTTCTTCCCAGCCAACGCGGTCGGTGACGACATCGAGGTCTACACCGACGAGACCCGTACCGAGGTGCTGACCACATTGCACAACCTGCGCCAGCAGGGCGAGCACCGCGACGGCATCCCGAACCGCTCGCTGGGTGACTACATCGCGCCCAAGGAGACCGGTCTTGCCGACTACATCGGTGCCTTTGCCGTCACCGCGGGGCTCGGCAGCCAGGACAAGATCGCGGAGTTCAAGGCGGCCAACGACGACTACAGCGCGATCCTGCTGGAGTCACTGGCCGATCGGCTGGCCGAGGCGTTCGCTGAACGGATGCACCAGCGGGTCCGCAAGGAGTTCTGGGGATTCCAGCCCGACGAGCAGTTGGACAACGAGGCGCTCATCGGCGAGAAGTACGTGGGAATCCGTCCGGCCCCGGGCTACCCGGCTTGCCCGGAGCACACCGAAAAGGTGACGCTCTTCACATTGATGGACGTCACGCAGCGGTCCGGCATCGAGCTGACCGAGTCGATGGCGATGTGGCCGGGTGCCGCCGTCAGCGGCTGGTATTTCTCGCACCCGCAGTCGCAGTACTTCGTGATCGGCCGGATGGCCCAGGACCAGGTCGCCGACTATGCCAAGCGCAAGGGCTGGACCCTGGCCGAAGCCGAGCGCTGGCTCGGGCCCAACCTCGGCTACAACCCGGAGGACTGAGCCTTAAACTCACTAGGCATCTGGGAGGGATGTCATGCTTGAGCGAGAGCGCAATCGCATTGCGTATTTGGCCATTGAGGCCGTCGGCGTTACGGCGCTGCATGTCCGGCGCATCGTCGGGGCGCTACACACCGCGGTCGGCCGGGCCCGGCGCGAAGTCGGTGATTTGGTGTGGGATTACCACGAATTGGCGGGAAGCGTGCGCTGGTCCGCCCACCGCAGCAGGACGGCCGCGGACGACCACGACCAGAGCGTGCACGACGAGCACATCGCCGAGGTGATTTCGATCGACCTGCGCCGCCGGCAGGCCAACTGACGAAGGTCAGCTTTCGGCGGCAGCCTGGAAGACGGTGGCGGTCTCGGCCACTCGCGGATCGACGCGCAGCTGCTCGAGCGTCTGCGGCAGCGGCAACCGCCAATTCGGGTATTCGTCGATGGTGCCGGGCAAGTTGGGCTGCCGCGGTTCGGCGACGATGTCGTAGGGCGAGATCAGCTTCAATCGGCTCGGGGTGGCCGCCAAGAAGCGGTGCATCGCCGAGATGATCGCGGCTTCGTCCGGATCGGCCGGCAATAGCCCGTGGGAACGCAACAATTCCAGCCACTCGGCTTTTTCCTTGTCGGCCGAGGCTTGTTCGGCCGGTACGTCGTCGAGCAGACCGAGTTCGGCGCGCACGCGCACATGTTCACCTCGCAAAAAGCCTGCCGCGGTGGGCAAGTCGTGCGTGGAAAGGCTGGCGGCCACCCGCGTCGGCCATTCCGATGCGGCAAGTAGCGGTTGTCCGGACTTTGATTCGTCGCGGGTGAACCAGGACACGGCAGAACCCAGCATGCCGTTTTCGCCGAGTGCCGCAGTGACTTCGGGTTCCACGGTGCCCAGATCCTCGCCGACCACGGTCGCGCCCGCCCGGTGCGCCTCGAGGGCAAGGACCGCGAGCATGACGTCGGCATCGTAATGCACGTAGGTGCCTCGGTCGGGGGTGTCGCCGGGAGGAATCCACCACAGCCGCCACAAGCCGGCGACATGATCGATCCGTAAGCCGTCGGCGTGAACGACGATCGCGCGCAACATGTCTCGCAGCGCGGTGTATCCGGTGGCGGCGAGCCGGTCCGGACGCCAGGGCGGTAGTCCCCAATCCTGGCCGCGCGGGGTGAAGTTGTCCGGCGGTGCGCCGACGTGCACCCCGGCTGCCAGCATGTCGGCCAGCGCCCACGCGTCGGCCCCGTCCGAATCGACCCCTACCGGCAGGTCGTGCAGTACGCCGAGTGCCATACCGGCATTGCGCGCGGTTTCGCGCACCGCGCGGAGTTGCTCCGCGCAACGTTGCTGGACCCACGCGTGGAACGCGATTCGGTGCGCCAGCTCGCTGCGGGCCGCAATCACGGCCGGTCCGTTGACATCTCGTAGTGGCCGAGGCCACTGCGGCCAGCGACCACCGTGGCGTTCGGCCAGTGCGCAGTAGGTGGCCCAGTCACGCAGCCCGGCGGACGCCCCCGGTTCGTCCAGGGGACTGGGCCGGCCGTCGGCCCGCCACAACAATTCCAGCGCCGAGCGCTTGGCCGCCCACACGAGATCATGATCGATGCGCTCGGTATCGGGCGCGACGCGCAGCGCATCCACCTCCGCACGCGTCGCAGGGTCGGCCCGACGGTAAGCATCGAGGTCCTCGATGTGCAGCGCCAGCGGATTGGCGAATCGTCTGCTGGACGGCGTGTAGGGCGAGGGCTGCACCGGGTGCGTCGGCCCGGGCGCATTCAGCGGGTTGAGTAAGACCGCGCCCGCGCCGTGTTCGGCCGCGGTCCACTCGATGAAATCACGCAGGTCCGCCAGATCGCCGATGCCCCACGATCGTCCGGAACGCAGCCCGTAGAGCTGCAGCATCCATCCCCAGGTAGCCGGTGTCTGCGGCACCTGCGGCGGGGCTGCCACCAGGGTGACTTCCTGGCCGTCACGGGTGTGCAGCCGATACCACCCCGGTGACAGATCGGCCGGCAATTCCTCGCGCAGGGTGGTCTCGGCCCCATCCTCGCCGACCAATCCCACCGCACCGGGGAAGGGCCGGCGACGACCGTCGACGCGTACCGCGATCGTGGGCGCCAGGGCTGCGTCCCGCTCGGCCAGCTTGTCCAACTCGCTGCGGCGGCCGGATTGGGTCGCGGCATCCACCTCGAGCAGGGATAGCACTTTGACCACGACGTCGGCGTCGACCTCTACCGGCTCGCGCCGTTCATTGCGGTAAAAGGTCGCCACCCCATGGGCTTTGGCGAGTCGGCGTAGATCGTCGGGCAGCGAGGACACCACCGGGGTGTACCCGCGTCAGCCCCGCTTACACGGGCGGTGTCTCAGCCAGTACCGCCGACAGGTAACCGGAGGATCCGCCGAACGAGGCCAGCTCGTCTTGCGGAAGCTGGAAACCCTGGGCGGCGAAGGCCTGCTCGGTCGTGGTGATGTCGACCCGCCAACCGCGCTCGCTGAGGTACTCGCCGGCGACGTTGCGGTCACCGGTGTAGAACAACTCGGCCAGATTGATCTTCGAGCCGATGCGCCGCGACCTCTCGGTGAGCTGGTCCGCCCAATCCGCGGGAATGTTGCGGAAATCGAGGTGCTCACAGGCGATTCGGCTGCCCGGCGCCGACAGTGCGCCGACGTTGTCGAACAAGCGGTCCTGTGCCTCCGGCGGCAGATAGACGAGCAGGCCTTCGGCGCTCCACGCGGTCGGCTTGGAGGTATCGAGCCCGGCGCCGACGAGTGCGGCGGGCCAGTCCTCGCGCAAGTCGATCGCCACGGTGCGACGTTGCGCGGGCGGCTCAGCACCCAGCTCGGCCAGCGTGCGGGTCTTGAAATCGATCACCCCGGGCTGGTCGATTTCGTAGACCACCGTGTCGGCCGGCCACGGCAGCCGGTAGGCCCGGGTGTCCAGACCGGACGCCAGAATCACCGCCTGCCGCACGCCGGCATCGGTGGCTTGCCGAAAGAAGTCGTCGAAGAACCGGGTGCGCACGGTGATCTGCTCGATCACGGCCTTTCTATTCATCACCGGATCGTTGGTGTCGCCGAGCTTTCCGTCGATCAGCTTGATGAAGGTGTCGCTGCCCACCGCGCGCACCAGGGGATCGGCCCAGGGGTCGTCGAGCGGCGCATCCGGCCCCTGCGACGCCATCGCGCGCTGCGTCGCGACTGCCGTCGCGGTCGCGCCGACGCTGGATGCCAGATCCCAGGTGTCATTCTCGGTGCGCGCCATGGGCATTCCCTTCCCGGCGTTAGTTAGGTGACTTAACCACTGCCACTGTACGCGGCGAGGCCGCGACTAGATACGCAGGACCGGGCCCAGCGCCGCCAGGGGAATGTGGGCCTGGACGGTGCCGCCGTCCATGTACCACTGCGGCAGACCCGGCGAGAAGTTGATCGGCTCGTCGTGGCCGACGGGATAGTCCGGCATGTAGAGGATCAACTCGTCGGGAGTCAGTGCCCACGCTTTGTAGGCCCCGGAGTAGACCTTGTCGGGAGTCCAGCGATCGACGATGAAGGGGTAGGTCCCGGGGTCATGCGGGGGCGGTGCTTGATTGAGCGCGGTCTCGATGAAGGGCTGTGCCAGCGGTGGGATCGCGGTCAGCGGATTCGACGTCGTCAGATCCGACAGCTGTAGCCGCCGGCCGCTGGCCATGTCGAACGTGAAGGTGCGGTAGGCATTGTTCGGCTTGGGCCCGTCGGCGTGGTAGTCCTCGTGGAACACCGCGCTCAGCAGATTCCCGTGCCGCAAGATTTCGTAGTTCTCCTCGCCGTAGCTGTCGGCGGCCATGTGCGCGTTGGCATTGCGCCAGTTGCTGACCAGGGTGCGCAAGTAGTCGCGCACCACACCACTGGTGGCGGGATTGTCGATCAGCTCGCCGGGCAGCGCGACCTTGATGTCACGGACGGCGTTGCGTTCCGAGGTCACCGTGGTGTGGCAGTACTGGCCGTCCCAGTCGCCGCCGAGCTCACCGCAGAACGACGGGGCCGAGGCCCGCGCGATGGCCGCATCGGGAACCGCCGTCGCGGTGAGCAACAGAAGTATGGCGCTCAGTCTCTTGCGCATGGCCTGGCTCATCGGCTCAGAGGAGCTGGACTTTGCTGGCCCGCCAGCGGCCGTCCACCTTCTCCATCGTCATCTTGATCCGGCTGCGGTCGATGCGCGGATCGGGCGACTGCGAATTGGCCACGGTCTGGTCGATAAAGACAAGCACCACAACCTTATTCGTGGATGCGGACTGAATCGCCGAATCCACCACCACGCCGTGGGCGCTTGCCTTATTGTCGATCAGCAGCTGCCGAAGTTGCACGCTGGATTGGGTGTACATGTCTTTGAACTCGCCGGTCGCGCCGTCGAGCACCTGCCGGAAGTTCTCGTCGACCTTGTTGGAGTCGATGCTCGTGAGCACTTGCGCGTAGGCGATCGCGGCCTGTTGAGCCTGCTGGCCCGCCTGCGTCACCTGATGCTCGTGCCACAGCTGCCAGCCCAGCAGGCCGTTAACCGCAAGCGAGGCAACGAGTAACAGGGGCAGCGCGCCGCGGCGCAGGTAGCGCCCCCAGGGCCGACTGCGCAGCGGCGTCTTGTCGGCCTTGTCCTTGTCGGCCTGACGCCCGAACGGAATGTCCTCGTCGCTTTCGTCGGCCGCTTCGGCATCCTTGACGTCCTCGTCGGCTTCGCCGCCCGCGACGTCGTCGTCTTTGACGTCGGTGCCCTCGACGTCTTCGGGTTCTGAGCTTGGCGCTTCGGGCATTTCGGCCTCGGCAACTTTCTCGGATGTGGCGGTCACAGTCAACTCCTCCGTCAGAGTTTAGGTCGGTCCTAGTGGGGCGGTTCGATCGGCAGCGGGGGTCCGCCGTATGGCGTGGGAATCGTGAAGCGGCCCTTAGGTGTTGGGTCGGTTCTGCGGCCCAGGTCGGCTCCCGGCGGCGGACCGGCGGTGTCGTCGCCGCCCGGGCGCGGCGCGTTCTTGGCCCCGCGGATCGACACGGCGGGGTCGGTGTCGCGGCAATAGGTGTACATGAACGGCTCGTAGTAGTCCGCGGCCGATGGCGGGTGCGCGGGCGTCCCGTAGTCGCACACGTAGCGGGGGTAGAGATCGGCGATTGCCCAGACTCCTTGGTCGTGGAAGGCGCTCGTCACCGCGTCCAGCACCGAGCCGCGGTAGTCGGGGAACAGTGCGTTGAGCGCCGGCACCCGCTGGTAGAGCAATTGCGACATGGTGGCCATGGAGCCCAGCAGCTGCACCATCGTCTCGGAATTGTCGGAGAACAAATTGTCGACCGCCGACAGCGTCTGCGGTGTCTGTGCGGTCAGCCTCCGGTAGCCGGCTTGCATGCGCGCAACCCCGGACAACGTGCGGTTGAGTTCGGTTGCGGTGGCGGCTAATCCGGCGTTCTTATCACTGGCCAGGGTGAGCACCACCCGGCTGGTCTTGATGATGCTGGTCGTTTGGGGCAGCACCGAATCGAGCGTCGACAACAAGAACGTGCCGCCGTCGACGATGGCCGCCAGCTTCGCCGGGCCCTGGCCGCTCAGGCTCAGTTCCTTCTTGATCAGCTCGACCTTGCGGGGGTCGACCTGGGCCAGCATCCCGTCGGCGTCGCCGAGCAACTGCGCCAGGCTGACCGGAACACTGGTGTGGGCCAGCGCGATCAGGCTGCCGTCGTGCAAATACGGTCCGGCATCGGATTCGGCTTGGAAGTCGATGTACTGCTCGCCGGCCGGGGAGAGCGCCGACACGCGCGCGACGCTGCTGGCCGGAATCCGCACCTTCGACGAGATGCTGGCGATCGCGTTGACTCCACTGTCGGTGATCTGCAACGACTCGACGCGACCAATCCGCACACCGCGCAACGCCACATCCTGATTGGGCAGCAGGCCACCGGATTCGGGTAGCTGCACGGTGACTCGGTAGGACGACGCCAACGGTGTTACCCGCAATGCCCCGATCAGCAGGTAAGCGGTTCCGACCACCAGGGTGAGCACCAGTCCGGCCACCGACGGCCAGACCTGCTGGCGGTGAGCGGTCCGCACCACCCGGACCACGACGTTGGCGGCTGCGGCGATCATGGCGGCGGTCCCGGCGCCGGCGATAAAGGACCGGGGGCGAGATCGATTTGGCCCGGGATATTCGGGTCGGGCATGACGGGAACCTGTGGCGAGTTCGGTCCCCGCCCGACCACGCGTTCTTGCAGTCGCCACAGGGTGTATTTCAGGGTGCCGACGAGAAGGTTCATGTTGTAGTGGTGCGGTCCGTGCAGCCCGATGTCGCCGGGATACCCGATGTCGGGCAGCGATCCGAGGATCAGCTTGTCGACGCCCACGTGCACCGAAATCGCGCTTCCCGACGTCGATTTGACCAAGGGCGGAATCAGCCGGTTGATCGCGTAAAAGCTGGTGTCCGGGCTTACCGCAACGTCGTTGGCGGCTCCGGCGATCGTGTTGAGGTCGCGGATCATGCTGCGGCCGCTGGTGTCGGTTCCCCCGATCGACGGGAACCTGGCCAGCAACCGGGAGGTGTTGCCCACCTGCACGGCGAGATCCGACAGCTGGGTGGTGTTGTCGGCCAGGGCCGAGGTGGCGGGCCGGGCCGCAGTCATCAGGTCGGTGATGGTGGCGTCCTTGGCATCGAGTTCGTCTGCCAGACGGGACAATTCGGTCAACGCACCCGAAATCTGGTCGGACCTGGCGTCGAGCGTTGCGACCAGCTGGTTGGACTTGCGGATCAGCTCACCGAACGCCTGGCCCTGATCACCGGTGGCCTTGCCGAAACCGTTGATGATATTGGTGAAATTGCGCACCGCTCCGCCGTTGACGAGGATCGCCGCCGAACTCAGCACCGATTCAACGGTCGCCGCCGCGGCCGTCGAATCCAGGCCGATAGTGTCGCCGTCGTGCAGCATCGGATCGTCGTCGGGATCGTCGGCAGGAGGCTTGAGCGCGACGAACACGTCGCCCAGCGGTGTGGCGGTGCGCAATTCGGCGGTGCTGCCGCGTGGCAGCCGCACCCCGTTTCTGATCCGCAGCGTGGTGACCGCGGTGTAGTCACGTGCGACCATCGCTTCGACCTGCCCGACGTCGGCGCCGGCCAGCTTCACCTTGGCGTTCATCGGAAGGTTGAGCGCATTGGAGAACACCGCGGTCAAGGTGTATCCGCCCGAACCCAGCCCCGGAGCCGGAAGGGGCAGGCTGGCAAGACCATTCGTGCCGCATCCGGAGGCGATCAGCACCGTGGCCGCCATGGCCAGCGCGACGCGGACGCGGGCGGTGATCATTTCTGCCCCATCGCGGCCATGCCGTCCAGCACGTAGGTCAACCCGAAATCCGGCCCGAAGTCCTGGATTGTTCCGGTGCTGCACCCGAGTTGCCGAAGGCCCATCAAGTTGCAGATCTCTTTGGTGTATTGGCTGTCGAAGACCAATCGGTCGGTGAGGAAACGGGCGCGCACGGCACCGTTGGCGCGGTCGATCATGTTGTAGGCGTTGTCGGCCAGCATCGGTGCCACATCGAGGAGCTCGGCGAGGTCGCGCCGCTGATTGGTCACCATGGTCAGCATCTTGTTGCCGTGGAGCAGAGAATTCTTGATGGTGTCCCGGTTGGTGTCGAGCAGCTCGCCGGCCCGTTGCACAAGTTGGTCGAATCTGCGTCCGGTGCTGCCGCCGCCGATATCCTCGTCGGCCATGATCTGGCTGACTTGGTGGATGGTGGAGGCGAATTCGCGCAGCTTGCCGTCATTGGCGGCGACCGCGTCGAACAACGCGCTGATGTTCTTGACGATCGTGGTGATCTGCTCGCGGGTGGCCGCCCCGCCGTCGCTGGACAGGCGCAGCGCCCGGGACAACTCGTCGAGCGCCGATTTGATCTGCCCGCCGTTGCCGTCGACAACCTTCGTGCCGTTGTTGAGCACGTCGGCGACGGGGCCACCGCCGTGGCCGTCGCCCTCGAGCGACTTGGTGACCTTGTCGAGAACGCCGAGCACACGGCTGAATTCGACGGGCGTCTTGGTCCGGGTCAGGCCGATGGTGTCGTGGTTCTCCAGCACTGGACCGCCACGATAGGGCGGCGTCAGCTCGATCTGCCGGTCGGTGAGGATCGAGGTGGACACCGTGACGGCTTGGGCGGTAGCGGGTACCTTGACGTGGCGATCGACGGTGAATTCGACTTCGACGTAGCCGCCCTTGGCGTTGATCTTGGTGATCTTGCCCACCGGCATTCCCAGTACCGCGACCACGTTGCCCTCGTAAAGGCCTGAGGCACTGTCGAATTGGGCCGTTACTGTGATGGTGTCCTGATCCGGGGCCAGGTACCACCACGAGACCCCGACGGCCGCGGCCGCCACCACCAGGGCGGCGAGGATCGCCACTGCCTTGGACCGGATCTTCGAGGCCATCACTTGCAGTCCTTGAAGTATTGGATCATCCCGAACTGCTTGGCGCGGCCGCTGATGGCGCACATCCACGAGTCGACGAGCGGGACGTTGTTGGCGTTGAAATTCAGCGCATTGCCCTCGCCGGTGAGGTTTGCCGCTTCCCGGAAGAAGATTGGGCTGATTTGCAGCAGGTTGCTCAGCAGGTCGTCGTGTTGCGCCATCATGGCGGTGAAGTCGCGCATGTCGGCGATCAGCGAGTCAAGACCTGACCGGTCGTTGACCACGATCTGGCTCATGGTGTTGACGAGGTTGGTCAGCGATTGCATCATCGCGTGGAAAACGGCTCGCCGCGCGACGAATTGGCCCAGCAGATCCTGTCCCTGGTTGATCAGATTGCCGAGGCCGGCCTGCTGGCGCCGCAATGTGTTGGTCACCCGTTCGGTGCTGCCCAGCAGCTGACCCAGTTGGTCGCGTCGCACCGCGATGATCGACGACAGCGAGTGAATGTTCGTCATCGCCTGGGGCACCACCGCGGGCAGGCCCTCGAGTTGTTTGCCCAGCACCGCAAGCGATTGCGCGAACCGGTCGGAGTCGACCTGCTCGAACGTCGTCGTGGCATCCTGCAACGCGGATTGCAGATCGTAGGGAACCTCGGTGTGCGCCAGGTCAAAGGTGCCGTGGGGTAACGCGGCCGAGCCGTTGGGCCGCACCGAGAGATAACGCGAGCCCAGGATCGTGGTGACCTTGATCGTGGCTCGAGAATCCTTGCCCAGCACGATATTGTCGCGGATCTTCAGCCCCGCCTCGACGTGATCGCCGTCGAGTTTCATGCTGGTCACTTCGCCGACCGGGATGCCCGCGACCACGATCGGGTTGCCGGCCCGCAGCGAGGCGGCCTGCAGAAACTCGGCGGTGTAGTGCCGGTAGCCGGCACCGAGCGCGTGCACCGCCAGCATGCCCCCGATCACGACCGCGACCACCGTGACGGCGATAAACCCCATCCAGGTGGTGTTGTAGCTTTCCAGCGGACGCTTCCTGATCCTCGAAAGTCGAAGCCAGACGGACGAATCAGCCACCGGCGGTGCTCCTGCATCTCGGCGTGTGCCACGTCTTGTTACCCGGGGTGGCCGCGGCGACGATGATCGGCACGACGTCGTTCAGGCCGGGGAAGAAGCCCATGAAGTTGACGTCGCACACATATGCGTTGCCGTAAGCGCCCTGGTTGCCGACTCGGACAAGCCCTTTGAGTAGCAGCGGGATGTTGTCGCCGAAAAAGGCCACCTGCGGCTCGACATCCATCAGGTGCCTGGACACACCGGGTTTGCGGTCGATGAATTCACGCAGCGCCGGGTAGACGTCGTTGGCCGACGTCGACAACCGGCCCATCACCCGCGACAGTGAACCCAGCGAAGCCACCAGCTCGGGACGTCGGCGGTCGAGTTGGTCGACCACGTCACGGGTTTGGGTGATGACCCCGTCGAAATTGTCGTTCTGCCGCGCCAGGTTGCCGACCACCTTGTTGAGATTGGTGATCACGTCGCCAAGGGCTTGGTCTCGTCCGGCGAATGTCTGTGTGAGCGTCGATGTCTGGCTGATCAGCGTGGTCAGTGACGAGGTGTCGCCCTGCAGCGAGGCGATGATTCCCTTGGTGAGGTTGTCGGCGTCCTGTGGGTTCAGCAGGCTGAACAGCGGCTCGTAGCCGTTGAGCAGCGCGGTGACGTCAAACGATGGTTCGGTGCGTTCCAACGGCAGCACACTGCCCGGCGGGAGCAGGCTTCGACTGCCCTCCGGTCCTAACGACAGCCCGAGATAACGCTGCCCGACGATGTTTTGGTACGTCACCGACGCGACGGTGTTGCCGTACAGGTGTTGAGCGGTTTGCACCACGAAAGCCACCCTCGCGAGTTTCCCGTCGAGTTCCACGCTTTCCACCCGGCCCACCCGCACCCCGGCCATCCGGACGTCGTCGCCTTCGCGAAGCCCGTAGACATCGGTGAACAGCGCCGCATACTTGGCCGTGTCGCCGGCAACGTCACGTCGCAGGCTCACGTAAACCAGCCAGGTCAGCGTCAGCGCGACGACCATGAACAAGGTGAGACCGATCAGCGGCGCACGAAATCTCATTCGCATCTCACTTGGGTTGTCCGACTGCGAGTTTTGGGGCATGACTCAAAGAGACCGTGGATCCGCGGGCCACCGGTCCCAGCAATAGCTCGGTGGCCGGGGTGGCAGTCTGGCCGGTGATCACGCTGAGCATGTTGCGCTCGTATTGGCTGCCGACGGGTCCGACGTTGCCGCCGAAGGCCGATTGCGGTATCCACGGTGCCTTCGGCGCCACCGGCGCGACCCACGGTGCGTTCGGCGAAGGAGTTGCGGGAGCACCGGGTACCGGGTTATCGGGATTGGCGCTGCCCGGCACCGGCGGCGACGGTGTAATCCCCGGGGCCAGTGGGGGATTGGGGTCGATTAGGTCGGGATTGGGGTTGATCAACGGTGGTCCGACGGCGACGAGGTTTCCGTTCGGGCCGATGACGGTTCCCGGTGGCGGCGCCAGATCCTTGGGTGGCTGATAGTTCTGCGGCAGCAACACTTCCGGCAGGTCGGGCCGCACCGGGATCAGCGGTGCGGTAAAGCAGCTGGGCCCCTTCAGGTCTCCGTAATGTGGACAGTCCGCACGGGTGTAGGTGGAGCTCGGGGTAAAGGTCAGCATCGCGCGCATATTGCCGACGTCTTGGCCCGGCACCCAGACTTCCTCCATGAACCTGTTGGCCAGGTTGTCCAACTTGGTGACCGCGGGCACGAAATTGTTCGACTTCATCGCCAACACACCCAGCACCGGGGTGAAGTCGCTGGTGATGTGAATGAGTTGGTCGATGTGATGATCGAATGACTGATGCACCGTCGCGACGGTGTCCTCGGCGCCGGAGAGCAGCGAGGTCAACTGTCCCCGCGTCTCGGCGAAGGTTTGCATCGGTTCGACGGCCTGGTGCAGGGCGTCGAGCAGATCGGGTGCGGTGGCCTGCAGCCCACGGGCCGCATCGACGAGCGCGGACACGGTCGACGGCCCAGTGTCGGTGCTGACGATCGAATTTAATTGGTCGAGAAGGCGATTCAGCTGTGCTCCGGCGTTCAGCAACGGAACGCGACGGTGGTCGGTGGCCGCACCCAGTGCGGCCAGGATCCCGATGGATCTGTCGTCGCGGCCACGGCCGGCGGCTGCCAGCAGGTCGCGCAACTTGCTGACGGTGGTCTGAAACAGCACGGTCGGAAGCCGGGTGTCTTCGGGGATGTGCGCGCCGGGGCGGATCGCCCCGCCCGGGCCCTGCTGTCCCGCGGGGCCTACCAACTGCACCGACGACACCGCGAAGACGTTGCTGGGCACCACGCGAGCGGTGACCCCGGCCGGAATCGACTTGGCGTACTCGGTTTTGAGATCGATGTGGACGTAATTGGGCTTCCCGTTGGACGCGGGGACCACGTCATCGACCGTCCCGACGAGCACGCCGTGATACTTGACGTCGGACTTCTGCGGCAGCCCGTCGCCGACGTTGAGCAGATCGGCGACCACCCGGACGTAGTCGTTGAGCCGGCCGGTGGACTTGAGCAGCATCGCGACGGTAAGCAGCGCCGCAACCACTGCCACCGCGGTGCCGGTGAGAAGCAACTGCCGGTCCGAGGGCCCGCGGCCGTCCAACTCAAAGGAATTCGGCTTACCCACCTGCCTAACCACCGAACCTTGCGCCGGCGTCTACCCCCCACAACGCCATGGTGAGCAGCATGTTCACCATGATCACGACGGTGATGCTGGCCCTCATGCCATGCCCGGCGGCCACCCCGACGCCCTCCGGGCCACCGGTCGCGTAATAGCCGTAGTAGCACTGAATAGTGGACGCGATCCACACGAAGATCACGGCCTTGATCAACGAGTAGACGATGTCCTGGCCGGCCAGCATCAGCGTGAAGTAATGCAGGTAGGAGCCCGTGGAGCCACCGCTGCTGATGCCGACCACGAGCTGGGTGGTCAGATAGCCGATCGCCAGGCACGCCACGTACAGCGGGACGATGGCCGCGACCGAGGCGATCAGCCGCGTCGTCACCAGATACGGAATCGGCCGGATCGCAATGGATTCCAGCGCATCGATCTCCTCGGCGATCCGCATCGACCCCAACTGGGCGGTAAAACGGCAACCGCCCTGCATGGCGAACGCCAGCGATGCCATCAGCGGTGCCAGCTCGCGGGTGTTGACCAACGACGAGACGAAACCGGTGGCCGGCCCGAGGCCCAGCAGGTCCAGGAAGTTGTACCCCTCGATGCCGACCAGTGCGCCCACGGTCATGCCGAGAACCACGGCCACACCAGCGGTTCCGCCACCCACCACGATCGAGCCGTTGCCCCAGGTGATGTTCGACAGCAGCCGCAGGAACTCGCCGCGGTACTGGCGCAACGCGAGAGGCACCGCGACCAGAGCCCGGACGAAAAAGACCAGCAAATGGCCCAGCCGGATGATCGGCACGGTGCCCCGGTGGTACAGCCGCAGAACCGGGACGGTGATGGGCGCGAACGGCAGGTACGGGGCGGCCGCCATGTCAGAGCCCCGTCCTGGGCACCAGCATGATGTAGAGCTGGCTGATCGCGACATTGACGATCATCAGCAGCAGGATCGCTTCGACGACAGCGGCATTGACCGAGTTCGCGACGCCCGTTGGGCCACCGACTGTGGACAGGCCTTTCTGCGCGGACACGACGGCGACGATCGCGCCGAAAATAACGGCTTTCACCAACGCCAGAATCATGTCGTCGGTGGTCGCAAAGGATGCGAAGGTCGACACGAAACTCCCGGGCGCGCCGTTCTGGAAATACACGTTGAACATGTAGCTCGCGAAGAATCCGACAAAGCACACGACACCGGTGAGCGCGACGCCGATCATGATCGCCGCGGCAAAGCGCGGTACCACCAGACGGCGGATCACCGATACGCCCATCACCTCCATCGCGTCGGTTTCCTCGCGCATGGTTCGTGACCCCAGATCGGCGGTGATCGCCGAGCCGACGGCCGACGCCATCAACACGGCGGCGACCAACGACGCGCCCTGCCGGATGACGGCCAGACCGCTGGCCGCGCCGGCCAGCGAGGTGGCGCCCACCTGCCCGGCGAGCAGGGCGAATTGAATGGACAGGGTGACGCTGATCGGCAGTGACACCAGAATGGTCGGCAGTACCGCGGTGCCCGCCATGAACGCGCCCTGTCGGACGAATTCCTGCCACTGAAATCGACCAGTCGCCAGGTCGAAAAAGAAGTACTGAATCGTGCGCACGCCGAGGACGAACTGCTCGCCCACCGTCGTCAGCGACGCGATCGGATGACGTTTGACGTAGCCGACAGACCAGTTCTGAATCGCGACGACGCCGTCTTCCTGGGTCGTCATCCGCGCGTCACCGGTAGTCCGTCTAGCAAACCAAATCTACCGGTCATTGCGCACCAGCTGCCGCCTCCATTGGCGTTCCCCCCACCAATAAGTGCTCGAGTGCAGAACAGTAGGGGCCGGGTGCCGTGCAGCGCATCTGCATAAAGGTAATGTCACGAGGCTCTGTGAACTGCGGTTCTCGGTGTGTGCTGAGTCACACTAGCCTAGTTGATAGCGACTTTCAATAGTGTAGAGTCACTCACCTGCGATCGTCACTGAACGGCACCGACGCGCTGGAATGTCAGCTCGACGAAGGTTATGGCATGCCCACAGCAAACACCGGCTCGTTACGGGACCGGCGCCGCGCGCAATTGCTCACGCAGATCCAGCACACCGCATTCGAGCTTTTCGCCAAGCACGGATTCGATGCCGTCACCACCGAGGAGATCGCCTCGGCCGCCGGAATTTCTATCAGTACCTATTTCCGGCACGCACCCACAAAAGAGGGCCTTTTGGTCGATCCTGTTCGGGAGGCGATCGGCGAAATCGTTCGTTCGTACAGCGCGAGGCCGCCCGGCGAGTCGGCCGTCGAGGCGTTGATTCAGGTATTCGTCATTCGTGCCCGCAACGCGGATGAACTCGACAATTTGGATACCTGGCGCCATGCGATCGCCACCGCGCCACACTTGCTGAGTAAAACGGCGCTGGTCAGCGAGACCGATCACGAGAAGTTCCTGGAGCAGGTGGCTTTGCGCCTGGACGTCGATCCGACGGACGACGTCCGACCCGCTCTGCTGGTTCACACGAGTTTGGCCACAGTCAAATTCGTCCTCGACCGCTGGCTGAACCCGGACACCGCCCCGAGCGGACTGTTCAATGTTCAATTGGAATACGCGCTGCGCACCACGCTCGCCGGGTTCGCCTGACGGGCTCTGCTCCCCGAAACAACCTGTGGGGCTTGGGGATCGCCGGTAGGCGCCGTCAGGCGTCGTCAGCGGCGCGAAACCAAGGTGACTTTGCTCGCTGCCTCGTGAAACAATCGCTGGCCGTGAAGACATTCGAGGATCTGTTCGCCGAACTCGGCGACCGTGCCCGCACCCGACCGGCCGGCAGTGCCACGGTCGCCGCGCTCGACGGCGGGATTCATGGGCTGGGCAAGAAGATCCTGGAAGAGGCGGGCGAGGTGTGGCTGGCCGCCGAGCACGAATCCAACGACGCATTGGCCGAGGAGATCAGTCAGTTGCTGTACTGGGCTCAGGTGCTGATGATCGCGCGCGGACTGTCCCTCGACGACGTCTATCGGAAGCTATGAACATGCTGCGAGTCGCCGTGCCGAACAAGGGCACGCTCAGTGAGCCGGCCAGTGAGATCCTCTCGGAGGCCGGCTACCGGCGGCGCACCGATTCCAAAGACCTCACCGTCATCGACCGCGCCAACCAGGTCGAGTTCTTCTTTCTGCGGCCCAAAGACATTGCCATCTACGTCGGTTCGGGACAGCTCGACTTCGGCATCACCGGGCGCGACCTGGTGCTCGACTCGGACGCGCCGGTGACCGAATGCCTGGCACTGGGTTTCGGTTCGTCCAGCTTCCGCTATGCGGGTCCGGCCGGTTTCGACTGGACGACGGCCGACCTGGCCGGCAAGCGAATCGCCACCGCCTACCCGAATCTGGTCCGAAAAGATTTGGCGGACAAGGGAATTGAAGCGACCGTCATCAGGCTTGACGGTGCCGTGGAGATTTCGGTGCAGCTCGGCGTGGCCGACGCGATCGCAGACGTGGTCGGGTCCGGCCGCACCCTGAGCCTGCACGATCTCGTGGCCTTCGGTGAGCCGCTGTGTGATTCGGAGGCGGTGCTGATCGAGCGCGCCGCCGGGGACCGCGACGGTGCACAGCGGGCGGCACGCGATCAGCTGGTCGCCCGGATTCAGGGTGTGGTGTTCGGGCAGCAGTATTTGATGCTCGACTACGACTGCCCGCGGTCGGTGCTGGATCAGGCCACGTCAATCACTCCGGGCCTGGAGTCGCCGACCATCGCCCCGCTCGCCGACCCGGACTGGGTCGCGATCCGCGCGCTGGTGCCGCGTCGGGGCGTCAACGAGATCATGGACGAGCTCGCGTCCATCGGCGCCAAAGCGATCCTGGCGTCCGATATCAGGTTCTGCCGATTCTGATCTCACCAGCCCGGCCCAGGCTGTGTTAGCGTCCGGCTAGGGGAGGGGGCCCTTACGGCCGCCGCCCGCTCTTATGATTGCCGCGCTGTTCATCCCCCAGGAGGGTTGCCGTGACGCATGTCCTTGTTCTGTTGCTGGCTTTGCTGATTGGCGTTGTCGCGGGGCTGCGCTCCCTGACGGCGCCCGCGGTGGTCGCGTGGGCCGCCTACCTCGGCTGGATCGACTTGCACGGCACCTGGGCATCGTGGCTGGGCAACATCATCACCGTCGTCATCTTCAGCCTTCTGGCCGTCGGCGAATTGGTGAACGACAAGCTGCCCAAGACGCCGCCGCGGACGGCGCCGCCGGTCTTCGCGGCCCGGCTCCTGATGGGCGGGCTCGCGGGCGCGGCGCTGGGCGCCTGGCCGCACTGGACGTTCACCGCGCTGGGGGCCGGCATCATCGGCGCGGTGCTGGGCACCCTCGGTGGCTATCAGGCACGCAAGCGGCTGGTGGCGGTCAGCGGCGGGCGGGACCTGCCGATCGCGCTGCTCGAGGATGCGGTCGCGATCCTGGGCGGGTTCGCCGTCGCGGCACTGACCGGTCACGTGCTGGCCGAATACCTCGTCTCGGCCGTTAAGTGAGCGAGCATTTCGATGCGATCATCGTCGGCGCCGGCCAAGCCGGACCCCCGCTTGCGGGTCGGCTGACCGCCGCGGGGCAGCGCGTCGCGATCGTCGAGCGCAAGCTGGTCGGCGGCACCTGCGTCAACAACGGATGCATCCCGACCAAGACGCTGGTCGCCAGCGCACACGCCGCCCAACTCGCCCGTCGCAGCAGCGAATACGGTGTGGCGACCGGGTGGATCAGCGTGGACATGGGGAAAGTCAAGGACCGCAAAGACGGCATCGTGCTCGCCGACCGCAAGGGTGTCGAGGACTGGCTCGAGGGCATGGACGGCTGCACCGTCGTTCGCGGCCACGCCCGCTTCACCGACCCGCACACCGTGCGCGTCGACGACCGGGAGCTGCACGCCGACCGGATCTTCCTCAACGTCGGTGGCCGCGCCGTCGTGCCCGACATCCCGGGCCTGGCCGATGTCGACTACCTCACCAACGTGTCCATTCTCGAACTCGACACGCTGCCAACGCATCTCGTCATCGTCGGCGGCAGTTACATCGCTCTGGAGTTCGCCCAGATGTACCGGCGCTTCGGCGCGGCGGTCACCGTGGTGGAGCGGGGCCCGCGGTTGGCCCCCCGCGAAGACGAGGATGTCTCGGCCACCATCAAGGAAATCCTGGAAGCCGAAGGCATCGAGATCATCGTGGATGCCGACGATGTGCGGATCGCCAAAAGCGACAACGGATTCGAACTCACCCCCCGCGCCGGGGCCGACCCCATCGCGGGAAGTCACCTGTTGATGGCGGTGGGGCGCCGGCCCAACACCGACGATCTGGGACTGCAGGCCGCCGGTGTGCGGACCGACGCGCGCGGCTACATCGTCGTCGACGACGCGCTCAAGACCAACGTCGATCACATCTGGGCGATGGGCGACTGCAACGGCAAGGGCGCATTCACCCACACCTCGTACAACGACTACGAGATCGTGGCCGCCAACCTGCTCGACGACGATCCACGCCGGGTCAGCGACCGCATCACCACCTACGCGCTCTACATCGATCCACCGCTGGGCCGCGCCGGAATGACCGTCGGCGAGGTCCGCGCGTCGGGCCGCAAGGCGCTGATCGGCAAGCGGCCGATGACCAAAGTTGGCCGAGCAGTGGAAAAGGGTGAGACGCAAGGCTTTATGCAGGTGGTCGTCGACGCGGAAACCGACCAGATCCTCGGCGCGGCCATCCTCGGGGTCGGCGGTGACGAGGCGATCCATGCCATTCTGGATGTCATGTCGGCCAAAGTGCCCTACACCACGTTGTCGCGCACGATGCACATTCATCCCACCGTCAGCGAGCTCATTCCCACCATGCTGCAGGAGATGTCGCCGCTCGACTAGCCGGTGGCGATCATGCCGCCGGCTCGCTCGAACACGAAATGGCTTGCGCTCGAACATCATCCGGCCAGCCGGGGTAGGGCGGTGGGGTGCCGCCGAAAACCGGACAGAACTCCTGGTGCGGACACCAGTCGCACAATCGCGACTTGCTGGGGCGGAAATCGCCTGTCGCACCGGCAGATTGGATGGCACGCCAAATCGCCATCAAGGTCTTCTCGAAGCGCTCCAGCTCGTCGAGCTCGGGCGAGTAGTCCAGCACCTGGCCGTCGGCGAGGTAGATCAGGCGCAGCCGGGTCGGCGGCACCCCGCGGGTGCGCAGCAGCGCAACCGCATAGAACTTCATCTGAAACATCGCCTTGAACTCGGCCAGTGCCCGCGCCTCCGGCGGCGCCTTGCCCGTCTTGTAGTCGACCACCCGCAGCTCGCCGGTCGCGGCGACGTCGATCCGGTCGATGAAGCCGCGCAGCAGCGTGCCGTCGGCGAGTTCGACCTCCACCCGCTGCTCGCAGCACTGCGGGTCGAATCGAGTCGGGTCTTCCAGCCGGTAATAGCCGGACAGCAGCGCGCGAGCTTCGTCGAGTACCTGGGCGCGCTGCCCGGTGTCCAGTTCGCCGAACCGGCCGGGTTCGGCGGCGATCACCTGCTCCCATGCGGGCTCGAGCAGCGAGATCGCGGTCTGGGGATCGCGCGAGGCCGCGGGCAGACCGTAAAGCTGCTCGAGCGCGGCGTGCACGACCGACCCGCGGATCTGCGCCGTCGACGGCGGCTCCGGCAGTCGGTCGATCGCACGGAACCGGTACAGCAGCGGGCACTGCTTGAAGTCGGCCGCTCGCGACGGCGAGAGTGCCGGACGCGACGCCGCTCTGGAAGCCGCCCGCGCCTGCTCTTCTGGCTGGTCGGTCATATTCGCAGCCTAGGACGCCGTACCGACAACCCCGAGCATCGGCAACGGCGAGTCGGCTGGCACGCTGAACGGCGTGTCCAACACCGGTCCATTCGTCGTCGGCGAGCGCGTTCAGCTCACCGACGCCAAGGGCCGTCACTACACGGTGGAGCTGACCGAGGGTGCGGAGTTCCACACTCACCGCGGTGCGATCCCGCACGACACGATCATCGGGCTGGAACAGGGCAGCGTGGTCAAGTCCAGCAACGGCAACCCGTACCTGGTGCTGCGTCCGTTACTGGTCGACTACATCATGTCGATGCCGCGCGGGCCGCAGGTCATCTATCCCAAGGACGCCGCGCAGATCGTGCACGAGGGCGACATCTTTCCGGGCGCCCGCGTGCTGGAGGCCGGAGCCGGCTCCGGCGCGCTGACCTGTTCGCTGTTGCGCGCGGTGGGTCCCGAGGGGCGGGTGGTGTCCTACGAAGTGCGTGCGGATCACGCCGAACATGCGCGGCGCAACGTGGACGTCTTCTTCGGCGGGGCGCCGGCCAACTGGGAGCTGATCATCGGCGACGTCGTCGACTCCGGGTTGCCCGACGGCTCCTTCGACCGGGCCGTGCTGGACATGCTGTCGCCGTGGGAGGTGCTGGACGCGGTATCGCGGCTCGTCGTCGCCGGCGGGGTGCTGCTGGTCTACGTGGCCACGGTCACTCAGCTGTCGAAGGTGGTGGAGGCGCTGCGGGCCCAGCAGTGCTGGACCGAACCGCGCGCCTGGGAGACGATGCAGCGCGGTTGGCATGTCGTCGGCCTGGCGGTCCGGCCGCAGCACACCATGCGCGGCCACACCGCGTTCCTGGTGGCGTCGCGACGGCTCGCGCCGGGCACGGTGGCTCCGATGCCGTTGGGCCGCAAGCGGGCGGGCCGGGACGGCTAGGCCCAGCTAGTCCTGGCTAGTCCTGGTCCTCGCTGCGCACCAGCGAGCGCCGCACCGACAGCAGTTCGAACTCGGGATGGGCGGCGACCAGACGCTCGGCCGCGTCCAGGACGTCGACGGCATGCGCCCGGTCACCGGACACCAGGGCCACCCCGATACCCGCTCGCCGATGCAGCTCCTGCGAACCGGTCTCGGCGGCCGACACGCTGAACTTGCGGCGCAACTCGGCGACGACGGGACGGATCATCGAACGCTTCTCCTTGAGCGATCGCACCCCAAGCTCCGGGCCCAGCAGCACGTCGAATTCGAGCCAGGCGATCCACATCAGCCGGGCGCCGGTTGTGCGGGCGCGGACTCGGCAGGCGGCGCGGGCGTCGCCGGCGCAGCGGGCGCAGGCGGCGCCGCTGACGGCGGCGCAGGCGAGGGAGAAGGCGGTTGGACCGGTTCCGGCGGCGGGGGCAGCGGAATCGTCGGGCTGGGTGGCGGGGGCGGCGGGGCCGGCGAGTTGCCCAGCGCCAACAGCATTTCCGCTGTCTTGCGCGAAAGCTGCCAGCCGCCCGCCAGCGGAGCGAACTCCATCGGGAAGGTGAACGCGCCGTTGGGCCCCTTGGCGGTGTTGACGCTGACCGTGGCCATCACGTTGGCCGGATTCTTGTCCGACCACGCGATGTTGTTCGCCACGAACGTCATCGGCAGGTAGCCGTTGTCGCGCAGCGCGTTGACGAACTTGTCCAGCGTGGCCGCGCTTTCCGGCGTCGCGCCTTCGACGAGGTTCACCTTGTTCATCCCCGGGACGTTCGGATCGACAAGCCGGTTCAGCACTTCGACCAGAGCTTCGGGCACCGGCAGCGGCGCGGTCGGCGGAGTCGCGACGATCAGCGGGCTCGACGTCGGCACCGGCACCGCCAGACTTGTCGACGGCAGCACCTTGGGTTCGCTGTGCGAGCATGCAGCGACCCCGAAGACCGCCACGGCGGTGGCGGCGCTCAGCGCTACGGACAGGTGTCGGTGCATCCGTTGACCGGCCGGGCTATTCGGCGCCGTCTGATTCGAGGCCTGATTCGTGCAGGGCGGTGGTTGCCGCGATCTGGCCAACTGGTGCAATGGAAGTCACAGTTGGAAACATTGCGTTGATGACCGCGACCACGGCAAGGCCTGTGGTGAGGGGTTTTGCGGTCACGGGGTGTCCTTTCGGTGGTCCCAAATCGACGCCGAGGTTACCAGCGGGAGTAAAGACGCGACTTTTGATGGCTTTTGAGTTCACGCATGAACGGCCAATCGCCGGTAGCGTTGTAAGGATCCACCGCATCAATTCGGGGCGGGAAAGGAGCGCAACATGGGTGAGTCAGAGCGTTCTGAAGCATTCGGGATCAATCATGAAACCGGCATGTCCAGCAGCGATGCTGCCGAGCTGGAACAGCTGCGCCGCGAAGCCGCGGTGCTGCGCGAGCAACTCGAGCAAGCCGCCGAATCGCCGGCCGGCACACGCTCGGCGCGCGATGTCCATCAACTCGAAGCGCGGATCGACTCGCTTGCGGCCCGCAATTCCAAATTAATGGAAACTCTTAAAGAGGCCCGGCAGCAGCTGCTGGCGCTGCGGGAAGAAGTCGACCGGCTCGGGCAGCCGCCGAGTGGTTACGGCGTTCTGCTTTCGTCGCACGAGGACGAAACCGTCGACGTGTTCACCTCGGGTCGCAAGATGCGACTGACCTGCTCGCCCAACATCGACGTGCCGTCGTTGCGCAAGGGACAGACGGTCCGGCTCAACGAAGCCCTGACCGTCGTCGAGGCAGGGACGTACGAATCCGTGGGCGAGATCTCGACTTTGCGCGAGGTGCTCAACGACGGACACCGCGCTTTGGTCGTGGGCCACGCCGACGAGGAACGGATCGTCTGGCTGGCCGAGCCACTGGTGGCCGAGGACCTGCCCGACGGGGTTCCCGACGCACTCAACGACGACACCAGGCCGCGCAAGTTGCGGCCTGGCGATTCTCTACTGGTCGACACCAAAGCCGGCTACGCGTTCGAGCGCATTCCCAAGGCCGAGGTCGAGGACCTGGTGCTCGAAGAGGTGCCCGACGTCAGCTACTCCGACATCGGCGGTCTGACCCGGCAGATCGAGCAGATCCGCGACGCGGTGGAGCTGCCGTTCCTGCACAAGGAGCTCTACCGGGAGTACGCGCTGCGTCCGCCCAAGGGTGTGCTGCTCTACGGTCCGCCCGGTTGCGGTAAGACGCTGATCGCCAAGGCAGTCGCCAACTCGCTGGCCAAGAAGATGGCCGAGGTGCGCGGCGACGACGCCCGCGAGGCGAAGTCGTACTTCCTCAACATCAAGGGTCCCGAGCTGCTGAACAAGTTCGTCGGCGAGACCGAGCGACACATCCGGCTGATCTTCCAGCGGGCCCGCGAGAAGGCGTCCGAGGGTACGCCGGTGATCGTGTTCTTCGACGAGATGGACTCGATCTTCCGCACTCGCGGGACCGGTGTGTCGTCGGATGTCGAGACCACGGTGGTCCCGCAGCTGCTGAGCGAGATCGACGGTGTCGAGGGTCTGGAGAACGTCATCGTGATCGGCGCCTCCAACCGCGAGGACATGATCGACCCCGCGATCCTGCGGCCCGGACGTCTCGACGTGAAGATCAAGATCGAGCGGCCCGATGCCGAAGCGGCACAAGACATTTTCTCGAAGTATCTGGTCGAGACGCTGCCGGTGCACGCCGACGATCTCGCCGAGTTCGACGGCGACCGGTCGGCCTGCGTCCACGCGATGATCGAGAAGGTCGTCGAGCGGATGTACGCCGAGATCGACGACAACCGGTTCCTGGAAGTCACCTATGCCAACGGTGACAAGGAAGTCATGTACTTCAAGGACTTCAACTCCGGGGCCATGATTCAGAACGTCGTCGACCGCGCGAAGAAGAACGCGATCAAGTCGGTGCTGGAGACCGGTCAGCCCGGTCTGCGGATCCAGCACCTGCTCGACTCGATCGTCGACGAGTTCGCCGAGAACGAGGACCTGCCCAACACCACCAACCCCGATGACTGGGCGCGGATCTCGGGCAAGAAGGGCGAGCGGATCGTCTACATCCGCACCCTGGTCACCGGCAAGTCGTCGAGCGCGTCGCGCGCCATCGATACCGAATCGAACCTCGGCCAGTACCTCTAGGGATTCAATCCCTAAGCGGCTCAGTCGAATTCGAACGAGTAGGTGTTCGTCAGATCGTCCTGCGTCACGCGCGCGGGGCGATCTGTCGTGTCGACCCGCAACGTCTCGGTGAGCACTCGCGGCTGATAGCTCCACCCCTGCGGCAGTGTCAGCCGCTCGGCCAGTCCGGCCAGGTCGGCCCGTGACAGGTTGGGGTCGGCGACCTGGCTCCAGGTCTGCATGACCCAGCGCTTGCCGTCGGGATCGATCAGCTCGTAAATCTCTTCGCCGGCGTTGAAGACGAAGACCGTATTGCGGGTCACTTCGTTGACGGTGTAGGGCGCGGGGTTCATCGACGACAGCGCCACGGTGGCCTGCTTGATCATCTCGATGCCGCCGAACGTCATCCGCTCTTGCGGGCCGTCGGCCTGCTTTTCGATCGCGTTCATCAGCCAGTAGCGCGGGCCGTTGAGCAAGGCCGCGGCGGCGCCGTGTTCGGCCGCGATGGCCGCCGCGTCGAGCTTGGACCACAACTCGGCCGGACAGTCGTTGAGCGGAAAGCTGTTGTAGACGGTGGCTTGCGGGCCGGATTCGCCCACCTCGACGAGAAGTACTTCGCCATAACGCTTTCCGGACAGGTCGGTCACTTGCTTACTCGCTTTCTGTCGTGGTGTCAGATTCGTCGGCGACGTTGCCCAGGTAGCGGTTGCGCGCCGCCAGGGCGGTGTGCAGGTCGTCGACCAGTGGGTCCAGAAACATCGCCCGGTACTCGGCATCGTCGACCGCGCGGGCGGCGATGTACATGAACGTCAGCGCGCCGAGGAACAGGCACATGTGGATCAGCGAGTCCGGAGCAGGGAACGTGAACCCGAACACCGTCGAGGTGGTCGCGGTGTTGTGCGCCCACTCCTTGAGCAGCGGCGGCGTCAGGATGATCAGCCCGAGGATGAGGTACATCGTGGCGCCGACGGCGGCCACGACCAGGATCTCGATCAGCTGCGAGGTCGCCAGTAGGAACACCACATTCAGGCGTTCGGCGCGCTTGAGCGGTGAGCCGGCCGAGGGCTCACGCATCGTGGCGAAAGGCGTGCCGGCGAGGTAGTCGCTGCCTTCGGGCAGTGATGCCGTCGACTTCAGCAGCGGCCGCACCCGTTCCACGGTCTTGGAGACGACGAATGTCCCCGCGATGCCGAGCAGAAAGAAGATGGCCAGCGAGAGCCGCTCGCCGTTGATGTTCGCGGCCATCAACCAGACGTAGGTGTTGAAGAACACCAACGCGGTCAGCAGCACGATCGGCAGCGCCCGCACGGCCAGCGTGCCGACCGTCGAGAGGTGCTCGACCGTCATGCGGACCGCCCACGCCAGCACCGACCCCACGCCGGAGCCGGTCAGCAGCAGCACTGCGGCCAAGATGACGGCGTCCCGGGTCAGCTGAACGGGGCCGGACTCGATGACCCCGCATCCCACCGCGACGGCCAGCGCCGCGGTCGCGACGCTCGCGCGGGTGCCCCAGCTCGACAGCCGGGACACCAGCCAGCCCAGCAGGGCGCCCAGCGGCAAAGCGGCCGCGAGCAGCGCCAGAATCACCCACTGGTGGGTGGTCGGCGTGCCGTTGATGGAGACTTCGTTGCCGTCGCTGACGAAATAGACGCCCAGCAGGCACGCTTCGACCGCCGCCCAGGCGGCCAGCATCGGGGCGCACCGCGGCCAGAGCCGGCGCCAGCGGCCCCGCGTCGTCAGCACCGACGGCAAACCGCGCTGCAGGAACCACTTTTCAGCCGCAGCCGTCGCTGCCTTCTGGCTGTCCCGCGTGCGGCGCGCAGTTACGTCCACACCGGCACACCCTAGTGGCGCAGCAACCCGCGTGCGGGTCGTTCTCGTCGGCACGCCTACCCTTAACGCATGCAACGGATTATCGGGACGGAGGTCGAGTACGGCATTTCGTCGCCGACCGACCCGACCGCCAACCCGATCCTCACTTCGACTCAGGCGGTGTTGGCCTACGCGGCCGCCGCCGGCATTCAGCGCGCCAAGCGCACCCGGTGGGACTACGAGGTGGAGTCGCCGCTGCGCGACGCCCGCGGTTTCGACCTGAGCCGCTCGGCCGGCCCGCCACCGGTGGTCGACGCCGACGAGGTCGGCGCGGCCAACATGATCCTGACCAACGGCGCGCGGCTCTACGTCGACCACGCGCACCCCGAGTACTCCGCGCCGGAGTGCACCGACCCGCTGGACGCGGTGATCTGGGACAAGGCCGGTGAGCGGGTGATGGAGGCCGCCGCGCGCCACGTCGCCAGCGTGCCCGGAGCCGCCAAGCTGCAGCTCTACAAGAACAACGTCGACGGCAAGGGCGCCTCCTACGGGTCGCACGAGAACTACCTGATGAGCCGGCAGACGCCGTTTTCGGCCATCATCGCCGGCCTGACGCCGTTTTTGGTGTCCCGGCAGGTGGTCACCGGCTCCGGGCGGGTCGGCATCGGCCCGTCGGGGGACGAGCCCGGCTTTCAGCTGTCCCAGCGCTCCGACTACATCGAGGTCGAGGTCGGGCTGGAGACCACGCTGAAGCGCGGCATCATCAACACCCGCGACGAGCCGCACGCCGACGCCGACCGGTATCGCCGGCTGCATGTGATCATCGGCGACGCCAACCTCGCCGAGACGTCGACCTACCTCAAGCTGGGCACCACGGCGCTGGCCCTGGATTTGATCGAAGAGGGCCCGATGCACGGCATCGACCTGAGCGATCTGGCGCTGGCCCGGCCGGTGCACGCGGTGCACGCGATCAGCCGCGACCCGTCGCTGCGCGTGGCGGTGGCCATGGCCGACGGCCGGGAGCTGACCGCGCTTGCGCTGCAACGGATCTACCTCGATCGGGTGGCCAAACTGGTCGACGGTCGCGACCCCGACCCGCGGGCAGCGCACGTTGTCGAGACCTGGGCGCACGTGCTGGACTTGCTCGAGCGCGACCCGATGGAGTGCGCGGAGCTGCTGGATTGGCCGGCCAAGCTGCGATTGCTCGAGGGGTTCCGGCAACGCGAGAACCTGAGCTGGTCGGCGCCGCGGCTGCACCTGGTGGACCTGCAATATTCCGACGTCCGGCTGGACAAGGGCCTGTACAACCGGCTGGTCGCGCGCGGCTCGATGAAGCGTCTGGTCAGCGAACACCAGGTGCTCGAGGCGGTGGACAACCCGCCGACCGATACCCGTGCGTACTTCCGCGGTGAATGCCTGCGCCGATTCGGCGCCGACATCGCCGCGGCCAGTTGGGACTCGGTGATTTTCGATCTCGGTGGCGATTCGCTGGTGCGCATCCCGACGCTGGAGCCGCTACGGGGCAGCAAAGCGCACGTCGGAGCCCTGCTGGACTCCGTGGACAGTGCCGTCGAACTGGTGGAACAACTGACGAGCTGAGGTCTGTTAACCAAAGAACGTCGGCTTTGACCGGTAGGGTAGAGATACCAGCGGGCGGCTTAAGCGGCCAGTGAGCAAGCCCAGACATAGCAGGAGGCGGCGATGGCGCAGGAGCAAACCAAACGTGGCGGTGGCGGCGGCGACGAAGATGACGTCGTTGGCACCACGGCTGCGGGCCAAGAGCGTCGCGAGAAACTGACCGAGGAAACCGACGATCTGCTCGACGAGATTGACGACGTCCTGGAGGAAAACGCCGAGGACTTCGTCCGCGCGTATGTCCAAAAGGGCGGACAGTGACCTGGCCTTTCCCCGATCGCCTGTCCACTAACTCGGCACTACCCGGATTTTCTGCTGTAAATACCTCGTCCTTCGCGGACCTGTTGCGCCGTCAGGCGCCGGAGTTGCTCCCGGCCGTCTTGGGCGGTGGCTCCGGCCGATCCGGTGGTGACGCCGGGCTGCCGCACGGCACCACGATCGTCGCCCTGAAATACCCCGGCGGCGTCCTGATCGCCGGTGACCGGCGCTCTACCCAGGGCAACATGATCGCGGGCCGGGACGTCAAGAAGGTCTACATCACCGACGACTACACCGCGACCGGCATCGCCGGCACCGCCGCGATCGCCGTCGAATTCGCTCGCCTGTACGCGGTGGAGCTGGAGCACTACGAGAAGCTGGAAGGCGTCCCGCTGACGTTCGCCGGCAAGGTCAACCGGCTCGCGATCATGGTGCGCGGCAACCTGGCCGCCGCGATGCAGGGGCTGGTCGCGCTGCCGCTGCTGGCGGGATACGACATCCACGCGCCCGACCCGGAAAGTGCCGGGCGCATAGTCTCGTTCGACGCCGCGGGCGGCTGGAACATCGAGGAAGAGGGCTACCAGTCGGTGGGGTCGGGGTCGATCTTCGCCAAGTCGTCGATCAAGAAGCTGTACGCCCAAGTCACCGACGCCGACTCGGCGCTGCGGGTAGCCGTGGAGTCGCTCTACGACGCCGCCGATGACGATTCCGCCACCGGCGGACCGGATCTGGTGCGCGGGATCTTCCCGACGGCGGTCACCATCGGCGCCGACGGAGCGGTCGACGTGCCCGAGAGCCGGATCGCCGAATTGGCCCGCGAGGTGATCGAAAGTCGCTCGCGTGCAGACACTTTCGGCCCGGATGGCGGTGAGAAGTGAGCTTCCCGTATTTCATCTCGCCTGAGCAGGCGATGCGTGAGCGCAGCGAGCTCGCGCGCAAGGGCATCGCTCGGGGCCGCAGCGTGGTTGCGCTGGCCTACGCCGGCGGTGTGCTGTTCGTCGCCGAGAACCCGTCGCGGTCCCTGCAGAAGATCAGCGAGCTCTACGACCGCGTGGGTTTTGCGGCCGCGGGCAAGTTCAACGAGTTCGACAACCTGCGGCGCGGCGGCATCCAGTTCGCCGACACCCGCGGCTACGCCTACGACCGCCGCGACGTCACCGGACGGCAGCTGGCCAACGTCTACGCGCAGACCCTCGGCACCATCTTCACCGAGCAGGCCAAGCCGTATGAGGTCGAGTTGTGCGTCGCCGAGGTTGCCCACTACGGCGAGACCAAAGCGCCTGAGATGTACCGGATCACCTACGACGGGTCCATCGCCGACGAGCCACACTTCGTGGTGATGGGCGGCACCACCGAGCCGATCACCACCGCGCTCAAGGAGTCGTACGCCGAAAACGCCGACCTGCGCGCTGCTTTGGGGATCGCCGTCGACGCGCTGCGAGCCGGGAGCAGCAACGGCAGTGACGAACACAGTCTGGACGTGGCCAACCTCGAGGTCGCCATCCTGGACGCGAACCGGCCGCGGCGCGCGTTCCGGCGTATCGGCGGGTCCACCCTGGAGAACTTGCTGCAGGAGTCGAAGGGCGCGAAATCCGAGGGCGATTCCCCGGATTCAGACGGCGAATCTTAGCCCCTTGGCGCGGCTGCTGACCGTCGCGCTCAGACAACCAGTACCCTCGATGATGTGCAGCGACGAATCATGGGCATCGAGACCGAGTTCGGTGTCACCTGCACGTTCCACGGCCATCGCCGCCTGTCCCCGGACGAGGTAGCCCGCTACCTTTTCCGCCGGGTGGTGTCATGGGGTCGCAGCTCCAACGTGTTCTTGCGTAACGGCGCCCGGTTGTATCTCGATGTGGGCAGCCACCCCGAGTACGCCACCGCCGAGTGCGACAGCCTGGTGCAGCTGGTCACCCACGACCGGGCCGGGGAATGGGTGCTGGAAGACCTACTCGTAGACGCCGAGCAGCGGCTTGCCGACGAAGGCATCGGCGGCGACATTTACCTGTTCAAGAACAACACCGACTCCGCGGGCAACTCCTACGGGTGCCACGAGAATTACCTGATCGTGCGGGCCGGTGAGTTCTCCCGGATCTCCGACGTGCTGCTGCCCTTCCTGGTCACCCGCCAGCTGATCTGCGGGGCCGGCAAGGTGCTGCAGACCCCCAAGGCCGCGACGTTCTGCCTGTCGCAGCGCGCCGAGCACATCTGGGAAGGCGTTTCGTCGGCCACCACCCGCAGCCGCCCGATCATCAACACCCGTGATGAGCCGCACGCCGACGCCGAGAAGTACCGGCGGCTGCACGTCATCGTCGGCGACTCCAATATGTGCGAGACCACCACCATGCTCAAGGTGGGCACCGCCGCGCTGGTGCTCGAGATGATCGAATCCGGTGTGCCGTTTCGCGACTTCTCGCTGGACAATCCGATCCGCGCCATCCGCGAGGTCAGCCACGACATCACCGGCCGCCGTCCGGTGCGGCTGGCCGGCGGGCGTCAGGCCAGCGCGCTGGACATCCAGCGGGAGTACTACACCCGCGCCGTCGAGCACCTGCAGACCCGGGAGCCCAACGCGCAGATCGAGCAGGTCGTCGACCTGTGGGGCCGCCAGCTCGACGCCGTCGAGAGCCAGGACTTCGCCAAGGTCGACACCGAGATCGACTGGGTGATCAAACGCAAGCTGTTCCAGCGCTACCAGGACCGCTACAACATGGAGCTGGCCGACCCCAAGATCGCCCAGCTGGACCTGGCCTACCACGACATCAAGCGTGGTCGCGGTGTGTTCGATCTGCTGCAGCGTAAGGGCCTCGCGGCGCGCGTCACCACCGACGAGGACATCGCCGAGGCGGTCGACAACCCGCCCCAGACCACCCGGGCGCGGCTGCGCGGCGAATTCATCAGCGCCGCACAGGCGGCCGGTCGCGACTTCACCGTCGACTGGGTGCACCTCAAGCTCAACGACCAGGCCCAGCGCACCGTGCTGTGCAAGGACCCGTTCCGGGCCGTCGACGAGCGGGTGAAGCGGCTCATCGCCAGCATGTGACCCCCTCGGGGTCCACCGCGAGTCGGTGCGCGCGGCCGGTGCGAGCCATCTAACCTGGAGCAAATGGCGACCTCGAAAGTCGAACGGCTGGTAAATCTCGTCATCGCCCTGCTGTCCACTCGCGGCTACATCACCGCGGAAAAGATCCGGTCCAGCGTGGCCGGCTATTCGGAAAGCCCCAGCCTCGAGGCGTTTTCCCGGATGTTCGAGCGCGACAAGAACGAATTGCGCGACCTCGGCATCCCGCTCGAGGTCGGCCGGGTGTCGGCGCTGGACCCCAGCGAGGGGTACCGCATCAACCGCGACGCCTACGCGCTGCCGCCGGTCGAACTGACCGCCGACGAGGCGGCCGCGGTCGCCGTCGCCACCCAGCTCTGGGAGTCACCCGAACTGATCACCGCGACGCAGGGCGCACTGCTCAAGCTGCGCGCCGCCGGTGTCGACGTCGACCCCGAGGCGCCGGTGGCCATCGCCTCCCCGGAGGGTGTGCCGGGTCTGCGTGGGTCCGAGGATGTGCTCGGAATCCTGTTGTCCGCCATCGATTCCCGGCAGGCCGTGCGGTTTCCGCACCGCCCGTCGCGCGCCGAGCCCTACACGATGCGCACCGTCGAGCCGTGGGGGGTGGTCACCGAGAAGGGCCGCTGGTATCTCGTCGGTCACGACCGTGACCGCGACGCGACCCGCACCTTCCGGCTGTCGCGCATCGGCGTCGACGTCGAACCGATCGGCCCGGCCGGCGCCGTCACCGTCCCCGACGGCGTCGACCTGCGCAAGATCGTCGCGCAGACCGTCGCCGAAACACCCACCGGCACGCAGGCCCTGGTCTGGGTCGCCGACGGGCGGGCCACGGCGTTGCGTCGCGCGGGAACGTCTACGGGTGCGCGGCAGCTGGGCGGGCGCGACGGCGAGGTGATCGAGCTGGAGATCCACTCCGGCGACCGGCTGGCCCGCGAAATCGCCGGATACGGGGTCGACGCCGTGGTGCTGGAGCCGCAAACACTGCGCGACGACGTGCTGGCCCGGCTGCGCGCCCAGGCGGAAGCCTCATGACTCCCGTGTCGACCCGCCTGGTCCGGCTGCTCAACATGGTGCCGTATTTCCAGGCCAACCCGCGGATCACCCGCGCCGAGGCCGCCGCCAAGCTGGGGGTGTCGGCCAAGCAGCTGGAGGAGGACCTCAACCAGCTGTGGATGTGCGGGCTGCCCGGCTACTTCCCGGGTGATCTCATCGACTTCGAGTTCTCCGGCGACACCATCGAGGTGACGTTCTCGGCGGGCATCGACCGCCCGCTCAAGCTCACCTCGCCGGAGGCCACCGGTCTGCTGGTCGCGCTGCGTGCGCTGGCCGACATTCCGGGCGTGGTCGATCCGGAGGCGGCCCGCAGCGCGATCGCCAAGATCGCCGCCGCGGCCGGCGCCGTCGGACAGGACGCGACGGGTACAGCCACGGCGATCGACGAGCCGGCACCCATCGAGAACCGGGCCGCGGCCGTTGTCCGCACCGCCGTGCAGTACAAACACGCGCTGGCCATCGACTACTACTCGGCCTCGCACGACACCCTGACCAGCCGGATCGTCGACCCCATCCGGGTGCTGCTGATCGGCGGACACAGCTATCTGGAGGCGTGGTCGCGCGAAGCCGACGGCGTGCGGTTGTTCCGCTTCGACCGGATCGTTGAGGCGACCGAGCTGGGGGAACCGGCTGCCCCGCCGCAGCCGGCGCTGCAGGCCCCGCCGGACACGTCGCTGTTCGACGGGGATCCCTCGCTGCCGTCGGCCAAGCTGCGGGTGTCTCCGGCCGCGTCGTGGATGTTCGAGTACTACCCGATGCGCGACGTGCGCGAGCTGCCGGACGGGTCGTGCGAGGCGGTCATGACGTATGCCTCCGAGGACTGGATGACACGCCTGGTGCTGGGCTTCGGGCCGGACGTGCGAGTTGTTGAACCGCAGTCGCTTGCCCAGCGTGTACGAGATGCCGCGGCGGCGGCCTTGGAGTCCTACCAGGCGGTGACGTCCTGACCGCACGGCGCGGGCACACCGGCAGTTGGCCGTGCTGCGGTAGCATCGGGTGGACGTCTGGAGGTAATCAAAGTGGGCAGTCTTAGTCCGTGGCACTGGGCGATCCTCGCGGTCGTCGTCATCCTGCTGTTCGGTGCCAAGAAGCTCCCGGACGCAGCGCGTTCGCTGGGCAAGTCGATGCGCATCTTCAAGTCCGAAATGCGGGAAATGCAGACGGAGAGCAAGTCCGACGCGCCTTCCATCGAAACCCCTGCGGCGGCTCCGCAGCCCGTGCAGTCGCAGCGGGTCGACCCGTCGGCCTCCGAGCAGGGCCACACCGAAGCGCGCCCCGCTTAGGGGGCATCGGCCGCGGTGCCCGAGCGCCACTGACCGAGCGTCGTGAAAGCATTCAAGACTTCAGCGCGCACTGCTGCGTTTCTGAAGCACCTCAATCCGCGCAACAGGCGCAGTCGGACCAATCCCGACGCGACCATGTCGCTGGTCGACCACCTGACCGAGCTGCGCACCCGGCTGCTGATCTCGCTGGCCGCGATCCTGGTCACGACGATTTTCGGCTTCATCTGGTACGGGCATTCGGTGTTCGGGCTGGAAAGCCTGGGCGAGTGGCTGCGTCATCCGTACTGCTCGCTGCCGCAGTCGGCGCGCGCGGACATCAGCGCCGACGGGCAGTGCCGGTTGTTGGCGACGGCGCCGTTCGACCAATTCATGCTGCGGCTCAAGGTCGGGATGACGGCCGGGATCGTGCTGGCCTGCCCGGTGTGGTTCTACGAGCTGTGGGCGTTCATCACGCCCGGGCTGTATCAGAAGGAACGCCGCTTCGCGATCGGGTTCGTGATCCCCGCCGCACTGCTTTTCGTCGGCGGCGCGATCCTGGCCTACTTCGTGCTGTCCCAGGCGCTGGGCTTCCTGCTGACCGTCGGCAGCGACGTGCAGGTGACCGCGCTGTCCGGCGATCGCTATTTCGGCTTCCTGATCAACCTGCTGCTCGTGTTCGGATTCAGCTTCGAATTCCCGCTGCTGATCGTCATGCTCAACATGGTCGGTGTGCTGCCCTACGAGAAGCTCAAGGCCTGGCGGCGCGGCCTGATCTTCGCGATGTTCGTGTTCGCGGCGGTGTTCACCCCCGGTTCCGACCCGTTTTCGATGACCGCACTGGGCGTCGCGCTGTCCGTGCTTCAGGAGCTGGCCATTCAGATCTCCCGCGTCCATGACAAGCGAAAAGCCAAGCGCGAAGCCCAAACCGCGATCCCCGACGACCAAGCGTCGGTCATCGAGCCGGCCGGACCCATCTCCGAGCCGCAGCCCGAACCGTCGTTGCACGCCGGGCAACACGACGACGTCACGTGATGTCGGCGGCACCTGACGGCGGCGTGACCGAACTGACCGAGCTGCCACGGTTCACCGCGGAATTGCCGTTTGCGCTCGACGATTTCCAGGCCCGGGCCTGTGCGGCGCTCGAACGCGGGCACGGCGTATTGGTCTGTGCGCCAACGGGTGCCGGCAAGACGGTGGTCGGCGAGTTCGCGGTTCACTTGGCGCTGGCGGCCGGCAACAAGTGCTTCTACACCACTCCGATCAAGGCGTTGAGCAACCAGAAGCACACCGACCTGACGGCACGCTATGGACGCGACCGGATCGGGCTGTTGACCGGCGACGTGTCGCTGAACGCCGACGCGCCCGTGGTGGTGATGACCACCGAAGTGCTGCGCAACATGCTGTACGCGGATTCGGCTGCGCTGCAAGGTCTTTCCCATGTGGTGATGGACGAGGTGCATTTCCTTGCCGACCGGATGCGGGGTCCGGTGTGGGAAGAGGTGATCCTGCATCTGCCCGACGAAGTGCGGCTGGTCAGCCTGTCGGCGACGGTGAGTAACGCCGAGGAGTTCGGCGGCTGGATCCAGACCGTGCGCGGCGACACCACGGTCGTCGTCGACGAGCACCGGCCGGTGCCGCTGTGGCAACACGTATTGGTCGGCAGGCGCCTGCTGGACCTGTTCGATTACGAGAACGAGAAACCGGCCGCCGATCGTCAGCCGCGGGTGAATCCTGAACTGCTGCGCCACATTGCGCACCGCCGCGAGGCCGACCGGATGGGTGATTGGCGTGGTCCTCGCCGTCAGTCGGGAAGAGGCCGCCCCGAGCGCCCACGGTTTTACCGGCCACCCGCGCGACCGGACGTGATCGCGACGCTGGACTCCGAGGGGCTGCTGCCGGCCATCACGTTCGTGTTCTCGCGCGCGGGCTGCGATGCCGCGGTGCAGCAGTGCCTGCGCTCGCCGCTGCGGCTCACCACCGAGGAGGAACGCGCCCAGATCGCCGAGGTCATCGAGCACCGCTGCGGCGACCTCGCCGAAGCCGACCTCGCGGTGCTGGGCTACTACGAGTGGCGGGAGGGGTTGCTGCGCGGTTTGGCGGCCCACCACGCCGGCATGTTGCCGGCCTTCCGGCACACCGTCGAGGAGCTGTTCACGGCCGGACTGGTCAAGGCGGTGTTCGCCACCGAAACCCTGGCGCTGGGCATCAACATGCCCGCCCGCACGGTGGTCCTCGAGCGGCTGGTGAAGTTCAACGGCGAGGCGCACGTGCCGCTGACCCCGGGGGAGTACACGCAGCTGACCGGGCGGGCCGGCCGGCGCGGGATCGACGTCGAGGGGCACGCCGTGGTGCTTTGGCATCCCGCCGAGGAGACCTCCGAGCCGTCGGCGGTCGCCGGGCTGGCGTCCACCCGGACGTTCCCGCTGAAAAGCTCGTTCGCGCCGTCGTACAACATGACGATCAACCTGGTCCAGCACATGGGGCCGGAGCAGGCGCACCAACTGCTGGAGCAGTCGTTCGCGCAGTACCAGGCCGACCGGTCTGTCGTCGGGTTGGTGAAAGGCATCGACCGCGGCAAGCGGATGCAAGACGAGATCGCCGCCGAACTGGGTGGGGCCGACGCGCCGATCCTGGAATACGCCCGGATGCGCGCACGGATCACCGAGATGGAACGCGCGCAGTCCCGGGCGTCGCGGCTGCACCGGCGCCAGGCAGCCAATGAGGCGCTGACCGGATTGCGCCGCGGCGACATCATCACGATCACCAACGGCCGGCACAGCGGCCTGGCGGTGGTGCTGGAATCGGCGCGCGACGGGGACGACCCGCGGCCGCTGGTTCTCACCGAACACCGTTGGGCGGGCCGGATTTCGTCGGCCGACTACTCGGGTGCCTCGGCGCCGCTGGGGTCGATGTCGTTGCCCAAGCGCGTCGAACATCGTCAGCCGAGGGTGCGCCGCGATCTGGCTTCGGCGCTGCGATCTGCCGCCGCTGGGCTCGATGTTGCGTCGCGTCGCCGCGCCGCGAATCCCGACGGCGGCTTTCACGACCCGGAGCTGGCGTCGTTGCGGGAGGAGCTGCGCCGCCACCCGGCGCATAACAGCCCGGGCGTGGAGGCGCAGGTTCGTGAGGCCGAGCGCTATCTGCGCATCGAACGCGACAACGCGCAGCTGGAAAAGAAGGTCGCCGCCGCCACCAACTCGCTGGCGCGCACGTTCGACCGGATCGTCGGGCTGCTCACCGAGCGCCAGTTCATCCGGGGCACCGCGGGTGATCCGCGCGTCACCGACGACGGTCGGCTGTTGGCCCGGATCTACAGCGAGAGCGACCTGCTGGTCGCCGAATGCCTGCGCACCGGCGCGTGGGCGGAGCTGAAGCCCGCCGAGTTGGCCGCCGTCGTCTCGTCGGTGGTCTACGAGACCCGCGGCGGTGACGGCCCCAGCGCTCCGTTTGCCGCCGAGGCGCCCACGCCGCGGTTGCGGCAGGCGTTGCTGCAGACCGCGAAGTTGTCATTCGCGCTGCGCGCCGACGAGCAAACACATCGCATCGCACCGAGCCGAGAACCCGACGACGGTTTCGTCACCGTCGTCTACCGCTGGGCCCGGACCGGCGATCTGGCCGCCTCGCTGGCCGCGGCCGACGCGATCGGCAGCGGTTCGCCGTTGTTGGCAGGCGATTTCGTACGGTGGTGTCGCCAGGTGCTCGACCTGTTGGACCAGGTGCGCAATGCCGCGCCGGATGCCGAACTGCGAGCGACGGCGAAGCGCGCTATCAACGATGTTCGGCGCGGCGTCGTCGCAGTTGACGCCGGGTAGGCTGGCTCCGAGCTACCGTTACAGGGCCAGGACACGAGGTGATTGAGGAGAAATGATGAGCGGACCGCACGGATCGGACCCGGGCCAGCAGTGGCAGCCGCCCGGCGAGGGTGGCGATCGCTCCCAGGAACCGACTCAGGTGGGTCAGGTGGGCTCGCCCTGGCAACAGCAGCAACCGCCGGCCCAGGAAGGGACCTGGCAGGCCCCGGCGTATACGCCGCCCGCCGAGTACCCCCAGTACCAGCAGCCCTACCCCCAGCAACCGCAGCCGGGGTACGGGCAGCCCGAGCAGCAGTACGGTCAGCCCGGCCAGTACGGCCAGCCGGGTCAATATGGTCAGTACGGCCAGCCTGGTCAGTACGGTCAGCAGCCTGGTCAGTACGGCCAATACGGTCAGCCGGGCCAGTACGGTCAGCCCGGCCAGTACCCGCAGCAGTACCCGGGTCAGCCGGAGAAGAAGCGCTCGATGGCGCTGATCGGCGGCATCGCCGGTGCGGTCGCCTTCCTGCTGATCGCGGTTGTGCTGGTGCTCGGATTCTGGGAGCCCGGCTTCTTCGTCACCACCAAGCTGGACATCAACAAAGCGCAGGCCGGTGTGCAGCAGGTCCTGACCGACGAAACCAACGGCTACGGCGCCAAGAACGTCAAGGACGTCAAGTGCAACAACGGCGCGGATCCCACCGTGACGAAGGGCGCCACCTTTGACTGCGCCGTCAGCATCGATGGGGCTCAGAAGCGCGTGACGGTGACGTTCCAGGACGACAAGGGCACCTACGAGGTCGGCCGGCCGCAGTAACTCACTGCGGCAACGAATCGAGCGCTTTCTGCAGTCGGGCGACCGAGGACCCCACGCCGAATTCCGTCGCCAGCGCTGCCGTGCGCTGCGGGTCGGCGGCGGCCAGCGGTAGTTCGTCGCTGGGCGTCGACAAGGAGATCGGTGCGTCGGTGGCCACCCGCACCACCTGGCCGGCGGCCTCGATGTAGTCGGTCGCGCCCAGCAGTTTCGCCCGTAAGCCCTTGGCGAGCTTGGATTTTGGGTCGTGCGCCGCGGCCAGGATCTGATCCAGCGAGCCGTGCTGGGCCAGCAGGGTGGCGGCCGTCTTCTCGCCGATGCCCGGCACACCCGGCAGGCCGTCGGACGGGTCGCCGCGCAGCAGCGCGAGTTCGGCGTAGGCCGGCCCGGCGCGGTCGATCGGCACTGAGTAGTTTTCGGCCACCTCGGTGGGCCCGAACAGGGTGGCTTTGGCCAGGCCGCGGCCCAGGTAGAGCACCCGAACCGGGACCGGGTCGTCGGCCACCACCTGCAGCAGGTCGCGGTCACCGCTGACCACGACGACCGGGTCGTCGCGTTCCTGGGCTGCCAGCGTGCCGAGGACGTCGTCGGCCTCGAAGCCTTCCGAACCGGCGGTCGGAATCCCGAACGCGTCCAGCAGCTGCAAGATCATGTCGACCTGCGGTGTCAGCTCGTCAGGCACCTCCTCGAGGTCGGGCGTGCCTTCGGGTTCCGGCTCGGCCACCCGATGCGCCTTGTACGACGGAATCAGGTCGACCCGAAACTGCGGGCGCCAGTCCAGGTCGAGGCAGACCGCCAGCCTTTTCGGTCGCTGCGCGGTGATGACGACGGCCATCGAGTCGATGAATCCCCGGACGGCGTTGACCGGCCGGCCGTCGGGGGCGGTGATCGACGACGGCACCCCGAAATACGAGCGGAACCACATGCTGGCGCCGTCGAGGAGACACAGAGGTGCGGGCATGCGGCTATCCTGCCAGCGCGGTTAGCCTGGCTGCCATGGACTCTCACCGATTCGACGCCGAGGTCTATGCCCGTCGCCTGACAGCGGCCGCCGCGGCGACCGCCCAGGCCGGCCTCGACGGCCTGGTGATCACCCCGGGTTACGACCTGCGCTATCTCAGCGGCTCGCGCGCGCAGACGTTCGAGCGGCTGACCGCGCTGGTGGTGCCGGCCTCCGGTGATCCGACCGTCGTGGTGCCCCGGCTGGAGCTGGCTTCGCTCAAGGGATCGGCCCTGACGGAACTGGGCGTGGCGGTGCGCGATTGGGTCGACGGTGACGATCCGTATCAGTTGATACTTGGGGCACTGGGTGGTGGCCCTGCCGCTATCGCCGTCACCGACTCGATGCCGGCGTTGCATTTGTTGCCGCTGGCGGGGGTGCTCGGCGTGTTACCGGTGTTGGCGACCGACATCCTGCGCTCGCTGCGGATGGTCAAGGAGGAGTGCGAGATCGACGCGCTGCGCAAGGCCGGGTCGGCCATCGACCGGGTGCACGCCCGGGTGCCGGAGTTTTTGATCCCGGGCCGCACCGAAGCCGATGTGGCTGCCGACATTGCCGAAGCCATTGTCGCCGAGGGGCATTCGGATGTGTCGTTCATCATCGTCGGCTCCGGACCGCATGGGGCCGACCCGCACCACAGTTATTCGGATCGCGAACTGCAGGCCGGTGACATTGTCGTCGTCGACATCGGCGGAGCCTACGAGCCCGGGTACCATTCCGACTCGACGCGTACCTATAGCCTCGGTGAGCCTGATGCTGTTGTCGCGCAGCAGTATTCGCTGCTGCAGCGGGCGCAGCAAGCGGCGCTCGAGGCGGTTCGTCCGGGAGTGACCGCCGAGCAGGTCGATGCCGCGGCCCGCGATGTGTTGACCTCAGCTGGGCTGGGGGAGTTCTTCGTGCACCGGACCGGGCACGGCATTGGGCTCTCGGTGCACGAAGAGCCCTACATCGTCAAGGGCAATGATTTGCCATTGACTGCGGGATTGGCCTTTTCGATCGAGCCGGGTATTTACTTCCCGGGTAGCTGGGGTGCGCGCATCGAAGACATCGTCATCGTGACCGAGGACGGCGCGCTGCCCGTGAACAACCGCCCGCACGAGCTGGTCGTGGTGCCGGTTAGCTAGGGAGCCGCCGTACACGGCTCGCACTTCGTTGTGGTCTTCCATCTCGGTGAAGCCGGCGGCTGGAAAGCCGCCGAACAATCCCGACATGACCGGTCCGCGCGACAAGCGATCGGCCCGCGTCTTGCGCGTGGCCTCCCGCGCGGTGGGTCTGGCTTGCGCCCGAGTGCAGTAATGCCATGTCGACGAACATCGCTGCCCCTTACTGGCTCATCGAGGAGCTGCAGGCCTGGAACCAGGCAAGGTGATAGTTAGCGGCCGACTTGTCGCCGGCCACAAGGGCTTCGATCGCGGCCAGCAGCTGCCAGTTGCCGACGTCGTGGAAGTCGACGTTGTCGGGGTAGCTGTCCAGAACGCGGGTGCTGACCTGGCGCAGATGCGTCTGAAGAAGTTCGACCTCTTTGTCCAGCACTCCGGTGCCGCTGGTGGCGGCCTTGGCCAGGGTGTGGGCTAATCGCGGCAAGCCGTCACGCCACTGCGTTGCTTGATTCAATTCCCAACCGAGTTCATCGATGTCGGGCAGGCGCCGCGGTCGCGGCGACGTGGGTATCGGCTCGTCCTCCTCGGGTACGTGGTGGATCGGGGTGTAACCGGCGGCCAGAGTAACTTCACCGAGCAGAGTTTCGATATCCCCGCGGCGGCGTTCGGGGGAGAGCAGCGTGATCGCAGCCGGGAGCTCGATGCCCGGAGGGATCCAGCCGCTGGCGAGATCGGTTGTGAGAACGGTAGTTTCGTCGTCTCGGTCGCCGGCTGCCCAAGCCAGTCGAGGCTGCTGACGGGCGACTGCGGCGACGAGTCGTTCCAGTCGTGCCCGCTCGGCAGCGTTGGCCGAGGCAGCTCCCGCGACAGCTCCGGTAGCCGTCGCCGCGACGGCCTCGGTGCCCAAACTCGACGGTGACGACGGCGGGGGCGGGGTCGGCGCCTGACGCACGACCGTGGGGCCGGCCGGGCTTGCCTGTCCTGCAGAGGGGTGTACCGGCGCGGAGCTTGCCATCGCCGAGGGTGGTGCGCTCGCCGGGACGACGGGAGCGGAGGCCGCAGGGGCCGCCGGGCGTATGTCGGATGCGTAAGCGGGCAGCGGACCCGAGGGTGCGGGTGCGGCCGGGGCAGCTGGTGCGGATGGTCCCGTAACGACCTGCGGTGCCGGGGTCGCGTCCGGGGCTGCTGCGTGGGCGACCGGCGACGCCTCATATGCCGGTGCGTTGACTGGGACGCTGCCCATGCCGGATGTCGGTGTGGTCGGCGGAGCTTGTGGCTCTGGGGTCTGAGGCGGTGGCATTGCGCCAGCAGTCGCCGAAATCGGCGTTCCCGCTTGCATTCCCTTGTCGAAGCTATGCATTAAGTCGGCCGGCGTGACCGGTTGGACCGGGCTCGCGGGCGCGGTTGGTGCGGCACCTGCAGCACCCGTCAGGGGGGATACCGAAGTGGAGGGCAGGCCGGAACTAGGTGCGCTTACAGACGGTGCTCCGGGTATGGAGGAGCTACCGCCGTGTGCCGAAGTGGGTGTGGATGGCATCGGGCCCGCTCGCGGTGGCGCCGCGACTGGAGGCGCTTGCGGCGCTGGAAGTTTAGCGTTACTCGCAAGTTTCATCGGTGACGGCGGTCCAGCGGATGGCGCGGCAGGGGGTGGGTTTCCGGTCTGAAAAACTGCATTCTGAGTTAGGGGAATTGGCGACTCGGGGGTAGTGGGAGCTTGCTGAGGCGGGAGTTTGGCGCTATTCGCCAAATCCATCGGTGTGTTATGTCCGCTCAACGCCTTGCGTACCTGGTCTTCGAGATCCTCGTCCTCGTGGGAATGCTTGAACATTTGGCCGACATCGATGCCGTGGGCCTGTGCGAATTGGCGGGCTGACAGTCCGGTGCCCTCTGCATCAAGAATCCGCTGCATTGCGTCAAATACGTTGCCGGAGTACTTCGCTGCTGTGATGGCGGCCAGCGCCCGGTACTGATGTATCGCGGCGATGATCTGCGGGACCTTAGCTTCGACGGGCAGTTTGGACTGCTTGATCTCCTCGATCCGTTGATTGCCTTCTTTCGCAAGATTGGCCAGATCGTGCTGGAGACTCACCATACTGTCGTAGGCAGAGTTGTACGCTCCCTCTTTGATGCCGTTCTTTTCGGAAACTTGCCGTGCTTGTTGTTCACCCTGCCGGAAGGACTCGCGCAGATCATCAGCGGTAATGCCGCGCTGGTCCGCAAGTGGCCCAGTTTGGGCGCTGCGAAGCAGGTCGCCATAATTTGTGAAACCAGCCTTGATGTTTCCGCGGTTATTCCTGCCATGCAAAAGTACCATCAAATCCGGGTCGTCGACCCATTGGTCACCGACTATGGCTAACGACCATTCTCCGGGGGGCAACATTATTTGCAGAGCCTTTCTACCGTCAAGGTAGCTTCGTCGGCAGCGTGCACCGTCGGCTGCTCCATCTCTGAATCGGGAGTGCTGTTGATGTATTCAACGGTTAGCTCCGGAAAAGATCTGCGAGTTTCCAGATAGTCGTTGCCAGCTCGCTCGGTGTTGCTGGCTGCGTGACCAGTGCGCTCCGAAGATGATCGCTTCCAGCCAGAAGCGCTTAACGACCAGTTAGTGCATAGACTTGCTGAGCTATTGGGTCGGGTGCCCATATCAAGACCTGCGCTGGCCTTGATAGTGTCGTGGACTTTTTGGTATTGGGCGCACACGTTCGTCTTGGCATCGGTGATCTGTTGGGCGCTGTATGTGGGGGCGTTGGGCGCTTTGGCTCGGACCGGCCGAAACCAACCGACGATCGCGACGACAAGCGCCACCAGCACGGCGACGGTCAGTGCCGTGGGCACCAGCCATTTCCGTTGCCGTGCGGGCGTTACCACATGCAACGAGCCAGGTGGGCCAGGTGGCGCACTGGGCGGCGGGTTCATATCCGACACTGCCGACACTGCCCAATCGTATCGCCGACCTGAGCCTGCGCTAGTCACCGTCGTTGGCGCACGGAATTCTTTATCGCGATTCCGGCACACCATCATTGACTTCATGAGGCTCGACGGTAGAGCAGTATATGTGCTTTTCGAATGTGAGAACAGCAGGAAAATTTCGACACTAGTTAATCGGTCTTACCGAAATATAACCTGCGCATTTGTCGGATATCAAGCTGCTGACTTTTCTGGATGGGCATGTCGGGAGTGAATCACCAGTCATCTACAGAGTCCCGCGATTGTTGTGTGCGCTTCAGTTCCGGCGCGGATTAAAGGCTCCGTCTCGGAATCAGGCGCGTCCGCGAGGTAGTCGATTGCGAGCTGTTGATAGACGCTGGCGAGCTTGCGGATCGCCGCGGCGAGATCAGACGGTGTAGCGGGTTGCTCGGCAAGCTTTGTTGAGAGATAACGACTGCCTGCATCGAAAACTTGCCTCGAGCTCGTTGCCACCGTGAGCTGCCCTGTCGGGTCACTGCCTCCACTTCTGGCCCCTGCCAAATCGCCGGCTTTACGCACGTGCTCGTACGCCGTACAGATCGCTGCCTTCGCGTCGGCAATCTGCTCGCTGGAGTACGTCGGTAGAGGCGGTGGCTTTCCGGGCGTGGGTCGAAACCATCCGACGATCGCGACGACGAGCGTCACGAGCATTAGGACCGTCAAGAACGCAAACATCGGCCACTGTCGCGTGCGCGGGGGCGGCATTGTGGGAGGCCACGGATATTGGGCAGGCGGAATTGGGGGCGGGGGCAGGTCCGACACGGTCTTGATCGTATCGCCGACTACGAATTCCGCTAGTCAGTGGTACGCGTTGACGCGATAGCCAGTTCGGTGTTCGAAATTCGTTCTCGCGCAGATGGTCTGGTCGGGTCAGCCGCGACCCGCTGCCGATGGCCTTGCGATGACCGCTACCGGTTCGCATCCTTGTCGTCGTCGTCGCGCTTTTGATCCGGCAAGACGATGCGTCGACTCGCAACTGGTTTGCCTTCAACACGTTTGACGACTTCAGGAACCGGCGGTGGTGTCGTGATACGACCCTGGACCGGAGCGCCGTTCTTGACCGATGGCGCCACAATGCGTTTGGTGTCGGGCTTCTCGTCCTTGCCGCCGCTACCGGCTCCGTGCATGGCACCCGGCGGCATCATGGGCATCGCGCCCATCCCACCCCGCGACGCGCTAGTCGGTGCCGACGCACTCGCCGGCGGGATTGAGCTGGCACGCGCTGACGCGGGCTCAGTGCCGGCAGATGGTGCAGGCAGTGGATTGAGGCTTCCTGTCGGTGTGGTGGCGCCGCCGAGTCCGCCGCCGCCCACGCCGCCACCGCCCGCGCCTGCACCGGCGCCGCTGGTGGATCCCGTCAGTTCACCCGGGATGGCCGCCGCTTCTCCCGCGCCGTGCTGCATCGCGCCCATGCCGGCTTGCATCATCTGCTGTCCGATTTGAGCGGCCTGCTGTGGAAGCTGGCTTAACGGTTGTAGCAAACCTTGCATGGCCCCGGAGATACCGCCGGCGACGCCGGAAATCATCTGCGGGATCTGCTGCGCCATCTCCGCCGGACTACCGGCGCCGCCTAACTTCCCGGCCGACTCAGCTTCGTTCGCAGGGAATTTGGCCATAGCGTCGGCGGTTTTGGCCTCGCGCTCGGCGTGTCCGGTTTGAGCATCGCCCATATCCCTGGGATCGCCGCCGTTTGCGGAAAGGCCAAGGGCCCTTAGCAACTGGCTCAAGGGAACGGTTCCCGTCGCAAGTTGATCAGGTGAGATGCCTGGTGGCGGCGGACCGCCACTCAACTTGGCGAGGTGTTCGAGAATTATCCGAATTTCATCGTCACCGCTCATGACGTCCTCCCGAGCGGAATGGTGGGGAGCAGGGAAGTGTCGACGACCATGTCACCCTCTCCCCGGCTACCACGATTTAAGCGTGCCCCCATGCCTCAATGGCGAGGCTAATGGCGGTGTGAATGCTGGTCAATTCACTACGCCCTGTGGCGCCTCTAAACACCCGGACCCAGCCGCGGCGAAACATCCCGACGCCCTACTAAGAAGCTGTCGAGGCTAGCTTGGGCAACGCTATCCGAGGTGAATAGCGTCGACGGCCCGCTCGGGCAAAAATCTCGCGTGTGGCGCCGATTGTTGTCGACCCAGACGCGTTGTCCGCTGCGGGCAGCGCCGTGGTTGCGGCGGGCGACGGCCTATACGTGGCGATGACAGTGTTGACGGCGGGATTCGGCGCCAACACGGGTCTGGATGTTGCCGGTGAGGTGTTCGGGCTGTCGTATCAAGCGACGGCGGAGTCGTTGTTAAAGGCCGCGGCGGCGGCGATCAATGCCTGTCGGCGCAATGGCGTCATGATCCAAGTCGACGCATCGAACTGGTCGCAGGCTGAAGCGGCCTCGCGCCTGGGAGGCGGTGCGAGCGTGCTGCACGCACCAGCGGAGCCGGTACGCATTGGCGCGCCCGGGCCGCCGGGAACATTGGGCCCAGGGGAGCCCCCTCCGCTGTTGTGGGCGGTCGTGCAGTCATTCGTCGACGATGTCTGGCCGAACGGTGACGTGGCAGCGATACGTTCCGCGGCCGGGTGCTGGCGCACATTTAGCTCAGCGGTCAGCGGTATGCAGGATGCGCTGGATGGATCGAAGACGCTGGTCGGGACACAGCAGATCCCCGAGGGCGAAAAGATCAATCAAGTCCTATCGCGCATCGGCGTCGCAATGGCCAAGTTGGGGGCTCAATGCTGGCATATGGCGACCGTCCTCGACGATTTCGCCGGGCAAGTTGCCAAAGCTCAGAACGACATCCGAAATCTGTTGCGCCGCTTGGAGTCGCTGACGGATGTCTGGCATGACGTCGTCTCGATACTCGATGGCGATGCGTTCGAAGAAATCAAGGAAATCGCTTGTGACATCAACGTCGTATTGCATGACTTGGGCCGAGAAGCAAGGGCTTTCGAGCAGGGTATAAGACTGCTGATGCAGGTTGCCGACGGCTTGATCGTCGACATGGAGAAGTCCATGCGCGGTCAGTTCACCCATTTCCTCGGCGACGCCGTCGGAAACCAGGTCGCTACTGTTTTCGACACTTTCGTCAACGCAAATGAGGGAGTTGTCAAAGCAGCCGCCCAAACGGCCCTGGGCCTGGGCGATTTAGCGGCGCCATGGTTGCTCCTGGATCCCCAGGGAGCGGAGACGACCTGGAAGGGCATGGTGCAGGGACAGTTCAAGGCAAGCCTTCTCAAGGAAATTCTGCATCCACGGGAAGGCGGGCCGGCCAACCTGCAGATGTGGAAATCGCTTCTGCACCTTGATGATTGGAGCACAGCTCGGCCGGGCTTGGGATTCGGCGAGAACGTTTTCGATGGGGCGACTCTAATCCTGCCCGGATTAGGCGGAGCCGGCGCGGGGGCGAAAGCAGGATCTGCGGCTGCACGTGGTGCCGAGGAGACCGCAGAAGGCGCAGGCGCAGCGGGGCGTGCCGGAGAATTCGCGGTTAGCGGTGGCGCGTTGGGCGACGTCGGCAAGGCCGGCGCCAACCTGACGAAAGACCTCGACAACCTCAAACTCGATCTGCCCAAGACAGATCTTCCGGCCGGCGGTCGTCCCGTCAGCCCGCCACCGCTCGAAGCTCCAAAGGGGCCGCCGCCGCGTCCTGTGGAGTCCGCGCCACCAGCTACGCCGGCACCTCATTCGCCAACAGCTCCGGGCGGTTCGGCCCCGGGCCGCCCAGAGGGGCCGGTCGGTCCGCACGAATCGGTTTCTACGCCCGGCGAGGTGCCGCATGAGCCAGCGTCTGCGCCCACGGGAGGCCCGCGAGAGCCCGCACCGGTGTCGGCCGCACCCACCGAGCACGTGCCGTCGGCCAAAGTGCAACCGGTTGACCCAACTCAGGCACCGTTGTCGGCCGTGGCGCCGGCAGAGCGCGCGCCGGTCGCTGCCGGGCAATCGGCATCGGCACCCTTGCACGCGCCAGCACCTGTGCAAGCTCCCGGGTTCGGGCCCTCGGTCGGCCATCCAACTGAGGCGCCCGGTCCAGCTGTCCCTGGACCGTCCGGTTTTGAAGGAGGCAAACTTCCGAACGGACAACCATTCGAGTCGGGTCCTCACGGACCGGGAGGTGGGGCCGCAGACGACGGCGGGCTGGCCGACAGCAGTGCTGGTCCGGACGCGCATGTGCCCTTGAGCTCGGATAATCTGGCCGCACTTGCCGATTACACTGGATGTGGCTACCAGGACCTAAATCACGGGTTGAGGAACTTCTCAGTGGATGAATCTCAGATTGCTCGTGTTGAAGCAATAAATGCTGCGTTGGAGAAGCTTCCGGCGTACCAGGGCCCTGTGATTCGGGGGTCAGACATCCCAGTAGAGATGCTCGAGCAATATAAACCCGGCGAGGTCATTGTGGAACGCGCGTTTTTGAGCACTACGATGAATCCGGCAGTGGCCCAATTGCCCACATTCGCTGGTAACGTAGAGTTTCAGATTCTGTCGAAATCGGGGCGAGATATTTCCTCTTATTCAATGTTCCCAGAAGAACAAGAGGTCCTCTTCCCGCCAGGCACACAGTTTTACGTAGTGGACAAAGTGTTCGATCCAGCGACCGGTCGGACTTTCATTGATATGATCGAATATTAATCCGGTGTGATCATTCGCGGCGCGGAGATGGGAGTTGTCACTTGAGTAAGAAAATTGGCGGAAGAATTTTTACCACACCCGAAGAACTGGGCCGCACGCCGCCGTCAGAAGCTGAGTTAAAGCGCGCCCGGGAGATCTTCGCTGAATTCCGACGGCAAAGGGATGCCATCCCGCCGGAAGATCGGGTAACTGAGTTGTCCCCTAAGTTCTGGGACGACACTTCGGGCACTGAGTTCGAACGCCCGCGTGAGGATTAACGGCGAAAAACTACTCGCCGCCGCGGTCCAGCAGATCTGACGACCCGAGCACGCGCTCGATCTGAACTTCGATGACCACGCGCCGCGGGTTCGGGCGCGGCGTGCGGTAGCGCTGCGCATACCGCAGCTCCGCGTCGCGCACGGCATCGGCGTCGTTGTTGACTTTGGACCGGCCTTCAAGCGAAATCCAGCGAGCACCGTCGACCTGGCTGAGCACGGCTATCCCGGCACGGTCGGCATTGACGGCCTTCTGCGTGCCCCCGCTGGTGATCACCCGCGCGATGTGAGTCACCGGGTCGAAGGTGAATCCGACGGCCACCACATGCGGCGAATTATCGGCGCGCAGCGTGGTCAGCATCGCCAGATGGCGCTCGGACAGAAACGCCAAAGCATCGTTGGTCAGCCGCGTCGTGGTGTTCGCCATCACCGCTCACGCTAGCGCAGGTGATAATCGCAGCCGTGGACGACACGGGCGCAGGTCCAGTTCTAATTCTCGGCGGCCGCAGCGAGATCGGTATCGAACTCGCCTGCCGCCTTGCGAAGGGGTCAACGGTGGTGCTGGCCGCGCGCCGAGCCGATCAGCTCGACGAGCAGGTCGCCGCCGTCAGGACTGCCGGCGCGCAAGCGGTCCACACCAGGGAGTTCGACGCCGACGATCTTTCCTCACACGCCCCGTTGATCGCTGCGGTCGTCGCCGAGCACGGCCCCATTGCCACCGCGGTGCTGGCCTTCGGGATCCTGGGTGATCAGACCCGCGCCGAGGCCGACGCCGCACACGCGGTGGCCGTCGTGCACACCGACTACGTCGCCCAGGTCAGCATGCTCACCCATCTGGCCAACGCCATGCGCACCGCGGGCCGCGGCTCGCTGGTGGTGTTCTCCTCGATCGCCGGCGCGCGGGTGCGTCGGGCCAACTACGTCTACGGTTCGGCGAAGGCCGGCCTGGACGGCTTCGCCAGCGGCTTGGCTGACGCGCTGCACGGCAGTGGGGTGCACCTGCTCATCTCGCGCCCGGGCTTCGTGATCGGGCGTATGACGGAGGGCATGACCCCGGCGCCGTTGTCCAGCACCCCGCAGCAGGTGGCCGCCGCGACGGCCCAAGCCCTCGACAAGGGCCGGCGCACGGTGTGGATCCCGTGGGCGCTGGGACCCGCGGCGGTCGTGATGCGGATGCTGCCGCAATTCATCTGGCGCAGGATGCCGCGATGATCGTCGTGGTCGGCATCGGTGCCGACGGCATGGCCGGCCTATCCGCAGAATTGAGACACGAATTGCAAACGGCCACAGTCGTTTACGGCGCCGAACGGCAGCTGAATTTGCTCGACGACACGGTGCGCGCCGAACGCAGAACGTGGCCGTCGCCGATGTTGCCCGCCCTGCAAGCACTTCGGCCCGACGACGACATCCACATCGTCGCCAGCGGCGACCCGCTGATGCACGGCATCGGCGGCACCCTGATCCGCCTGCACGGCACCGAGAACGTCCGCGTATTACCGCACGTCTCGTCGGTGACGCTGGCATGCGCCCGAATGGGCTGGAACGCCCACGACACCGAGGTGATCAGCCTGGTCACCGCGCCGCCGAGCACCGCGGTACGCCGCGGCGGCCAAGCGATCGTGCTGTCGCAAAGCGGATCCACGCCGAAAGCCTTGAGCGAATTACTCATCGCGCATGGCCGCGGCGATTCCGAGTTCAGCGTGCTCGAACAACTGGGCGGCCCGGCCGAACGCCGCCGTGACGGCATCGCCCGCGACTGGGCCGACGACGACATCGACGACCTCAACGTGATTGCCGTCCGCTATCTGCCCGACGAACGCAGCACGCCATTGCCCGACGAAGCGTTCACCCACGACGGGCAGATCAGCAAACAGGGCGTACGCGCGGTCACCCTCGCGGCTCTGCAACCACGTCCCGGCGAGCGGCTGTGGGACGTCGGCTCGGGTTCGGGCAGCATCGCGGTCGAATGGTGTCGCAGTTGGCCGGGCTGCACCGCAGTGGCGTTCGAACACGACGAGCGGCGTCGCAAGAATATCGAGTTCAATGCCGCCGCCTTCGGCGTCACCATCGAGGTGCGCGGCGAAGCGCCCGGCCAGTTCGACGGCGCCGCAAGGCCTGACGCGATCTTCATCGGTGGCGGCCTGACTCATCAAGGCCTCCTCGATGCTTGCCTTGAGCGACTTGCAAAAGGAGGGCGCCTGGTCGCCAACGTCGTGACCGCTGAATCGGAAGCTGAACTGCTGCAGGCATATTCACGACTCGGCGGCGATCTGCGACGCTTTCAGCTCTACCACGGTGAACCGCTGGGCGACTTCACCGGCTGGCGCCCGCAATACCCGGTCACCCAGTGGGCGGTGACGAAGTGACCGTTTACTTCATCGGCGCCGGCCCCGGGGCTGCCGACCTGATCACCGTTCGCGGCCAACGACTGCTGCAACGATGCCAAACATGCCTCTACGCGGGTTCGATCATGCCGGACGACCTGCTGGCCCTGTGCCCACCCGGGGCGAAAATCGTTGACACCGGACCGTTGACGCTCGAGCAAATCGTCGCTGAACTCGCCGATGCGAACGACAAAGGCCACGACGTCGCCCGACTACACTCCGGCGATCCGTCGCTGTACAGCGCGCTCGCCGAGCAATGCCGGCGACTCGACGCACTGGGAATCGGCTACGAAATCGTGCCCGGCGTACCGGCTTTCGCCGCCGCCGCCGCCGCGCTGAATCGCGAGCTCACCGTCCCGGGAGTAGCGCAGACCGTCACGCTGACCCGGGTATCGACGCTGTCGACGGCCATGCCGGCCGGCGAAGACCTGCCAACCCTGGCCCAATCCGGCGGCACGCTGGTGCTGCATCTGGCCGCCGCCCAGATCGATGCCATCGTCGCGCAACTCCTGCAAAGCGGCTACCCACCCGAAACACCGACAGCGGTCGTGGCTTACGCAAGCTGGCCGCAAGAAACAACGCTGCGCGGCACGCTGGCCGACATCGCCGGCCAGATGCGCGAGGCCGGCATCACCAAGACCGCCGTTATCATCGTCGGCGATGTGCTTGCCGCCGAAGGCTTTACGGACAGCTACCTGTACTCGACCGGACGAACCCGCGGGAGTCGACACTGATGCGAGTGCTGCTGCTCGGTGGCACCGCAGAGGGGCGCGCGCTCGCCAAAGTATTGCACCCCGATGTCGACGTGATCAGCTCGCTGGCCGGGCGAGTCCCCGACCCGGCACTGCCCGTCGGAGAGGTGCGCATCGGCGGATTCGGTGGCGTCGACGGCCTTAAAAACTGGTTGCGAGAACACGGCGTCGATGCCGTCGTCGACGCCACGCACCCGTTCGCGGCGACCATGACCGCGCACGCCGCGCAAGCCTGTAGGGAACTGCGGATAAGGCACCTGGTGTTGGCTCGCCCGGCGTGGGACCCCGGCACCGCGATCGAAGTCGTCTCCGATAGCGAAGCGGCGAAAACCGTTGCCAACCAACGGTATGAACGGATATTTCTCACCACCGGCCGCTCGGGGACCAAGGCCTTCGCGGAAAGCGACGCGTGGTTTCTGATCCGCGCAGTCACCCAACCCGATGTCCAGGCATTACCCCGCCGCCACCAGGTGCTGTTGTCCCGTGGGCCGTACGACTACGACAACGAAATCGCCATCATGCGCGAGCACCGCATCGACGCCTTGGTGACCAAGAACAGCGGTGGCGACATGACGAAGGCGAAGCTGGATGCGGCTGCGGCACTGGACATTCCGGTGGTCATGGTCCAGCGACCGCCGCTGCCGGACGGCGTGCTGAAGGCCGATACCGTCGAACAGGCGGCGGATTGGGTTGCGCGCCAAGCCTAACCGGTGAGGTCGTCGCGTTCCGCGTCGGCCATTAGCGCATCGCGGGCACGGGCGACACGGGACCGGATGGTGCCCACCGGGCAACCACACACCGCGGCGGCGTCGGCGTAGGGCAGCCCGAGCAGCTGGGTCAGCAGCAGGGCCTCGCGTTGCTCGGGAGTGAGGTTGGCGATCATCGTCGTCACCTCGACCAGGTCCTCGAATCCGCGCGCGTGCCGGTCGCTATTGCGCACGTGCTCGGGATTGGCACCCGGGGCGGTGCGCGGCCGCGACTGGACGTGGCGAATGTGATCGGCGACCACGCGGCGCGCGATGGACAGCAGCCAGGTGCGGGCGCTGGAGCGGCCGGAGAACCGCTCGATCGCCCCGATCGCCCGCAGGAAGGTTTCCTGGGTCAGATCGTCGGCGTTGCCCGCGTCGGAAAGGTAGGTGACGAAGCGCCACACGTCTTGCTGGGTGGCTTTGATGAATGCCTCGAGAGCTCGCTCGTTGCCGCGTGCGGCTGCCAAGGCCAGTTCGGTGACGGCCTCGTCGTCGCTGGACGCGGTCATGGCCAACCACCTTAGTTGCGCGGGTGCGGTCAGTCTACGACGGGCCGTCGTAGACTTTGCGGCGAGGTCCGACGGAGAACGGTTGATCGGCCGCAGATGGCCGCGGCGGCGAGTGGGGAAACTGGCGGGCAGCTCGCCATCGAAAGAATCGAAGTCGGATTCGCCTGACCCGCGGCCGCCGGTCCGTTCGCGCGCCACCAACACCGCGAACGCCAGCCCCAGCAGCACGGGTACGTGACTGGCGACGCGTGTCGCGGTGACCTGGCCGTCCAGGGCGTCGGCGGCCACATAACCCATCAGCCCAAGGGAATACGCACCGGTTATCGCCGCCACGCCGGTCGCCATCACCGGCCACACGCCGGCCGCGATCATGGCGGCCCCCAACGCCAACAACCAGGCCGTCGACTCGTGCAGCAGGTGCTCGCCGGACATCGCGCCGTGCATGTGATGCGACACCATCCCAAAGCTCATGCCGCCGATTTGCGCAGCCGCGATCACCACCTGGAAGGCGCCCACGGCGATGAGTCCCCACCGCGCGTAGCGCGCCCGAACGGCTCGCATCCAGCCGTTACGCGCTGCCGGGTCCTCGTCGATGCTCGCCATGATTCGGGCGACCAGATCTGGGCCGTCACCGGGTTCGATCGAGGCCAGCCGCCGAGTCTGGGTGGCCGCGCCGATCAGCCAGGTTCGACACCCACGGCACGTCTCCAGATGGGCATCCACCTGCTGGGCGAGCACGTCTGTTCGCTCGCCGTCCAATCGGGCGGAAAGCGCTTCACGCGCAACATCACACCGCATCCCTGCATCGTTGCGCATGCGTGCGCCGGGCGCAAAGAAGAAACCCGGTGGGAACTAAATCGCGGGCCGCAACGACCACTAAGGACAGCCCACATCGCCCCGGAAGGCCCGCTTTCATGACCGCCCCGATCTGGCTCGCGTTTCCACCCGAGGTGCATTCCACGCTGCTGAGCAGTGGACCCGGACCGGGGCCGCTGTTGGCGGCGGCCGGGGCGTGGTCGGCGTTGAGCACCGAATACGCCGACGCCGCCGACGAACTCACCGGACTGCTGGGCGCGGTGCAGGCCGGGGAGTGGCAGGGCCCGAGCGCGGAGCAGTACGTTGCCGCCCACGCCCCGTACTTGACCTGGCTGCTTGCCAGCTCCGCGGACAGCACGGCCGCGGCCGCATTGCACGAGACGGCCGCCGGCGCCTACACGGCCGCGCTGGCCGCCATGCCCACGATGGGCGAGCTCGCCGCGAACCACGCGATTCACGGTGCCCTGGTCGCGACGAACTTCTTCGGCATCAACACGATCCCGATCGCCGTCAACGAGGCCGACTATGCGCGCATGTGGGTGCAGGCCGCCACGACGATGAGCACCTATGAGGCGGTCAGCGAATCCGCGCTCGCCGCGGTGCCGCCGTCGACCCCCGCGCCGCAGATCATGGCGGCGGCCGCCAACACGTCGACCACCCAGCAGCAAGCCACCACCGCGGCGCCGCAGTACCCGTCCTGGATGGATCAGCTCGAAGCGTGGTTGCGCCAATACACCAGTAGTTTTGCGTGGCCGGTGTCCAAGGAACTCAACCCCGGTGGCTGGCCGTTCCCGCCGGTGCCCTGGGTCAACAGCCTCGCCTCGTTCTTCACGCAGTTGGGGCTGTCGCCGACGCTGGCCAGCGCGATGGGCTGGGCCATCTTCCACACCCTGATGATCTTCTGGCCGTTCATCCAGGTCGCGGTACAGCTGGCCGTGGTCGCCATCCCGGCCATGATGGCCGTCGCCGCTGCCGGTGCCGCTGGTGCGGCGGCGGGCGCCGCGGCGATCGCGGTGAGCACCGCGGTTCCCCTGTCGATCCAGCCGCCGTTGCCAGCAATGGCGCCCACGCCGATGCCCACCGCGCCGGCTCCAGCGGGTTTTGGCAATGTGCCGACCAGCTCGAGTGTCAGCGCGCCCGCTCCGGCACCCGCGACGGCAACCGCCATGCCCGCGCACGGTGCTCCGCCGGTCGGTGGCGGCCCCGGCGTTGGCTTCGGCCCGACCAGTACGACCGGACTCGGCGCCGGTTTGTCCGACGCGCTGTATGCCGTTGGGCTGTCCGGACTTTCGGGTAGTGCCAGCGCGCGAAACCGGTCTCGCCGCAAGTCCGAGGAGCCCGCGCCGGACGACGCCGACGCCCCGGCCGCGTCGGCTGCCGCATCCGCCAAGGAGCGGTTGAAGGCCCGCCGACGTCGCGGCGGAACCGCGAAGGACAAGGCCTACCGATACGAGTTCATGGACCTCGAGGACACCCCCGCCGCGCCGGACGACGAGCCCGCCACCACGGCCGGGGAGTCCGGTGCGGGGCCGCTCGGATTCGCCGGTGCCGCGGCCAAATCCGGTGCGGACCACGCCGCAGGGCTGACGACGCTGACCGGCGACGGGCTCAATGACGGTCCGTCCGTGCCGATGCTGCCGAAAACCTGGGACAAGGACTAGCCGGCTTCAGGTAGGGTAGCGCCGCGGCGTGAACACCTTGTCGCCGGAATCGTCTGTGTACCACTGGGTTTGAGACGACCCGACAATCAGCAGGCAGCGCATGTCGACGTCGGCCGGATCAAGGTCGGCCAGCCGCACCACGCGGACATCCTCGTCGGGCCCGGACACGTTGCGGCCGATCACCACCGGCGTTCCCGGCTCGCGATGGGTCAGCAGGATGTCGCGCATGGCGCCGACCTGCCAGGTCCGGCTCTTGGACGCGGGGTTGTAGATGGCCAGCACCAGATCGGCCGCCGCCGCGGCGGTCAGGCGCGTCTCGATCATGTCCCACGGCTTGAGCCGATCCGACAGCGAAATCACGGCATAGTCGTGACCCAGCGGCGCACCGACGCGGCTGGCGACGGCCTGGGCCGCGGTCATCGCCGGGATCACGCGAACCTGAACCCCGGGCCACTGTTTGGCCTCTTCCAGCACGGCGGTGGCCATTGCGAACACTCCCGGATCGCCCGACGACACCACCGCGACGGCGCGGCCCTGTTCGGCCAGTGCGCAGGCCAGGCGCGCCCGCGCGGGTTCGTCGGTGTTGTCGCTGGGGTGGCGCTGCTGGCCGTCGCGCACCGGGACGCGATCGAGGTAGTTGCCGTAGCCGATCAGGTCGGTCGCGGCGGCCAGCTCACGTCGGCTCTGCGGTGTCATCCAGTCCTGGTCGCCGGGGCCCAGCCCCACGACGGCGACGGCCCCGACCGCCGAGCGTTCCCGCAACCGGCGTCCGCCCGGCAGCATGGCCAGGGAGAAGTAAGGCACGCTGGCCTCGTCGACGTCAGCGGCCGGCAAGATGCGCTGCGCGGCCGTGCTGGCCCGTTCCACGTAGAACGCTTCGTCCAGTCGCCCGGACGCTGAAAGAGCTTCCCGCACAGTGTGATACGAACGGCCCAACTTGAGCACCACGGCAGCGTCCGCCTCGGCGAGCCGGCGGGTCAACTCGGCGACGGGCAGGGTTCCCGGCAGCACCGACAGCACCTCGTCGCCGGCCACCAGTGGGGTTGCCACGGCCGCCGAAGCGGCGCTTACCGACGTCACTCCGGGCACGATGACGGCGTCGAACCGCTGCGTCAACCGGGTGTGCAGATGCATATACGAGCTGTAGAACAGCGGATCGCCTTCGGCCAGCAGCGCCACGTTGCGTCCCGCGTCGAGGTGCGCGGCGATGCGCTCGGTGGCCTCGATATAGAAGTCCTCCATCGCACCGGCGTAGCCGGCGGGATGATCGCTCACCTCGGTGGTCACCGGATAGACCAGGTGCTCCTCGATCTGGCCGGGCCGCAGATACGGTTCGGCGATGCCGCGCGCGATGCTGCGGCCATGCCGGGCGCTGTGGTACGCGACGACGTCGGCCTCGCCGATCAACCGCGCCGCCTTGACGGTCACCAACTCCGGATCGCCGGGGCCCAGGCCGACGCCCCACAGCGTGCCTCGCTGGTCTGAGGAGTCCGTCATTCGGTGTCGCTCGCGATCGCGTTGACGGCTGCGGCGGCCATCGCGCTGCCGCCGCGGCGGCCCCGCACCACCAGATACGACATTCCGCGTGGGCGTTCGATCAGCTCAACCTTGGACTGTGCCGAACCGACGAATCCCACCGGCCCGCCCAGCACCGCCACCGGTGCCGGCGCGCCCTCGTCGATCAGCTCGAGCAGCCGGAACAGCGCGGTAGGCGCATTGCCGATCGCCAACACCGCACCGTCGAGCCGGTCGGCCCACAGTTCCACGCCCGCCGCCGACCGGGTGATCTGCTGTCGCGCGGCCAACTCGGGTGCGCGAGGGTCGGCCACCAACGACACGACCTCGTTGCCGGCGGGCAGCCGTGCTTTGGTGATCCCGGCGGCCACCATCGACGAATCGCACAGCACGGGAGCACCCTGTCGCAACGCGGCGCCAGTCCGCGCCACCACGTCCCGGGTGAAGGCCACATGCTCGGCGACGTCCACCTGCCCGCAGGTATGGATCAACCGGACGACCACCTGGGCCACGTCGGCGGGGAATCGGGCCAAGTCGGCCTCGGCGCGGATGGTCGCGAACGACTGGCGATAGATCTCCGCCGCGTCGCGGATGTAGTCGAGCACCTGCCCACCCTACGGCCCCCTAACTTCGAAGCAGCCGGTATCCGTCGCCGGTGGCGACCAGCACCTGTCCGGTCGGCGGGCTGCCGCACGCGCGTTCGCAGCCGACCAAGTGACGATGCACCGGCGAATCCGTCCCGACAAGGTCGGCCGCGTCCGCCCGCACGTCGGCGGCCGAGCGAGCGCAGCCCGGACTGCCGGTGCAGGCGCTGATGTCGAGCCAGGGGGAGTTCTCGTCGAATACCAAACCCAGCGGCGCCAGCACCCGCAGCGCGGCGTCGGCGACGCCCTCGTCGAGGTCGCACACCAGCACCGAACGCCACGGCGTGATCACCATCGGGGCCTCGATCACGGCGAGATACTCCGCGACGTGTGCGGGCAGCACACCCAGCGGTACCGCGGCGCCCAATGCAACCCGGCCTTGCTGACCCGGCCAGTCCTGGGCTATCCAGCCCACCGGCGGTTTGGGGACGGGCGCAAACGGGACGGCACCGAAGTCCGCGCCGGGCAGTAGCTCCTCGATATCAGTCAATTCGTTGATACGCCAAGCGCTTTCGCGTATCTCGGTGAATCGGACGGCGATCCCGACCAGCGTCGCGACCACATCGTCGACCGCCATCCGCAGGCCGGTGTCGCGTCCCATCAGCAGTAGTGCGTAGCCGTCGTCGCAGACGTGCACCCCGACGTCGGCGCCCAGCCCGGACACGTCGGCGCGGCCGTCGTCGATGCTGAACCAAAACCGGCCGCCCAGATCGACCAGTTTCGGCTCGGCGCAGATCGCCGCATCCAGCGCGTCCACCCAGGCCCGCACATCCGCGCGTCCCCCCGCACGCCCGGACAGCGGCGAGGCGACGATGTTTCGCACCCGTTCGTGCGTCGCCGACGGCAATAGCCCGGCCTTGGCGATGCCCTCCGCGACGGCCGCCACGTCAGTGATCGCGCGCAACTGCACATTGCCGCGCACCGTCAGTTCCAACGTTCCCGAGCCGAAGCCGCTGGATAGGCCGGCCAGCGCCGCCAATTGCGCGGCGGTGATCATCCCGCCCGGCAGTCGCACGCGCACCAGAGCGCCGTCGGCGGCCTGGTGCACCTGCAGCGCGCCGGGGCACGCGTCACTGTCGCGGGTTCGGGCCATGCAATCCACGGTAGAGCAGAACGCCGCGCTGAAAACCACGATCGTGTGCCCGCCTGGCCCATGAACCGACCTTGTATCGGCACCGGCTAACGGTCGCCGAAGTCATATTTATCCAGACCGTCGTCGTGGCCTTTACACATGAGGTCGGCACAACGCCGCCGTGGCCGCGACGAAATCTGCGTCTGGTGCTTCTCGCCATTCCACTGCGTAACGCCGATGGTGTACAGCTCGGTATCTCCACCGCAGATCGGGCACTTATGGCTCGGGTCACGCTCGATAATCGGTTCGATCGCCATGAAGCTCAAGGCTAGAAGGTTTGCGCCAAAGAGACTGTGGCCCAAAGACCCGCAGCACCGGGCACTTCGTCCCTACCAGTTCTGGCCGTGCCGCAATTAGATGGTCATTGTCCTGGATTAGCCAATCCGTATCGACTCCGGGAGGTCACCATGCCTGAAGGTACCGTCGCGCGCGTCACCGAGATCAGCGCGAGATCCGACACCAGCTTCGAAGATGCCGTGAAGACCGGCATTGCTCGGGCCGAGCAGACCTTACGTGGCGTCAAGTCGGCCTGGATCAAGGAACAGGTAGTGGATGTGGAGAACGGCGGAGTTGTCGCCTACCGCGTCAACATGCTGGTCACATTCGTCCTCGACTAGAGCCGCAGGTAGCCATGTCGACGAGAACCAGCGTTACAGCGCTCGACCATGCAATAGATTCCGCACATACGTGGGTAAATGATGTCGCCGCGGAGTTCGACACCGAGGATCGCGAGTTCGCTTACCGAGTCCTGAGAGCATGGCTGCATACCCTGCGCGATCGGCTCACGGTAGAGGCGAGCGCTCATTTTGCGGCCCAGCTGCCCGACCTGATCAGAGGCGTTTTCTACCAGGCGTGGGACCCCAATGCCGTCCCCGACAAGTACGACGCCGACGCTTATACCGTCCGGTTCTCTCGCGAGGCGAACATCGCACTCTGCGACGTTGGCAAAGCCGCTGCAGCCACTACCGCGGCCGCGTTGCATCATCTGCCGGCTGCCCAGATCGACAAGGCCCTGGGGCAGTTGCCCATCGAAATCCGCAAGATACTGCAACCCCAGTAGGGCAGAAGATAACGCGGGTGGCGGTAAAGGATGGCTTGCCCGGGGCTGACCGCAAATCAGAACGGCGGCGGCTGATTTCGTTCGGCGACGTGAGCGGCGTTTAGTGAACGCTCTGCGTTGATGCGACGGACGCGGTCTTGCTCGCGGGTGCGCCGCCGCTTGGGCATCATGACCCCGCGGCAGTCGAGCCGGTCGGCAGCCCTTGGCGCGCCGGCTAATTCGCCTGTTGGCAGGCACAGCGTGGGAAATAGCAGCAGACTGCCGGGCCGGGTGGTGTAGGTGTGCCCGCTGGGTGAAGTCCAGACAACCGCACCGTCGGGATGCTGTTCGTCCCGCCAAGCTGTCCAGAAAGTCTTGAGCAGGTGATGTTTTCGGCACAGGCATTTGAGGTTCGACGGATGTGTGGGGCCGAACGGGTAGGGGATCGTATGGTCGATGTCGCAGATCTCGGCGGGACGATCGCAATTGGGGAATCGACACGTCAAGTCGCGGCATCGCACAAATGCTTCGAGCGCCGCCGACGGACGGTAACTCGGCTCGCCCGCACTGCCGGCGCCGGGATGACGCAACGGCCGCACCTTCGCACCATCTCGAATCAGCTCGGCGAGCCGTGGCGAGGGAACCGTCCCGCCACCGGTGATCAACGCGGACGGCCGGTTAACGCTCGAGGGTACGGGCGTGCTCTGCAGCGCCGACGGCTCGGTGACGACGTGGATGACGACGCCCGTCGCGCGCTCGTCGGACTCTAGGCGCGCCGCGCATTCGGCATTGTCGCAGCCACAGCTGAGTCGCTCTGCTCCCGCGGCGAGCGCGCCCAACGCATCGGCACGGCGCTGGGCGAGGGTCCGCGGGTCGTCGTCGCAGACATCGTGGGCCATGTGCAGGAGCCGTCGGTCCAAAGCCGCGGCGTCGGTGGCGTACAGCCGGCCCCACACCGCGGCGGTTCCCGACTCGTCATTGGCCAGGTCGACCACCAAGTCCCGGCTGCGCGCAGCCGCTCGGCTCCGGCGCACTGCACCGGGGTCATAGCGGTCGACTATCGCGTCGATGGCCTGCGCCGTCTTATTCACCGACAGTGGCCCGTATCGGGCCGCGCTCTTGGCCAGTGCCGTATCGACCAGCCGCAACGTGTCCGGGTCCTTGATCAATTCCGTGTGCCACACGATGGCCGCGGCCAGCCGAGCGCTGATGGCGCCGTCAAAGAAGAGGGCTGCTACTTCTGGTAGCCGGTCGCGCAATGCCACGGCTTGATGCATCTGACCGGACGCCATGGAGTGACTGATGCCTTGTGCAGCAGACACTTCGGCGGCCATCGCATCCCAGTTGTCACATGACCACATCGCATGGTCGACGGGACCCACCGCGCGGCGGCGCACCAGTTCGGCGATGGCCGCCAGCCGGCGCGATGAAGCGGCGGCTTCGGCTCGCGTCCACTCCGCGATCGCCGCGACCACGGTCGCATCGTCGGCGCGCAGTAGCTCGTCCGCACCCTGCAATCCATCGAACATATGTTCGAGTATACCCCGATCTACTGCCTCAAACTTTTGGCAGGGTCGCAGGTTGTGGATAACTGCGGACGTGACTGAAAGGTTGTTTACACGGTTCGGTCGCGGCGAACAAACATCCGGACCCTCTTCGATGGCGACGCCCTCGACATGGAAATCCAAGACTTCCGGATCGTCTGCAAACCCATCAGACCGCACCCCCAAACAGGCCTACCTCCACCTAGAAACCTGCCAACTTCTTGACGCAAGACAGACGTCCACCGACAAGTCCGAAGATTGCCGCGGGTCGCGGTGGGCACCCTGCTGTGGTGCAGACGATGGAGTACGCCCCAGGACGCTTGGCCGATGTCTTCGGGGATCGAACTCAGCCGGCCGTTCTTGTATGGCACGGCATGCAGGCCAATGCCCGCGCTGTCGTCCGGCCGCTGGCCGGCGTGCTGGCCGACCGCGGCGCCAACGTCGTGGTGGCCGACTGGGATTCGCATTCCCACGACGGAGGCCGCGCGGACTTGTTGGGATCGGTCGAGTTCATGCGCCAGCGCTGCAAGGGCTTCGTGCTCGTCGGGTGGTCGATGGGCGGCCTCGCCGCGGCAGGGTTGACACTGACTCGCCGGGATGTCCCGCTGACCCATACCGTCTGTCTGGCAGGCGCTTTCACGGTCCCCGACCCGATCACGGGTCGCATCCCGGGCGACGGACTGAGTCCCGGCCCGGCCGGTCCGCCGTTCACCCTGCTGCACGGCCTGGACGACGATGTGGTTCCGGTGACGGCCAGCCGCGACTTCGCCGCCCAGCTCGAAGCCGTCGGGTGGCCGGTGCAGCTGGCAGAGTTGGCGGCCGATCACGGGTCGATCGCCGGAGCGGAGTACGACCCGACCGCCGATCGCTACCGCGCGGCCGAGCCTGCTGACGTCGTGGGCGAGGTCGCCGCACGGATCGCGGCGGTACTCCATTGAAAACGATATGAACACGCGCGGGGCGGCGGCATTTGTGGCAATGTTTGCTGAGGGGGAAACGGTACGCACGGAGAGCTGCGATGTTCAAGATAGCGAATCGCTTGGCACTCATCCTCCCGACCGCTTTCGCACTCGCCGCCGCCGCGACCGCGATGTCGCCGGCGATTAGTCGAGCGGCCCAATGTGGCGAAGGGACCGTCTACGACGCGCCATCCAACACGTGCGTCGTCGCCGCCCAAGCGCCGGCCCCCCCGCCGCCGGCTGCCCCGCCGCCCCCGCCCCCGCCGCCGGCTTGGTCCGGCCCGCGGCCACACGTCTGGGTCAGCGTCTGCGCGCCCATCCGTTTCATCAGCATCTGCACCGGGATCTGAGCGGGCGCCGTCCGCCCACCGGTCGCGTTACGGTACGAATGATGAGTGGCTGAGCCGACGATCGTCCTGCTGTCGACATCCGATACCGACCTGATCAGCGCCCGTTCCAGCGGGAAAAACTATCGGTGGGCCAACCCCGCGCGGTTGTCCGACGAAGAGGTGCCCGACCTTTTGGCTGACGCCGAGATTGTGGTGGTCCGGATCCTCGGCGGCTATCGCGCCTGGCAAAGCGGCATCGACACCGTGCTCGCGAGTGGCATTCCGACGATCCTGGTCAGCGGCGAGCAGGCCGCCGACGCCGAGTTGACCGGACTGTCCACACTGGCCGCCGGAATCGCGGTGCAGGCGCACATCTACCTGGCCCATGGTGGCGTGGAGAACCTGCGCCAGCTGCACGCCTTCCTGTCCGACACCGTGCTGATGACGGGCGTCGGCTTCACCGAACCGGTGGTGACCCCGACCTGGGGGGAACTCGAGCGGCCCGCGGCCCGGCAAACGACGGGCCCCACCATCGCGGTGTTGTACTACCGCGCGCAACACCTGGCCGGCAACACCGCCTACATCGAATCGCTTTGCACGGCAATCGAAGACGCCGGCGCACGACCGCTGCCGGTCTACTGCGCGTCGCTGCGCACCGCCGAGCCCGAGCTGCTGCAACGGCTCGGCGACGCCGACGCGATGGTGGTCACGGTGCTGGCCGCCGGGGGACTGCGGCCCGCGGCCGCATCGGCCGGTGGGGACGACGACAGCTGGAACGTCGAACACCTTGCCGCCCTGGACTTTCCGATCTTGCAGGGGCTGTGCCTGACGAGTTCGCGGGATCAGTGGGACGAGAACGACGACGGCCTGTCCCCGCTGGATGTGGCCACTCAGGTGGCGGTGCCCGAGTTCGACGGGCGCATCATCACCGTCCCGTTCTCGTTCAAAGAGATCGACGACGACGGGCTGATCTCCTATGCGGCCGACGCCGAACGCTGCGCGCGGGTCGCGGGCCTGGCTATCCGGCACGCACAGCTGCGACACGTCGCCCCCGCCGATAAGCGGGTGGCCCTGGTGTTCTCGGCGTATCCCACCAAGCACGCCCGCATCGGCAACGCGGTAGGACTGGACACCCCGGCCAGCGCGGTGGCACTGGTCCAGGCGATGCGCGAGCGCGGCTATCGGGTAGGCGATCTGCCCGGAATCGACGCCAATGACGGCGATGCGCTGGTCCACGCGCTGATCGAACGAGGCGGGCAGGACCCCGACTGGCTCACCGAAGAGAAGCTGGCCGGCAACCCGGTCAGGGTGTCCGCCGCCGACTATCGCGCCTGGTTCGCCACCCTGCCCGACGAATTCCGCGAGGCCGTCGAGACCCATTGGGGTCCCGCACCGGGAGAGCTGTTCGTCGATCGCACCCACGATGCTGACGGCGAGATCGTCATTGCTGCAATGCAATCCGACAACCTGGTACTGCTGGTGCAGCCGCCGCGCGGGTTCGGCGAGAACCCGGTGGCCATCTATCACGATCCGGACCTGCCACCGAGCCACCATTATCTGGCCGCCTATCATTGGCTCGACGCCGGATTCGGAGCGCACGCGGTGGTGCACCTGGGCAAGCACGGAAATCTGGAGTGGCTGCCGGGCAAGACGCTGGGCATGTCGGCGGCCTGCGGATCCGACGCCGCACTGGGCAACCTGCCGTTGATCTACCCGTTCCTCGTCAATGACCCTGGCGAGGGCACTCAGGCCAAGCGCCGGGCGCACGCGGTGCTCGTCGACCATCTGATCCCGCCGATGGCCCGCGCCGAAAGCTACGGCGACATCGCGCGTTTGGAGCAACTGCTCGACGAGCATGCCAACGTCGCCGCCCTGGATCCCGGCAAGCTGCCCGCCATCCGCCAGCAGATCTGGACGCTGATCCGGGCCGCCAAGATGGACCACGATCTGGGCCTGACCGAACGGCCCGAAGAAGACTCGTTCGACGACATGCTGCTGCACGTCGACGGCTGGCTGTGTGAGATCAAGGATGTCCAGATCCGCGACGGGCTGCATATCCTCGGGCAAAAGCCCACGGAGGAAGCAGAACTCGACCTCGTCCTGGCCATTCTGCGGGCCCGCCAGCTGTTCGGCGGCGAGCAGGCCATCCCCGGTCTGCGACAAGCACTCGGTCTCGCCGAAGACGGCACCGACGAGCGGACGACTGTCGATCAAACCGAGGCGGCCGCGCGGGAACTGGTCGCATCGCTGCAGGCCAGCGGCTGGAACCCGGACGCCGTCGACACGATCACCGACAACTCCGACGTCGCCACGGTGCTGCGATTCGCGGCCACCGAAGTAGTGCCCCGGCTGGCCGGTACCGCGGCGGAGATCGAACAGGTGCTGCGGGCACTCGACGGCCGGTTCATACCGGCAGGACCGTCGGGGTCACCGTTGCGCGGCCTGATCAATGTGCTGCCCACCGGCCGCAACTTCTACTCCGTCGACCCCAAGGCGATACCGTCGCGGTTGGCCTGGGAAGCCGGTGTCGCGCTTGCCGATTCGCTGCTGAACCGGTATCGCAACGACCACGGGGAGTGGCCGCAGTCGGTCGGACTGTCGGTGTGGGGCACCTCGGCGATGCGTACCGCGGGCGACGACATCGCCGAAGTCTTTGCGTTGCTCGGTGTTCGGCCGGTGTGGGACGACGCGTCGCGTCGCGTGGTCGGATTGACTGCCATTCCGCTGGCCGAGCTGGGCCGCCCGCGGATCGACGTGACGGTCCGCATCTCGGGATTCTTCCGCGACGCGTTCCCGCATGTCGTCACGATGCTTGACGACGCGGTGCGCTTGGTGGCCGAACTCGACGAACCCGCCGACGCCAACTTTGTCCGCGCGCACGCGCAGGCCGACCTGGCCCAGCATGGTGACCAACGACGCTCCACCACAAGGATTTTCGGTTCCAAACCGGGCACGTACGGCGCGGGGCTGCTGCAGCTGATCGACAGCCGGAACTGGCGCGACGATGCTGACCTCGCCCAGGTGTACACGGCCTGGGGTGGGTTCGCCTACGGACGTGACCTCGACGGTCGCGAGGCGGTCGAAGACATGAACCGGCAGTATCGCCGAATTGCCGTGGCCGCCAAGAACACCGACACCCGCGAGCACGATATCGCCGACTCGGACGACTACTTCCAATACCACGGCGGCATGGTCGCCACGGTGCGAGCGCTGACCGGCAAGGCACCGGCCGCCTACATCGGCGACAACACCCGACCCGACGCGATCCGCACCCGCACACTGTCCGAGGAGACCACGCGGGTGTTTCGGGCCCGGGTGGTCAATCCGCGCTGGATGACCGCGATGCGCCGGCACGGCTACAAGGGTGCGTTCGAGATGGCGGCCACCGTCGACTACCTCTTCGGCTACGACGCCACCGCCGGGGTGATGGCGGACTGGATGTATGAACAGCTGACCGAGCATTACGTGCTGGATCCGGAGAACCGCAAATTCATGACGGAATCCAACCCGTGGGCGTTGCACGGCATGGCCGAACGACTGCTGGAGGCCGCCGGGCGCGGTATGTGGGCGCAGCCGCAACCGGAAACCCTGGACGGGCTGCGCCAGGCGCTGCTGGAAACCGAAGGCGATCTCGAAGGCTGACCTAGATGAAGTCGGATCCGCCGTCCACATTCACCGTTGCCCCGGTGACGTAGCCGTTGCGCCGGGACGCCAGATAGGCGGTGATGGATGCGACCTCTTCGGGAAGCCCGGCGCGACCAAGGTCACAGGGTTGATGAAAGTTGTTGTCGATCCAGGTCATGACATCCACCGGGTCGGTGGCGTCCAGGCCGTCGGCTGCCAGGATCTCCCTCAGGTTATCGGTGAAGCTGGCGGTGACGATGGTCCCGGGACACACGCAGTTGACCAAGATGCCATCGGCAGCAAGGCTTTTGGAAAGATTCTTGGTGACGCTGGCCAACGCCGCCTTCGATGCGGTGTAGGCGACGATGCGCGGGTTCTGGCGTTGAACGGAGTGTGCGGACAGCGTCACGATGCGGGCCCAGTCCGCCGCGCGCAGCAGCGGCAACGACGCGCGAATCGACCGCACGGCCGACATCGTGCCCAGCGCGAACGCCTCCTCCCATTGCGTGTCGTCCATCGCCTCGAAGTAGCCGTCGCCCGGGCCGATCGTGTGCACCAGACTGTTGAGTCGGCCCCAGCGTTCGGCCACGGCGGCGAAACCCTCGGCGATGGATTCCGCGTCACCCATGTCCACGCTGATTCCCACGGCGTCGGGTGCGCCGGCTGCCAGAAGCGATTCCACGGCGGCATCGAGCGCTTTTCGGCTGCGCGCCATCACCGCCACGCTGGCGCCTTCAGCCGCAAGGGTTTCGGCGATAGCCAGTCCCATTCCCTTGCTGCCACCGGTCACCACCGCCGTCGATTCGTTAAAACCCAGGTCCATCGCTACTCCCTCGATCAGTCGGGTGAACAGATCTGATTGATCGCACCCAGCGGCACGCCCAACGCACGCAGGCAGAACCGGAGCGCGTCGTTGCGGACCTCGGTGCGGTCGCAATCGCCGGTTCGCCACTGCCGGTTTATGCTTGCCCACACCACGCCCTGGATGAACTCCGCGCCGTTGACCGGGTCGATGTGGTGGAACACCCCGGTCTGCAGCCCCCGCCGCAGCGCGTCGCCGAGCGGCTGGAGCATCTCGGCGTATGCGGGCTGAATCAGGCTGGGGGAGATCGACGTTTGCGATTGAGCTTCCAGCGACAGCCGCCGCAGATCGGATTTGACGGTGTCGTCGAACGCCAGGTCGAGCCGCCCGTCGATCCACGCCGCGACCGCTTCGATCTCGTTGGTGGCAACCGACATTCGCCGCTGCAGCCGCCGCCTCTCCGCGCGTGCGGTCTCCAGGAACACCGCGGCAACCAGTTCGTCCTTCGAGTCGAAATGCCGGTAGAAGGCGCGGGTACTCAACTTGGCGCGGTCCAGCACGGCGGCGATGCTCAAGCCGGGAACCCCCTGCTCGCGCAGGGTCGTCGACGCGGCCGCCAGAATCTCGCGACGCACCGCCGGATCTGGCTCCAGCTTGTCGCGGCGCCGCGTCCGGGCAGCGCTGGCGCGCTCAGGCGGTGGCATCGTAGGCGGCGAGGTAGTCCGCGAAGCGTTGGCGAACCCCCTCCGTGCTCAGGCCGTACTCGGCGAGGTCATAGTCGTGTGCACCGCGAGAGCCGGGTCTGTGGCTTTGCGCCCATTGCGTGACCGCGTTCGAGGCGGCGTCGGTGAAGCTCAACCCCAGGCGTTCGTAGCCGGCCTGCAACGTGCCCACCGGGTCGGTTTGCAAATCGGCGAAGGAAATGTCGGCGAAGCGGTCCCGGCCACCATCCGAGCCCACTCGGGAACGGAAATCCATTGCCCGCCGGACGGCTTCGACCCAGCTGTCGAGTTGCTCGGCGCCCAGCTCGTGCGGATCGTTGCGGTTGCTGCTCCAGCTGCGGACGTACTGGATCAGGCTGCACACCGAACCCAGCACCTTGGCCGGATCGCGGTGACTCCACAGGAATTTGGCGTTCGGGTAGGCCGCGACGAGCGCGTCCAAGGCGAACATGTGCACCGGCGTCTTGAGGTGCCACAGAGTCGGCGGGCAATGCCATTGCAACAACCGCAGCACCCGCCGGTGAAAAATGTAAGTCTCGCGCATGTCGCAGTCCATCAGCCACGCCAGGTATCCGGGGGCACGCACCGCGCCGTCAAAGTGGAAGGTACGAAAGCTCATTCCCATCAGGTCCTGGCATTCGGTCGCGGCCGTCGCTTCGGAGTTGTGCATCGTCTTCATCAACGGGAACATGTCGTCGAGCATCTTCAGGCTCGCCTCGGTCTGTGCGATTCGCGGATCGGTGTGCTGTGTCGCAGCCTCCGGCGGCGGAGTGGGCGCCTGAGATTCCCACGTCCGCAGCGACCGGAATTGCGGATCGGCGGCGACCAGTTGGCTCAATGCCGTAGTGCCGGTGCGGGGCAGGCCGATCACGAACACCGGGCCGCCGACGACCTCGTCGTCGATCTCGGGATGCTGTCGGTAGGTGTCCTCGACCTTGAGGCGCTGGATCAACGCGTTGCTGATCGTCGCGTGCTGGATGACCTGGCCGATGTCATTGAGGTCGGCCTCGGTGTTCAGCGCGTCGACGATGCGATCGAGTCCCTCGCGGTAGTACGGCGAACCGAAATCGTCGAGACCGGTTGCCGCCCTTGCACCGTTCTCCAATTCGTCGGCATCAAACGTCATCGGGCGAACCTTTCGCGCACAGCGGTACGGCGCGCCGCGATGATGCAGGCCCGCTGCTCGGGCGTCACCGACGCGGTGTCCGGCGGCAACGCCGCGCGAATGTCGTCGAACGCCACGACTCGTGTCGACGGCGTCGGCGCCGTTTTGGTTCGCACGCAACGCAAGATGATCGACCCGTTGCTGAAGCCCGCGGTGTCAAGCCAATTCGCGACGCCCGGGTCTTGCGAGCACAGCACCACGCGTACCATTCCGTCGGTATCCACCGCAGCCTGGAAGGCATTCAGGCTGGACTGATGACGACCGTAGTGAATCGTCTCCCACCAGGGATTGCCGATGGAGAAACTCCAGTAAAGCCCTTCGGGCGGTTCGGATTCCACGACCAGTGCCTCGCCCGGGCCCAGCTCCCAGCGGCCGATCACGGGCCGGTTTTCCGCGGCCGCGCCGATATCGGAGCGGTCGATCGGCGGCAGGAATCCGTTCGTCGGTGCCGCGGCGCCGAATTGCAGGAAGAACGCGAGGTTGTCCTTCACGAAATCGCCGAGGGCGACCAGCTGTCGTGACACCGTCACGGCCGGATCGACCGCGCGGCCGGTTGCGCCAACCGGGTCGCCGATCCGTTCGATGCGCAACGACGACGCGACCTCGGTGTTCCAGTCGTAGAAGAAATGCCGCACCGTCAATATCGGGTGATCACCGTCGAGGCGCATCCAATTGCCGGCCGCCTGCTTCGAAGCGGATAACACCACCTCGAAGTTCCCGTCGGCATCCACCTCGAGTTCGTCGACCAGTTCGTTGGCCGTCGCGACGATGCCGTTCATCGTCTGCAGACCGACGTAGCGGGCGGTGCCCCGATTGCCGAACAACCGATAGCTTTCACCCCCGCGCAGCACGGCGCTGGTGTAGATGCAGTCCGGACACTCCATTCCCCAGGTCACGAGATCGTCGGTGCTGGTGCGCTGCACACACAGGATGGGATCGGGGTCGAAACGCAGCACCTCGTGGATGCCGGCGGTGAGCAGCACCAGCAGGTGGCGCATTCCCGCGGCGAGGTCGACCCGATTGCGGCTGGCGGGGTTCGACCGCACGATCCCCGCTGCCTCGCGCAGTTGGTCCTGCAGATAGGACCACGCCTGGGACAGCTCGACATCGTCGACGTCGGGGCCGGCCAGCGCCGCCTCGGTGATCGAGAACGGCAGCCATGTCATCGGCTTGTTCGGATCGCTCACGCGTGTCCTCGCTCCGGTCGTTGCGACAGGTGCTTAAACGAAAATGACGTTCTCAGTTAACACGATTGCAGCCGACTGCTGAGAATGTCAACGTTCACGGGTAGGTTGAGACCGTGACGCCCACCTTTGCCGACCTCGCCAAGGCGCAATACATCTTGCTGACCACCTTCACCAAGGACGGTCGGGCGAAGCCAACCCCGATCTGGACCGCGGTGGACGGCGACCGCCTGCTGGTGATCACGCAGGCAAACTCCTGGAAGGTCAAGCGGATTCGTAATACACCCCGCGTGACGATGGCGACCTGCACCATGCGTGGTCGCCCGACGAGCGAGGCGGTCGAGGGCACCGCGGCCCTGCTCGACAAGTCGGACACCGGCACCGTTTACGACGCGATCGGCAAGCGTTACGGCATCGTCGGCACGGTCTTCAACTTCTTCAGCAAGCTACGCGGCGGTATGGAAAGCAACATCGGTCTCGAACTGCGAGTGGCCCAAGGCTGAAGCCTTCATGAGTACGGTGCTGATCCCGATCCCGGATCGTGACTTCGACCCGACCGAGGTCGCCGTCAGCTGGCGGGTCCTGACCGACAACGGGCACCGGGTGATCTTCGCGACCGAAAGCGGAGCGCCCGGTGTCGCCGACGACATCATGGTTACCGGCCGAGGGCTCGACATCTGGTCCGCGCTGCCGTTAGTGGGCTCACTGTCACTCGTCGGCCTGGCGCTGCGCGCCGACAAGAACGGTCGCGCCGCCTACGCCGCGATGGCGGATTCACCGGAGTACCAGCACCCCGTCAGCTGGCATCAAGCCACGCTGGACGGCGTCGACGCGGTGCTGCTGCCCGGGGGTCATCGCGCCCGTGGGATGCGCAGCTACATCGACAGCGACATCCTGCAGCGCCTCGTCGTCGAGGCCTTTGCCCGCGACATGATCGTGGCCGCGATTTGTCACGGTGTGCTGCTGGCCGCGCGCAGTATCGATCCCAACACGGGTCGCTCGGTGCTGTACGGACGCAAGACCACGGCGCTCACCTGGGCGATGGAGCGGCTGGCCTGGCGGCTGACCCGAATCACCCGATTCTGGGATCCCGATTACTACCGGACCTACACCGAAGCGCCCGGTCAGGCGACAGGCTTTATGTCCGTGCAGTCGGAAGTCACACGCGCGCTTGAAGATCCGACGGATTTCCGCGACGTCGCACGCGGTACGCCGCACTGGCGGCTGAAGTCGTCCGGGATGGCGCGGGACACCGCGACCGACTCGCGGCCCGCATTCGTCGTCGACGACGGCAACTACATCTCGGCGCGCTGGCCCGGCGATACCCACACCTTCGCCGGCGTCGTGTCGGACAAACTACGTCGTTAGGTGCTCCCCGAAGAAGGAGAAGACGCGACTCCAGGCGTCTTCGGTCGCGGCGTCGTCGTAGCCGAAGCCCGTGATGCGCAGCAGTGGTTGGGCGGGAAGGGTATTGGCGAAGCTGTGCCCGGCCTCCGGATAGACCTTGACGTCACTGGTGATCTGCTTGGCCGCAACCACTTCGCGCAACTTCTCGGGTGCGCCCTTGCCCAGCGGGTCGCGCCCGCCGAAGCTTGCCACGATCGGGCACGCCCCCTCTAACGTGTCGTTCAGGTGCCGGGGCAGGGGAGCGCCGTAAAACGGAGCGGAAGCGCCAAAACCCTTGGGCGACATGATGAGTGCAAACTGGCCGCCCATGCAGAAGCCGGCGATCCCAACCTGCCCAGTGCAGTCCGGCCGCTTCAGCAGGTAGTCGCGGGCCGCAAGAATGTCGTCGAGAGCACGGCCGCGCTGTGTCATCAGCTCACGCATCACCCGGGTGATGCATCGGATGCGGCCGCCGCGCGCGTACATGTTCGGCGTGAGCGCCAGATACCCTGCCCGTGCGATGCGGTCGTTGGTCTGCTGCTTGTCCCGGCCGTAGCCGAAGGCGTCGTGGATCACCACCACACCCGGCCAGGGGCCCTCACCGGCCGGTGTGTCCAATAGCGCATCGATCGGTCCGTCCGGCGTATCGATCTCAATCGTGGTCATATCGTCATCTAACTGCAGCCGCGACATCGACCACCAGGGGAACTCGAGTGCAATGCACAGACGTTGGCATCACATGGTGAGCCGGTTGTTACTCGTCTACGCCGTCGTCGAGCTGGCGGCGATCTTCGCGCTGGTCTGGACGGTCGGGTGGGGCTGGACCCTGCTGGCACTGCTGGGCACGTTCGTGATCGGCTGGGGCCTGCTGGCCCCGATCGCGGGGTCGCAGCTGATTCGCGATATCGGGCGGATGCGCTCCGGCCTCAAGGAACCGCGCACCACCCTGGGCGACGGCGCGCTGGTGACGGCGGCGACCGCGCTGGTCCTGGTTCCCGGCTTCGTCACCACGCTGGTGGGGATGCTGCTGCTCCTCCCGCCGGTGCGTGCGGCCGCCGGACCCGGACTGACCCGGGTCGCGCTGCGGAGTTTTCAGCGACACGCACCACTGGTCGTGACCGAGTTCACCCCTAATCGCGGGGACTACATCGACGGCGAGGTCATCGACGTCTACGACGTCGAGCCGGCCGCGCTGCGCGAGAACCGGCCCGCCGACGACCATTGGGGCGGACCGCGCTACGCGTCCGGCCCGTACTGATTGGTTCTCGCTCCACGTAGTTTTGCCCTGTGACACCGATTCCCACCACTCTGCTGCTCAACGGGCGGGTGCACAGCCCCACCAATCCCGACGCGACCGCGATGGCGGTGCGCGGCGAGGTCGTGGCCTGGCTGGGCAGCGACGACGTCGGCCGCCGGCAGTTTCCCGACGCCGAGCTGGTGGACCTCGAGGGTGGCTTCGTGGCCCCGGGATTCGTCGATAGCCACATTCATGTGACCGCGACCGGCCTCACCCTCAGCGGCCTGGACCTGCGGGGGGCCACTTCGCGCGGGCAGTGCCTGCGGATGGTCGCCGACTACGCCGCCGCCCACCCCGGCGAGCCGATCTGGGGGCACGGCTGGGACGAGTCGTCGTGGCCCGAGAACAGCCCGCCGTCGACCGCCGAGCTCGACGCGGTGGTCGGCGACCGGCCGGCCTACCTGGCGCGCGTCGACGTCCACTCCGCGCTGGCCTCGACCGGGTTACGCAGGCTGGTGCCGGACCTGACGGCAGCGCGCGGTTTCACCGCCGACCGGCCGCTGGCCGCAGACGCCCACCACCTGGTCCGTGCGGTCGCCCGCGGCCTGCTCACGCCCGCGCAGCTGACGGAGGCCAGGACCGCCGCGCTGGGCGCCGCGGCCGCGGCCGGCATCGTCGCCGTCCACGAATGCGCGGGGCCCGAGATCGGTGGCCTCGACGACTGGCTACAGCTGGCCGCCGTCGACCACGGCGTCGAGGTGATCGGCTATTGGGGTGAAGCGGTCAGCACCGCCGCGCAGGCCCGCGCGCTGATGGAACAGACCGGCGCCCGGGGCCTGGCCGGTGACCTGTTCGTCGACGGAGCGCTGGGCTCGCACACCGCCTGGCTGCACGAGCCGTACACCGACGCCCCGGACCGCGTCGGCACCTGCTATCTGGATGCCGACGTCATCGAAGCCCATGTACGGGCATGCACCGAGGCGCAGGTGACGGCAGGCTTTCACGTCATCGGCGACGCCGCGGTCTCGGCGGCGGTCGAGGCGTTCGAACGGGTCGTCGCCGGCCTCGGGGTGGTTGCCGTCGCCCGCTGCGGGCACCGGTTGGAGCACCTCGAGATGGTGACGGCCGACCAGGCCGCCAAATTGGGCGCGTGGGGCGTCATCGCCAGCGTGCAGCCCAATTTTGATGCCCTCTGGGGCGGGCGCGACGGCATGTACGCCCACCGCCTCGGCGCAGAACGAGGCGGCCGGCTCAATCCTCTCGCGCTGTTAGCATCCCAAGGCGTGCCCCTCGCGCTAGGTTCCGACGCCCCGGTGACCGGGCTCGACCCGTGGGGAAGCGTGCGCGCGGCCGTCAATCACCACACCGGGGGCAGTGGCGTCTCGGCCCGGGCGGCGTTCGCCGGCGCCACTCGCGGCGGTTGGCGCGCGTGCGGCGTGCGCGACGAAAACATGGGCGCCCTGGTGCCGGGTGCGCCGGCCTCCTACGCGGTCTGGGACGCCGGAGATCTTGATGTGCACGCCCCGGACGACAGCGTCCAGCGGTGGTCCACCGACCCACGGTCGCGGGTTCCGGCGCTGCCGCGCCTGGGCCCGGCCGACGAGCTGCCGCGGTGCCGACGCACCGTGCACCGGGGTGCTGTCATCCATGGTTAGAGACGACGCGGCCGAGGACGACGGCGAAGCCGAGGACGAGCGGGAACCCGACGAGGCCGGCCCGGAGCCTGACGAGGCGGACCCGGAACCCGACCGTCCGGGCCCGGCCGGTCGAATGGCTGCCGGCGGCCACGGACTAGCGCGGCTGGGCAAGCGCGCGATCGCCCGGCTCCCCGGTATGGGAGTCGCGCTGCGGCCCAGGCTGCCGCGGCTGATCGCCGCCATCGCGGGCGGAGCGCTGCTGTGTGCCAGCTTCCCGTCGGTCAACTGGTGGTGGGCGGCCGTCGTCGCCGCCGCGTTGCTGGCCTGGGTGCTCAAGCATCCCGCCACGACACTGGCGGGCGGATTCGGTTACGGATTCCTGTTCGGGTTCGCGTTCTATGCCCCGCTGCTGCCCTGGATCAGCCTGCTGGTGGGCGCCGTCCCGTGGCTGGCATTGGCCACGATGTGCGCGCTGTTCCCCGGCCTGTTCGGCCTGCTCGCCGTCCTGGTGCGTCGACTGCCGGGGTGGCCGCTCTGGTTCGCGCTGCTGTGGACGGCCCAGGAGTGGCTGAAGTCGATCGTCCCGTTCGGCGGCTTTCCCTGGGGCGCGGTCGCCTACGGCCAGGCCGAGGGCCCACTGCTGCCGTTGGTCCAGCTCGGCGGGGTGGCGCTGCTCTCCATGGGGGTCGTCCTGCTGGGCTTCAGCGTGACCGCGATCGCGCTGGAAATCGCCAAGTGGTGGCGGACCGGCAGCCGGGCGCGCGGTGGCGCCGCGGAGGAAGGGGTGGCGGCCGCGGCGCCACCCGCGGTCGTGTTTCCCGGCGTGTGCTTCTGTCTGGTGCTGTTTGCCGCGGTCATGGTCTGGCCACAGGTGCGGCACTCCGGCGCCGGATCGGGTGGCGAACCGACGGTCACGGTCGCGGCCGTGCAGGGCAATGTGCCCAGGCTCGGCCTCGGCTTCAACGAACAACGGCGCGCGGTGCTCGACAACCACGTCGACGAGACCTTGCGATTGGCCGAGGACGTCCGGGCCGGGGCCGCCCCGCAACCACAGTTCGTGATCTGGCCCGAGGATTCCTCCGACATCGACCCCTTCGTCAACGCCGACGCCGCCCAGCGCATCGCGGAGGCGGCGCACGCGATCAATGCGCCGATCCTGATCGGGTCGGTACTCGCGGTGCCAAATCACGACCAAGGACCCGAGCAGTACACCAACACCGCTATCGTCTGGAACCCGGTCACCGGCCCGGCCGGTCGCCACGACAAAGAGATTGTCCAGCCGTTCGGCGAATACCTACCCATGCGGTGGCTATTCGAGCATCTGTCGAGCAAGGCCGGCCTGGCGGGCAATTTCGTCCCCCGCGCGGGCACCGACGTGGTGCAGATCGCCGGCGTGCCCGTCGGCGTGGCCACCTGCTGGGAGGTGATCTTCGACCGGGTGCCGCGCAAGGCCGTGCTCAACGGTGCCCAGTTGTTGGCGGTGCCTGCCAACAACGCCACCTTCAACAAGCGCATGAGTGAGCAACAACTCGCGTTCGCCAAGGTTCGCGCCGTCGAGCACGACCGATACGTCGTGGTCGCCGGCACCACCGGGATCAGTGCGGTGATTGCCCCCGACGGTGCCGAGCTGGTCCGTACCGACTTCTTCCAGCCTGCTTACCTGGACATCCAGGTGCGCCTCAAGACGATGCTGACGCCGGCAACGCAGTGGGCCACGATTGTGCAGTGGGTCTTGGTCGCGGCCGCCGGAGCGGTCATTCTGGCCGGAATACGGCACAATGGGAGCTTCCCGCGTTCGATTCGCCGGCGGTCCAGGTCATCGGCTGAATCGGCAGACGTCGGGGCCGCCCCGGACGAACCCGGGCCCGACGAGGAAGTGCCGGCGACCGCGCACGACGCTGCTCCGGACACACGCGGCGACTACACTGCGCTCCACCACAAGGGCGGCCGACAACCTCGGTATCTCGGGCGACACAGAGGAGATAAATGACCACCGGCGAGCAGGCGACCCGGGCTCCGGCCAATCGTCCCAGCCAGCGTGTCCTGGTTATCATCCCGACCTTCAACGAGCGGGAGAACCTGCCGCTGATTCATCGGCGGCTGACGGACGCCTGCCCCGACGTGCACGTGCTGATCGTCGACGACGGCAGCCCCGACGGGACCGGTGAACTCGCCGACGAGCTGGCCGCTGCCGACGGCGGCCGCACCCACGTCATGCACCGCACGGCCAAGGACGGGCTGGGCGCCGCTTACCTCGCCGGATTCGGCTGGGGATTGAGTCGGGACTACGCGGTGCTCGTCGAGATGGACGCCGACGGCAGTCACGCGCCCGAGCAGCTGCGCCGGCTGCTGGACGCCGTCGACGCCGGAGCCGACCTGGCCATCGGTTCGCGCTACGTCGAGGGCGGAGCGGTGCGTAATTGGCCGAAGCGGCGCTGGGCCCTGTCCTGGACCGCCAACACCTACGCGCGCCTGGCGCTCGACATCGACATCCACGACATCACCGCCGGCTATCGGGCCTACCGGCGCGAGGTGCTCGAGGCGATCGATCTCGACGGCGTGGACTCCAAGGGCTACTGCTTCCAGATCGACCTGACCCGGCGCACCCTGGACAACGGATTCATCGTCGTCGAGGTGCCGATCACCTTCACCGAGCGCGAACTCGGCGTCTCCAAAATGAGCGGATCCAACATTCGCGAGGCGTTGGTGAAGGTCGCGAAATGGGGTATCGAAAGCCGCCGTAACGGCGCTCGGGCCGCCCGCGCCACCAACCGCAGTTAAGCGGCGGGGCTCAGCCGCGCCGCTTGGAGCGGATCAGCTCGAGGCGCTCCTTGAGCAGCTCTTCGAGTTCTTCGACGCTGCGACGCTCCAGCAGCATGTCCCAGTGGGTGCGCGGCGGCTTGACCTTCTTCGGCTCGGGTAGGTCACCCTCGATCAGGGTGCCTTCCATGCCGTTGCGGCAGAGCCAGGTGCCGGGGATGTCGGCGTCGTCGGCGAACGGAACCTCGAATTCCTCGCCGTTCTCGGTGCGGTACTTCGCGAGCTGACGCGGCGCCAGATCGTGGTTGCGGTCGGTCTCATAGCTCACGGCTCCGAGGCGACTGCCCCTCAGTACACGATCAGCCATGGCTGTTACTCCTTTTAATTGCTCTGAGCTGTAGGCTCCGGTGACGCGATTCTAGTCGCATAGCAAACGTTAGAACGTTGTGCGTAGTTCCCGAGTCCGCATGCGGCATATGCGACTCGACCATCAATGATACCGGGATCGCGCAGGGGGGCCGACTAAAGTCGGCAGGCGTGAGCCGCCGTTCCCACCCACAACCATGCCGCTGGTGCGGTCGAGACGTCACCGAAGTCGGGATGGGTCGGCGCCGTCAGTACTGTCGGCAGTCTTGCCGGCAGCGGGCCTACGAGCAGCGGGCTTCGATGAACCGGGGCGAGGTGACGGCCCTGCCGATTGATGCCGTCGTGCTGTCGGCCGACGATGCGTCCGACCTATCAGATCGCGTCTACCAGGTCCGATGCGCTGCGGAGGATGTCGCGACGGCGCTGGACGAAGGCGCCGAGGCGGCCGAACTGCGCGAACTCTGCGAGGTGCTGATCCGCGCGGCCCGGGCCGCCGACGGCTGGCGTCGAGCGGTCGTCTGACCGCACTTGACCACGACAGATGGTTAGCCGGGTACAGTCGCGCCATGGACGGGCGCCCGTTCCTACGGATTACGGGACGTTTTGAAATCCTGTCGGAGTTGGCCATACTCACCAGCGACATCTTGGGTCGTAGCAGCACGACCACGTCGCTCATGCCGCAACTGCCGTGACTCGGCATCCGGTGGTTGAACGGCCAGTGTTAGGCAAGGGGTACTGAGGTGGATCAACTCCAGCATGCGACCGAGGCGCTGCGGAAAGCGCTGGTCCAGGTTGAACGCCTGAAGCGCACCAACCGTGCGCTGCTGGAGCGCTCCAGCGAGCCGATCGCGATCGTCGGCATGTCCTGCCGCTTCCCGGGCGGTGTCGATACCCCCGAGCGCCTGTGGCAGATGGTGGCCGACGGCCGCGACGTCATCTCGGACTTTCCGACCGATCGCGGCTGGGACCTGGCGGGGCTGTTCGACCCGGATCCCGACGCCCGGCACAAGACGTACGCGCGCACCGGAGGGTTCGTCGACGACGTCGCGGACTTCGACCCCGCGTTCTTCGGTATCGCACCCACCGAGGCGCTCGCAATGGACCCCCAGCACCGCATGCTGCTGGAGCTGTCGTGGGAGGCGTTGGAACGCGGCGGTATCGACCCCAGCGGGCTGCGCGGCAGCGCCACCGGAGTGTTCGCCGGACTCATCGTCCAGGGCTACGGCATGCTCGCCGAGGAGATCGAGGGCTACCGCCTGACCGGTATGACCTCCAGCGTCGCCTCCGGGCGGGTGTCCTACGTGCTGGGGTTGGAGGGCCCCGCGGTGTCGGTGGACACCGCGTGCTCGTCGTCGCTGGTGGCACTGCACATGGCGGTCCAGTCGCTGCGGTCCGGCGAGTGCGACCTCGCCCTGGCCGGCGGCGCGACCGTCAATGCCACGCCCACGGTTTTCATCGAGTTCAGTCGCCATCGGGGGCTCGCCCCGGATGGCCGGTGCAAGGCCTACGCCGGCGCGGCCGACGGGGTCGGCTGGTCCGAGGGCGGCGCCATGCTGGTCGTGGAGCGGTTGTCGGATGCGCGCCGACTCGGCCATCCGGTGCTGGCGGTGGTGCGCGGCTCGGCGGTCAATCAGGACGGCGCTTCCAACGGGTTGACCGCGCCCAACGGTCCGTCGCAGCAGCGGGTGGTGCGTGCGGCGTTGGCCAACGCCGGGCTGTCGGCCGCAGACGTCGATGTCGTCGAAGGCCACGGCACGGGTACCACATTGGGCGATCCCATCGAGGCGCAAGCGTTGTTGGCGACCTACGGCCAGGATCGCAGCGAGCCGTTGTGGCTGGGTTCGATCAAGTCGAACATGGGTCACACCCAGGCCGCCGCCGGCGCAGCGGGCGTGATCAAGATGGTGCAGGCGATGCGGCACGAGACGCTGCCCGCGACGTTGCACGTGGATCAGCCCAGCCCGCACGTGGATTGGACCGTGGGCGCGGTGTCGCTGCTGAGCGAGGCGCAGCCTTGGCCCGCGACGGATCACGCACGCCGCGCGGGGATCTCGTCGTTCGGCATCAGCGGCACCAATGCTCATGTGATCGTCGAATCCGCCCCGCCGCAAGAACCGGGCGAAGCCGCCCCAACTCCCGCGGTCGTGCCATGGGTACTGTCGGCAAAGTCATTGTCGGCGTTGGCTTCTCAGGCTTCTCGGTTGGCCGGGCACGTGGCCGCCGATGACGGGCTGGATGTCGCCGACGTGGCGTGGTCGTTGGCGGGCCGGGCCACCTTCGAACACCGGGCCGTGGTCGTCGGTGGTGACCGCGACCGGTTGCTGGCCGGCCTGGAGGAATTGGCCGGCGACCAGCCGGGCGCCTCGATCGTCCGGGGCGCCGCGTTGCCCGCGGGCAAGAACGTCTTCGTCTTTCCCGGTCAGGGCTCGCAATGGGTCGGCATGGGCGTCGAATTGCTCGATACCGCACCGGTATTCGCCCAACACATCGAAGCGTGCGCGCAGGAGTTCGCGGAATTCGTCGACTGGTCGCTGATCGACGTGCTGCGCGGCGCGCCAGGCGCTGCGAGTATGGACCGCGTCGACGTCGTGCAGCCGGTGCTCTTCGCGGTGATGGTGTCGCTGGCCGAATTGTGGAAGTCGGTCGGGGTCAACCCCGACGCGGTGATCGGCCACTCGCAGGGCGAAATCGCCGCGGCCTATGTCGCCGGTGCGCTGTCGTTGCACGACGCCGCGCGCGTGGTGACGCTGCGCAGCAAACTGCTGCGCTCGCTGGCACACCCCGGCGGCATGGTTTCCATCGCGTGCAGCACCGAGCGCGCCCGAGAATTGCTGGCACCCTACGGCAACCGGATCAGCATCGCGGCCGTCAATGGCCCGTCCGCGGTTGTGGTCTCGGGCGAGGTCGCCGCGTTGGAGGAGCTCATCGGCTTCTGCGCCGATCTCGATCTGCGGACCCGCCGTATCGACGTGGACTACGCGTCGCATTCGGTCGAGGTCGAGGCGATTCGCGACGAGCTGACCGCGGCGCTGGCCGGCATCGAGCCGCGCAGCTCGCGGGTCGCCTTCTTCTCCACCGTATCCGGAAGCCGGTTGGACACAGCCGGTTTGGATGCGGCCTACTGGTACCGCAACATTCGCCAGACCGTGCAATTCGAGCAAGCGGTGCGCACCGCGTGCGAAAACGGATACCGGACATTCATCGAATCGAGTCCACATCCCGCATTAGTCGCGGGCATCGAGGACACCTTCAACGACAGCAACACCGCCGGCGACACCGAAGCCATCGTCGTTCCCACCCTGGGTCGTGACGACGGCGGACTCGAGCGGTTCCTGACCTCGGCCGCCGCGGCCTTCACCGCGGGCGTGAACGTGAACTGGCGCGGGGTACTCGACGGAGCCGGCTTCGTCGAACTGCCCACGTATGCCTTTGACCGACGCAGGTTCTGGCTGTCGGGCGAGGGCGTCGGCGCCGACGTCGCAGGCTTGGGGCTGGGCACCAGCGAGCATGCGCTGCTGTCTGCGGTCGTCGAGCTGCCGGCCTCGGGCGGGGTGGCGCTGACCGGACGCCTGTCACCCAGCCAGCAGGGCTGGCTGGCCGATCACGCCGTCTCCGGCACGGTGGTGTTCCCCGGTGCGGGGTTCGTGGAGCTCGCCATCCGCGCCGGCGACGAAGTCGGATGTTCGACGGTCGACGAGCTGACGCTGCAGGCGCCGTTGCTGTTGCCGGCCGGCGATTCCGGATTCGGTTCGGTGGCAGTGCAAGTCGTGGTAGGCCCGGCCGAAGAGTCGGGGCAGCGCAGTGTCGCGATTTTCTCGCGCGTCGACGCCGACTCCGCGTGGGTGTGCCATGCTGACGGGGCCTTGAGCTCCGCGCCGGTCGAGCCGAGTGCCGATCTGTCGGTGTGGCCGCCGGCGGGTGCGGTCGCGGTGAACGCGGCCGACGGCTACGAGAAGCTGGCGGCCCGCGGGTACGGCTACGGCCCGGCGTTCCAGGGCTTGACCGCCACCTGGGTCCGCGGCGACGAGGTGTTCGCCGAGGTGCGACTGCCGGATGCGGCCGGCGGTGTCAGCGGGTTCGGGGTGCACCCGGCATTGCTCGACGCGGCAATGCATTCCATGGTCATGGCTCACCAAGCGGACGACCAGGCCGCCGATGTGGTGTTGCCCTTTGCCTGGCAGGGCATTTCGCTGCACGCCGGGGGCGCGTCGGCGGTTCGCGCACGCATCGCGCCGGCGGGTACCACCGGATTCTCGATCGAGCTTGCCGACGGGCTGGGATTGCCGGTGCTCTCGGTGGGCACCATGGTCGCCCGACCGGTCAACGAGCAGCAACTGCGCGCGGCGATCTCGAGCTCGGGCCCGGACCGGCTGTTCGAGGTGGTGTGGTCGCCGGCGCCGGCAGCCACCGCCGCTAACGGTTCATCCCACCAGCTACTTGAATCCGTTGCCACCGAGGACGATCCGGTTGCGGCTACCTATCCGCGCACCCACCACGTACTTGCGGCCGTGCAGTCGTGGCTGACCGAACACGACTCGGGCGTCTTGGTCGTGGCGACCCGCGGGGCGATGGGATTGCCGGGGGAGGATGTCACGGATCTGCCGGGCGCCGCGGTGTGGGGGCTGGTGCGGTCGGCGCAGACCGAACACCCTGGCCGGATCGTGCTGGTGGATTCCGATGTACCCCTTGACGATGACGCGACAGCCGCAGTGGTAGCGGCCGGTGAGCCTCAGGTATTGCTGCGTGGCGCAACGCTTTACACCCCACGGGTACGGGGCAGCCGCGCGGTCGACGGCATCTTGGTGCCGCCCGCCGAGGGGCCCTGGCGGCTGGGCATCAGCAACGCAGGCACCTTTGAAAACCTGCGCCTGGAACCGGTTCCCAACGCCGGGGCACCGCTGGAGCCGGGCCAGGTTCGGGTGGCACTGCGGGCCATCGCCACCAACTTCCGCGACGTCATGATCACCCTGGGCATGTTCACCCACGACGCCCTGCTCGGCGGCGAGGGTGCGGGTGTGGTGGTCGAAGTGGGTCCGGGCGTCACCGAATTCGCGGTCGGCGATTCGGTCTACGGATTCTTCCCCGACGGCAGCGGCACGCTGGTGCCCGGCGATACCCGTCTGCTGCTGCACAAGCCCGCCGACTGGTCCTACGCCGAAGCCGCCGCCATCTCGGCGGTTTTCACCACCGCATACATGGCGTTCATCCATCTGGCCGACGTCAAGCCGGGCCAGCGGGTGTTGGTGCACGCGGCCGCCGGCGGCGTGGGCATGGCCGCCGTACAGCTCGGCCGGCACCTGGGCCTGGAGATTTTCGCCACCGCGAGCCGCGGCAAGTGGGACACGTTGCGGGCCATGGGCTTTGACGACGACCATATCGGCGACTCGCGCAGCCTGGACTTCGAGGAGAAGTTCCGCACGGTCACCGGCGGGCGCGGCATGGACGTGGTGCTGGACTCGCTGGCCGGTGAATTCGTGGACGCATCGCTGCGTCTGGTCGCTCCCGGCGGCGTGTTCTTGGAGATGGGTAAGACCGACATCCGCGACCCCGGTGTAGTCGCCCGGGAGTACCCGGGTGTGCGCTACCGCGCCTTCGACCTGTTCGAGCCGGGCCGTCCCCGCATGCACGAGTGGATGCTCGAGCTTGCGCAACTGTTCGACAGTCGCGTGCTACGGCCGCTGCCGGTAACGACTTTCGATGTGCGACGGGCCCGTTCGGCGTTGCGGTATCTGAGTCAGGCCCGCCACATCGGCAAGGTGGTTCTCACGTTGCCCGATGCGTGGGCGGCGGGAACCGTGTTGATCACCGGCGGTACCGGGATGGCGGGTTCGACGCTGGCCCGTCACCTGGTGACGCGCCATGGCGTGCGGAACCTGGTGCTGCTGAGCCGCAGCGGCCCGGATGCTCCCGGATCTGCCGAGCTGGTCGCCGAGTTAGAGGCGGCCGGGGCGAGCGCACAGGTGGTCGCCTGCGACGCCGCCGATCGCGCCGAACTGGCCGCCGTGATCGCCGCGATTCCCGAGCTGACCGCGGTCATTCACGCCGCGGGCGTGCTCGACGACGCCGTGGTCACCTCCCTGACGCCCGAGCGAGTGGATGCGGTGTTGCGGGCCAAGGTGGACGCGGCCTGGAACCTGCACGAGCTCACTCGCGAGCTGAATGTGTCTGCGTTCGTGATGTTTTCGTCGATGGCCGGCCTGGTGGGTTCGTCGGGTCAGGCCAACTACGCCGCGGGCAACACCTTCCTGGACGGGCTGGCCGCGCATCGCCGTGCCCACGGACTGCCGGCGATCTCGCTGGGATGGGGGCTGTGGGACCAGGCCAGCGCCATGACCGGCGGACTCGACGCCGCCGACCGCGCCCGCTTGAGCCGCGACGGCATTCTGGCGTTGTCGTCGGATGAGGCGATGGAACTGTTCGACACCGCGCTGATTGTCGACGAGGCCTTCATCGCGCCCGCCCGCCTCGACCTGGCGGCGCTGCGCGCACATGCCGCCGTCGTACCGCCGATGTTCACCGACCTGCTCAACGCGCCGGCCCGCCGCCAGGTCGACGACTCGCTGGCCGCCGCGAAGTCGAAATCGGCTCTGGCGCATCGGCTGCACGGGCTCTCCGAACCCGAGCAGCATGCGGTGCTGTTGGATCTGGTCCGCTCGCACATCGCGACCGTGCTGGGCAACACGACCGTCGAGGCGATCGACCCGGACAAGGCCTTCCAGGACCTCGGCTTCGACTCGCTGACCGCGGTCGAAATGCGCAACCGGCTGAAAACCGCTACCGGACTGGCGCTTTCGCCCACGCTGATCTTCGATTACCCGACGCCGAACGGACTGGCCGGTTACCTGCGCACGGAGCTCGCCGGAGTTCCGCAAGAAATCGCGCACACCCCGGCCGTGGCGGTCACCGGCGACGACCCGATCGTGATCGTGGGCATGTCGTGCCGCTACCCGGGTGGGGTGAGTTCTCCCGAGGACCTGTGGGAGATGCTGACCGAGGGCCGCGATGTGCTCACCGAATTCCCGAGCGATCGCGGCTGGGATATCGCCGGCGTGTACAACCCGGACCCCGATGTTCCGGGCACCTGCTACACCCGCACCGGCGGCTTCGTGGACGGGGTCGGCGACTTCGATCCCGCCTTCTTCGGCATCACGCCGACCGAGGCACTCGCGATGGACCCGCAACAGCGGATGTTCCTCGAACTTTCGTGGGAAGCCTTGGAACGGGCCGGGATTGAGCCCGGCGCGTTGCGGGGCAGCGCGACGGGCATGTTTGCCGGGGTTTACACCCAGGGGTACGGCATCGGCGCCGCACCGACCGCGGAGGGTTTCCGGTTGACCGGTCAGTCCTCGAGCGTCGCGTCGGGCCGAGTGTCCTACGTGCTGGGGTTGGAGGGCCCCGCGGTGTCGGTGGACACCGCGTGCTCGTCGTCGTTGGTCGCGTTGCACATGGCCGCACAGTCGCTGCGCTCCGGCGAGTGCGACCTGGCCCTGGCCGGCGGTGTCACGGTCAACGCCACCCCCGACATCTTCGTGGAGTTCAGCCGGATGCGCGGGCTGTCCGTCGACGGTCGCTGCAAGGCGTACGCGGGGGCCGCCGACGGCACCGGATTCTCCGAAGGTGGCGGCATGCTCGTCGTCGAGCGGCTGTCCGACGCCCGTCGGCTCGGCCATCCGGTACTGGCGGTGGTCCGCGGCTCGGCCATCAATCAGGACGGAGCCTCCAACGGGCTGACCGCCCCCAACGGCCCCTCGCAGCAACGCGTGGTGCGCGCCGCGCTGGCCAGCGCCGGCCTGTCGACAGCCGACGTCGACGTGGTGGAAGGCCACGGCACCGGCACCACCTTGGGCGATCCCATTGAGGCCCAGGCGTTGTTGGCGACCTACGGCCAGCACCGCACCGAGCCGCTGCTGCTGGGTTCGATCAAGTCGAACATGGGTCACACCCAGGCCGCCGCGGGGGTGGCCGGTGTGATCAAGATGGTGCTCGCGATGCGCCACGAGCTGCTGCCGGCGACGTTGCACGTGGATCAGCCCAGCCCGCATGTGGATTGGTCGGCGGGTGCGGTGTCGTTGCTGACCGAGGCGCGGCCGTGGCCCGCCGTGGGGCGCGCGCACCGGGCGGGTGTGTCGTCGTTCGGCATCAGCGGCACCAACGCCCACGTGATCATCGAGGCTGCCCCCACCGACGTCGACGACGTCGAGCGCGCAGTAGGACCGGTGCTGCCGTGGGTTGTGTCAGCAAAGTCGTTGTCGGCGTTGGGCTCTCACGCGTCCCGGCTTGCCGCCTACCTGCGCGGCCACCGTGACCTCGAGTCCGCCGATGTGGCGTGGTCCCTGGCCGGCCGGTCGAACTTCGAACACCGGGCCGTCATTGCCGGCGCCGATCGCGCCCAGTTGCTGGCCGGCCTGGACGAATTGGCCACCGGCGAGGCCGCTTCGGTGATCCGCGGCAGCGCAACCACAGGCAAGACCGTCTTCGTGTTCCCGGGTCAGGGCTCTCAGCTGCTGGGCATGGGCATGGGCCTGCACGCCGGATATCCGGTGTTCGCCGGGGCGTTCAACAGCGTTGTCGCCGAACTCGACCGGCACCTGCTGCGCCCGCTGCGCGACGCCATGTGGGGCCGCGACGAGGCGCTGCTGAACACCACCGAATTCGCGCAACCCGCCTTGTTCGCGGTGGAAGTCGCCCTGTTCCGGCTGCTCGAATCCTGGGGTGTGCGACCCGACTTCGTGATGGGTCACTCGATCGGCGAGGTGGCCGCCGCGCACGTCGCCGGTGTGTTGTCGCTGGAGAACGCCGCGGTGCTGGTGGCCGCCCGGGGTCGCTTCATGCAGGCGCTACCGGCGGGCGGGGCGATGATGGCCGTGCAGGCCGGCGAAGAGCAGGTGCGGCCGTTGCTGACGGCCGACACCGGCATCGCGGCAGTCAATGCGCCGGGCTCCGTGGTGATTTCGGGTGCCGAAGACGCGGTCACCGCGATCGCCGAGCGGTTTCGTGCCGACGGCCGCCGCGTGCACCGGCTGGCCGTCTCGCACGCGTTCCACTCGCCGTTGATGGATCCGATGATCGACGAATTCGGTACGGTCGCGGCCGGACTCGCCATCGGCAAGCCCACCATCCCGATCGTGTCGAATGTGACCGGCCAGCTGGCCGGTGACGACTTCGCCACGGCGGCGTATTGGAAGCGACACGTGCGCGAGGCGGTGCGATTCGCCGACAGCATCCGGTTCGTCAACGCGGCGGGTGCAACCCGGTTTCTCGAAGTCGGGCCCAGCGGCGGCCTGACGGCGTCAATCGAAGAATCGCTTCCCGACGCGCCGATCATCACGATGTCCGCAGTGCGCAAGGACCGTCCGGAGCCGGAAACCCTGACCGCGGCGATCGCCCAGGGGTACGTCGCCGGCATGGACGTCGACTGGCGCGCCGTCATCGGCCGGGCCAAATTCGTCGAGCTCCCCACCTATGCCTTCCAGCGACGGCGCTTTTGGCTGGCCGGCGACGGCGCTCCGGCCGACGCGGCGGGCCTGGGCCTGGCGGCCAGCGAACACCCGTTGCTGGGCGCGGTGGTCGAGCTGCCGGCCTCGGGCGGGGTGGTGCTGACCGGGCGGCTATCGCCGAGCGTGCAGACCTGGTTGAACGACCATGCCGTCGGTGGGGTTGTCCTGTTCCCCGGCGCCGGATTCGTCGAGCTGGCGATCCGCGCCGGTGACGAGGTGGGCTGTGGAATCGTTGACGAATTGAATCTCGCGGCGCCCCTGGTGTTGCCGGCCGGCGGGTCGGTCGCGGTCCAGGTGGTGGTCGGCGGTGCCGACGGGGGCGGTGTTCGCGAGGTGTCGGTATTCTCCCGCGGCGAGGCCGGTTCCGGCTGGTCGTTGCATGCCGAGGGGATGCTGCGCGCGGGCTCGGCCGAGCCGAGCGCAGACCTTTCGGCCTGGCCGCCGGTCGGTGCGGTCGCGGTCGACATCGGCGACGGTTATGAGCGGCTGGCCGAACGCGGCTACGGGTACGGGCCCGCGTTCCGCGGCCTGAGCTCGATGTGGCGTCGCGGCGACGAAGTGTTCGCCGAAGTGACGCTGCCGGCGGACGCCGGGGTGTCGGTGGCCGGGTTCGGGGTTCACCCGGTGGTGCTCGACGCCGCGCTGCATGCGGTGATCCTGGCTTCCGATGCCGACGAGCTTGCCGAAGGTTCGATGCTGGTGCCGTTCTCCTGGCAGCAGGTCTCATTGCATGCAGCGGGTGCGGCGGCGGTCCGGGCGCGGATCGTGCCGGTGGGAGATTCCGCTGTGTCCATCGAGCTGGCGGATGGCCTTGGGCTGCCGGTGCTTTCGGTGGCGTCGATGGTGGCGCGGCCCGTCACCGATCAGCAGTTGCTGGCCGCGGTCTCGAACTCGGGTCCGGACCGGCTCTTCGAACTCGACTGGATCGTGCAGCCGTCATCCTCGGTACAACCGGCCTCGGTGTCTGCCTGGGGTGCAACGGAATCGGAGCCCGTCGAGGGACAACGGCAGGCGGTGGTGTTCGAGTCGACGCCGGTTGTTGACGACATTCTGGCCGGGGTGTACGCCGCCACCCGCGCGGTGCTGCCGGTGCTGCAGTCGTGGTTGGCTCGTGAGGGCGCCGGCACGCTGGTGGTGTCGACCCGGGGTGCGATGACGTTGCCGGGGGAGGACATCACCGATCTGGCGGGTGCCGCGGTGTGGGGCTTGGTGCGCTCGGCGCAGACCGAGCATCCCGGGCGGATCGTACTGGTCGATACCGACGGACCGCTCGACGACGAGGCGGTCGCCGCGGTCCTGGCCGCCGGGGAGCCGCAGGTATTGCTGCGTGGCGCAAAGATTTACATCGCCCGCGTGCACGGTAGTCGCGCGGTCAGCAGTCTCTTGGTGCCGCCTGGTGATGGCCCGTGGCGGCTGGGGATGAGTAATCGCGGCACTTTCGAGAACCTGCGACTGGAACGGATCCCCGACGCCGACGCGCCGCTGGGACCCGGACAGGTCCGGATCGCGCTGTCGGCCATCGCGGCCAACTTCCGCGACGTGATGATCGCGCTTGGTCTCTATCCGGACCCGGATGCGATCATGGGCATCGAGGCGTCCGGCGTCGTCTTGGAAACGGGTCCGCAAACCGCCTCGCAGGGAGGCCGTTTCGTTGTCGGCGATCGCGTCATGGGCCTGTTCCCCGACGGAACCGGAACAATCGCCGTTACCGACGAGCGACTGCTGGCCAAGGTGCCGGCCGGGTGGTCGCACACCGCCGCCGCGACCACCACGGTGGTTTTCGCCACCGCCTACTACGCCCTGACGGATCTGGCCGCGGCCAAGCCCGGTCAGCGGGTGCTGGTGCATGCGGCCGCCGGCGGCGTCGGGATGGCCGCCGTGCAGCTGGCCCGACATCTGGGTCTGGAGGTCTTCGCAACCGCCAGCCGCGGCAAGTGGGACACGTTGCGGGCCATGGGTTTTGACGACGACCACATCTCCGACTCGCGCAGCCTGGACTTCGAGGACAAGTTCCGCGCGGTCACCGCCGGGCGCGGCATGGATGTGGTACTGGATTCGCTGGCCGGCGATTTCGTCGACGCTTCACTGCGGCTGGTGGCTCCCGGCGGAATCTTCCTGGAGATGGGCAAGACGGACATCCGTGAACCCGGTGAGGTCGTCATTGAGCATCCGGGTGTGCGATACCGCGCGTTCGATCTCTTCGAGGCGGGACCCGAGCGCATCCAGCAGATGCTGGACGAGCTGGTCGCACTGTTCGGCGACGACGTGCTGCGGCCGTTGCCGGTCACCAGGTTTGACGTGCGACGTGCTCCGGCGGCGTTGCGCTACCTGAGCCAGGCCCGCCATGTCGGCAAGGTCGTGATGACTGTGCCTGTTGGGCCAGGTAACTGGCTGCGTGCCGGCACCGTGCTGATCACCGGTGGAACCGGCATGGCGGGCTCGGCACTGGCTCGTCATGTGGTGTCGCGGCATGGCGCCCGCAATGTGGTGTTGGTGAGCCGGCGCGGTCTGGATGCACCGGGCGCCGCGGAATTGATGACCGAGCTCAGCGCGACCGGGGCCCAGGTGCAGGTGGTGGCCTGTGACGTGGCCGATCGCGAGGCGCTGGCCAAGGTGATCGCCGATATCCCGGTGACGCGACCGTTGTCCGGCGTGATCCATGCGGCCGGGATGCTCGACGACGCCGTCATCTCCTCGTTGACCCCGGAGCGGGTGGATGCGGTGTTGCGGGCCAAGGTCGATGGCGCCTGGAACCTGCACGAGTTGACCCGCGATCTGGATGTGTCTGCCTTCGTACTGTTTTCGTCGATGGCCGGGTTGGCGGGAGCGTCCGGCCAGGCCAACTACGCCGCCGCCAACTCGTTCCTGGACGGACTGGCGCTGCACCGGCGAAGGACCGGGTTGCCGGCGATGTCGCTGGGGTGGGGGCTGTGGGACCAGGCCAGCGCCATGACCGGTGCGCTCGGCGCCGCCGATCGTGCCCGGTTCGGCCGGGACGGCATCGTCGCGATGTCCTCCGAACAGGCGCTGGAATTGATGGACACCGCACTGATCGTCGACGAGCCGTTCCTGCTGCCCGCTCACATCGACCTTGCCGCGCTGCGGGTGAAGTTCGACGGCGGAACGCTGCCGCCGATGTTCGTCGATCTGATCAACGCGCCGACCCGGCGTCAGGTCGACGATTCGCTGGCCGCTGCCAAGTCGAAATCGGCTCTGCTGCAACGCCTTGAAGGCCTGCCAGAAGACGAGCAGTACGCCGTGCTGCTGGATCTGGTGCGCTCCAACATCGCCACGGTGCTGGGAAGCGCCAGCCCCGAGTCCATCGATGCGGACCGCGCATTCCAGGAGCTCGGCTTTGACTCGCTGACCGCGGTCGAAATGCGCAACCGGTTGAAGTCCGCGACCGGCCTGGCACTTTCACCCACGCTGATCTTCGATTACCCGAACTGCGCGGCGCTGGCCGGCTATATGCACGCCGAGCTCATCGGAACCCAAGAGCAAAGCACTCCGTCGGCCGCGCCCGGGGAAGCCGACATCCAGCGTGTGGTGGGCTCGATCCCGGTGAAGCGACTCCGGCAGGCGGGCGTGCTCGAGTTGCTGCTCGCATTGGCAACCGAAGACGCAACCGTGCAGGTCCCCGCTGCAGGGGTGAGTGCCGAAAAGGACATCGCGGACATGGACCTCGAGGACTTGCTCAATGCCGCGTTGAGCGACGACGAATAGCCGATGAAAGTCGGAAGTCAGTGAGAATCGCGGTCACCGGGGCCAGCGGTGTCCTCGGCCGCGGTCTGTCCTCCAGACTGCTCAGCCAAGGCCACCAGGTCGTGGGCATCGCGCGGCGCCGACCCCAAAGTTGGTCGAGCGCGGCCGATTTCATCGAAGCAGATATCCGGGACGCGAGCGCGGTCAAGCGCGGGATCGGAGGCTCGGACGTCGTCGTGCATCTCGCCTGGGCACGCTGCCCCGGACCCGACGAACGCCTCGGTCATGAGGTCAACGTCGGTGGCACGGTCAACGTCCTGGAAGCGATGGCCGAGACCGGCTCCAGGCGCATTGTTTTCGCGTCGTCCGCGCACGTCTACGGCAGGGCCGACGGGCCGAACGGTGAGCAGCAGCCGATGGTTCCGATGCTGGCCGACGGCGTGCATCAGGCCCGCGTCGAGGACCTGCTGGGTGCGTCGGACGCCGAATGGGTCGCGATCCGCTCGGCGCTGATCGTCGGGCGCAACGTCGACAACTGGGTGCGCGGGCTGCTGGCGTCGCCAGTGTTCCCCGACGGATCTGACGATCGCCGCATCCAGGTCGTCCACCTCGACGACGCACTGCGGCTGTTCACCCGCGCCGTCGCCGACGCCGACATTGCCAACGGCCCAGTCAATCTGGCCGCCGCGGGCGGGCAGACGTTTCGTCAGATCGCTGCCGCGCTGGGTCGCCCGATCCTACGGCTACGCGGGCCGCTGCGGCCCTGGGGACGTGAGCTGGAGCTGGTGCGCGGCGCCGCGCTGATGGATACCGCGCGGCTGAGCGAGCAGTGGGGGTTCGAGCCCGCGTGGAACTGCGACGAATGTATCGAGGACTTCGCGGTCGCGGTGCGCGGCCGCATCGCGTTGGGCAAGCGGGTCGTTTCGTTGCCGTGGCGGCTGGCCAACGTGGTGGACCTGCCGGCCGTCGATGCGGCGGCCGATGACGGGGAGATCCCCAGATTGGCTGGGCCGCCAGGAGTTAACGGCGAGTTCGACACCCCGATCGACCCGCGCTTTCCCACCTTCCTGGCAACCAATTTGTCCGAGGCGCTGCCAGGGCCGTTTTCGCCCGCGTCCGCGTCGGTGACGGTACGCGGGTTGCGCGCCGGCGGTGCCATCATCGCCGAGCGGCTGCGGCCAGGCGGAATGGTCCAGCGCGAAATCGCCATGCGCACCGTCGCGGTTTTTGCCCATCGGTTATACGGGGCGATCACGTCGGCGCACTTCATGGCCGAAACCGTGCCCTTCGCTAAGCCGTCGATGATCGTCAGCAACAGCGGGTTCTTCGGCCCCAGCATGGCTTCGCTGCCCGTGTTCGGCGAGCAGCGCCCCGCCGAAATCAGCCGGGCCCGAAGGCAATTGCGTAATGCTCGCAATATCGGGGTGTTCGGTGTCAATCTCGTGGGCCTGAGCTCCGGGGCGTCCCGCGATACCGAAGAGTTCATCGCCGACGTAGACCGGCTGGAACGGCTGGCCGAAGATGTGACCAAGCTCGATGATCGCCGGTTGCTGAGCCTGATCGGGTTGGCGCGCGACCAGGTGGTGCACGGATGGGTGTTGGCCTCGGCGTCATTCATGCTGTGCGCCGCGTTCAACGTGTTGCTGCGTGGCTTGTGCGGCCGCGACACCTCCCCGGCTGCGGGGCCGGAACTGGTCAGTGCTCGATCGGTAGAGGCGATGCATCGGTTGGTTCTTGCGGCACAAAGTGATCCGAACGTAGTTCGGCTGCTGGACGAACCGGGGGAGCGGCTCGACAAGCTGGCCGTCGACGCGCCGAAATTCCACGCCGCGGTGCTGGCCGAGCTGGCGTTGATCGGTCACCGCGGCCCCGCAGAGCTCGAGATGCTCTCAACGAGCTATGCCGATGACCCCGAGCTGCTGATCCGGATGGTGGCCAGGGCAATGAGCGCGTCCGCGGCGCCCCAGCCGCACCAACCGCGAATTCCGTTGCGGGCCAAGCCGGTAGCGATGTTGGCAGCCCGCCAGTTGCGCGACCGCGAAGCCCGTCGCGACAAGGTGGTGCGTGCCAACTGGGTGCTGCGCGGTCTGCTGCGCGAATACGGCCGCAGGATGGCCGACGCCGGGGTCTTCGACGCCGCCGCCGACGTCTTCTACTTGTTGGTCGATGAACTCGATGCGCTGCCGTTCGACGTCAAAAAGCTGGTGGCACGCCGCCGGGCCGAGCACCGCCGCCTGAATACCGTCGCTCCGCCAACGGTATTCAGCGGGAGCTGGGAGCCGTCCACCAGGTCGGTGCCGGCTCTTTCCAGCGGAGACACCCTGCGCGGCGTCGGCGTGTGCGGGGGACGGGTGCGCGGCCGGGTGCGGATCGTGCGGCCCGAAACGATCGACGACCTGCAACCCGGTGAGATTCTGGTCGCGGAGGTTACCGACGTCGGGTACACCGCGGCTTTCTGCTACGCCGCGGCGGTCGTGACAGAACTCGGCGGCCCGATGTCGCACGCGGCCGTAGTGGCCCGCGAATTCGGGTTCCCCTGTGTGGTCGATGTTCATGGGGCAACCACCTCATTGCCGCCGGGCGCGCTGATCGAAGTCGACGGCAGCACCGGAGAAATCACGGTGGTTGACCTTGCCCCCGAAGAGACACTGCCGAATTAGCCGAATTCGAGGTCCAGATCGAGCGGCCCGATAGGTCACGGGTGCGACGCAGCCTGCTGCTGGGCCGCTTGGCGAGCCAGCCTGTCGTTGTGAATCCTGACGAGTTCGCGGAAACCAAGCCGGTGATATTTCGGGATCGGCTGGATGCCCCACACGTCCTGGGCGGTGGCTTTGCCTTCTGCACCCTCCGGCGGCCCGAGCGGGGGATAGGGGTACTTGCACTCCAAGGTGTCGTTCGAATACCGAATCTTCAAGAGTTCACTGCAGATTTCGGTGAGGCTCAGCGTCGGGTAGCCGTAGTAGACAGCCATGAAGGGCAAGGTGAACGCGCCTTCGATCACCAGAGCCACCAGGCACACCAGCACGGCACGCTTGATCCATTTATGCATTCGTGCGTAGTACGGCGTGGTCCCCGGCTCGAGGCTGTCAGTCGGGGCCTTTTCCTCGGTAGAGGATGGTGCAGTCATGGCAGTGCTCCTAATCCTGTTCAGTCGGAGAAGATTTCTCGGTTGACGGTGTGCAGATAGGGGATGGCGAGGAAGGGGGTGATGTAGAAGATGTCGTAGAGCCACCAGCCGACGACCGGGAACACCACGCCGGCGTAGCGGACGTCGGCGAACATCGTCATGTTGAAGATGTAGGCCGACCAGATCACCACGCCCATCCAGCAGGTGACGACCATCCATTGATGACCCCACCGCTTCATCTGCAGGAAGCCGATCGCCGCGGCCACCCGCATCGAGAACACCGTGAGGATCAGCCCTGCCACATAGGCTTTTTCGCCCGGCCCTGCAGCACCGCCGATCCACAGCTCGTTGTAATGCCAGAAGTAGCCGGCGTCGAACATGTTGCCCCATCCGACCATCAGCACCCGGTTGATCAGGGTGTGGTTGGCGACCAGATCCAGCGACCAGCCCAGACTGTTCAACATGCCGTCGATCAGCGTCAGATAGCCGATCAGCGTCACGATCATCGGGCGCACCGACAGACCGGCACGCAGGGCTTGACGTTGCAGGAATACTCCCCGCATAAAAATTGGGAAACCGATCAGGCCGGGAGCCCACATGCCCATCAGGGCGGCGCCGACGATCATCCACTTGTCGGCTCGCCGCTGAGCATGCCGGGACTCGTCGTGGTGCTCGTCCAGCCCGACGGCATTGGACGCCGGCGTGCCTTCCGAATTGCGGTTGAGCAGTGGAAGATTCACAGATCCCACCAACCCCGTGCAAACGACATATAGAGCTGGATTCCGAACATCGCCAACAGGTAGCCGTAGATGGCGATTTGAAAGACGATGAGCGCCCTCTTACGCTTTTGTTCTTGGCGATCCATGTCGGTGCTCCTTTCCTGAGGTCCTGCTAGCTGCTCGAGGCGATGGCCAGGCTGGCCGCCGCGACTTCGCGTAAACCGTCGGTGATGGCGCCGTCGGTACTCAGCGGCGCGAGTATGCAAGCGTCGGCCGCATCGATTTCCGTTGCGCCCGTGGCGATCAACTGAGCTGCCGTGACCAGCACGCGGGTGGACGGCGGCTCGAAGTGAAACGCTTCGTCGGCAGCGCGGATCGCGACCGCGCATCCGACCAGCCGTTGCGCGCTGGCCAATGAGATTCCGGATTCGGCGACGATCACGTCGGCCTCACGGTCCGGCGGCAAATACCGCATCCCGAGAGTCACGAACCGTTGGCGGAAGGACGGTTTCAGCTCCTTGAGTGAGCTGCGGTAGGCCGGGTTATACGAACACACCAGCATGAACTCCTCCGGCGCGGTGACGACTTCACCGGATCGATCCAGATACAACGACCGCCGGTGATCGGTCAGCGAATGCAGGATGGCCAGAGAATCGTGACGGGCCTCGACGACTTCGTCGAGGTAACAGATGGCGCCGGCTTTGACGGCCCGGGTCAGCGGCCCATCCGTCCAGAGCACGTCGCCACCGCTGACCATGAAGCGGCCGACGAGATCGGAGCTGGTCAGATCGTCGTGGCAACTGATCGTGACGACGGGCCGGTGCAGCAGCACGCCCATGTGTTCGACCAGCCGGGTCTTGCCGCATCCGGTCGGACCCGTCAGCATCACCGGCAGTCGCCGGTGAAAGGCTTGCTCAAACAGCTGGACTTCGTTGGCATTTGCGAAATAGGTGTCGTTGGTCATGCGGCGACCAATTCACGATGGACATGGGCCAGCACTCGTGGAAGCTCCTCTATGCGTCGGATACGTTGCGAACGACGAGGCCCGAACACCTCCGGGAGGGGATCGACTCGCGTCGGTCCAACTCCCACGTAATACATCGACACACCGGCTTCGTTGGCCTCTTCGACGGCGTGTGCTGCATCGGCCCAGGCGTAACGGCCCTCGTAACCTTCATCGGAGATCAGACCGTCGCCGATGACGATCAACAGGCGTCGCTCGGACGGCTGGGTGAGCAGCCGGCTGGTCAGATGGCGAAGCGGCGCACCGAGTCTGGTGTATCCGCGAGTCGACAAACCCAGCCCGCTCGGCGGCACGAACCGGCGGTCCTCGAAGTCCTTCAGACACCGCACTTCGACGCGGTGACGCGTGTTGCCGGTGAAGACAAAGACGCCATGACGCTCTCGTGCCAGCGCCATGGCGCGGGAAAGTGCGTCGGCGCAGGCCAATTCCAGCCGGAACACCCGACCGCCGTGTACCCCCAGCGATGAGCTGCCGTCCAGCAACAGCGCCGTGGTGACGTCTCGGCTGCTCGGCAGCAAGTCGCGAAATACCCTGGGCTCCTCCGCCTCGCCGGTGGTCAGATTGACGTAGTGATTGACGTACTGGTCGACGTCGAGGTCGGAGCCGGCCTCGAGCCGATTTGTCATCGCACGATGAGTGTGTTCCTCGAACCACTTGCGGACGTCGACGGCTACCGGCACCGGACGGCGGATGTGCCGCCCGGCGGCGTGTTCGATGACGGCGACATGGTCGCGCATGAATTGCCGCGTCCACATGTTCCATTCGGGATAGGGAATACCGGGCCGGTGTTCCGGGGTGACATCGAAATCGTTGTCTTGTGGCCGGCTCGGCGGTGGCAGGTTGGGATTGCGGACGCCGCCGTCGCCGCCGACCGGAACCGAATACGGCCGGGGCAGCCGCTGCTGTGTGGTGGTCCAGGGCATCCTGCCGAAGCTGCGGCGAAACTTGTCGGTCAGTCCTTGCGGCGTCGTATAGGCCGATGGCAAGCCGCCCAGCAATGGATGAATCGTCAAGGGCTGTCCCGTGGCGGCCAATGCGATGGCCCGGTTGAGCATTTCCACGGCGTTCAGGTCCGCGGCCTCTGCCCGGACATCCGGGATCAGTCGCCGGACTTCGGGGAGCAGACCCGGCCACCGCCACGTTAACCAGCCGAGGGCGACGCCGGCTTCGACGAGCGTGAGTGCGCGCAGTTCCCGAGTGGACAGCTCGCTTAGGCGATATTCGGTGATCCGCTCCTTCGATGGCGAACATTGCAGGGCCACACCGCAGGTCAGCGTTCGGCGGGTCCAATCGGACGGTGCCGGGTAGGGGACATGAACGTAGGTGAGTGCCGCGTTCAGACCGAAGCCACGGTGAACGCCGGTGACGAGCCGCGCGCCTTCGCGGCGTTGTTCGCTGAGCGCGACCGCGATCAACGCGCAACTGCGTTCCAGCGCCATCGCGCCGGCATCGGGGCTGTCGCTCATCGGCCGGCGTCGCTCAGAACGTACCGATGTTGGAGAAGAGCCAATACCAGAACCAAATGATCAGACCGGTGCCGCCCCACGCCGCGACGTAACGAAGGATTTCCCACACATACCCCACGATGTGACCTCCCGGGATGTCCAAATAGCTGCTGACGCAATGAAATCGGATGAGCTATGTCAATCCGAGAAGAGTTCTCGGTTGACGGTATGCAGGTAGGGGATGGCCAGGAAGGGGGTGATGTAGAAGATGTCGTAGAGCCACCAGCCGACGACCGGCAGCACGACGCCGGCAAAGCGCACGTCGGCGAACATCGTCATGTTGAACACGTAGGTGATCCAGATGACCACGCCCATCCAGCAGGTAATGACCATCCATTGGTGACCCCAGCGCTTCATCTGCAGGAAGCCGATCGCGGCGGCGATGCGCATCGTGAAGACGGTCAGGATGAGTCCGACTTCCAAGGCCTTTTCGCCCGGGCCGGCCGCGCCGCCGACCCATAGCTCGTTGTAGTGCCAGAAGTAGCCGGCATCGAACATGTTGCCCCACCCATTGAGCAGCACGCGGGCCAGGATGGTGTGGTTTGCCACCAGGTCGAGCGCCCACCCGACCGTGTTGATCGCGGCGTCGATGATGACGAGATAGCCGAGCAGCGTGACCAACATCGGCCGAACGGACAGACCATCTCGTTGGGCCCGGCGCAGCAACCGCACTCCCCACAGGAACAGTGGTAGGCCGAAGACACCGAGAGCCGCGGTGCCGATCAGCAAGCTGCCGCAGACAAGCCACTTGTCGGCCTGGCGCTGAGCCAGTTCTGAGCGCTCCAGGTGTTCGTCGATGGTCAGACTCGACTGCGCGGCGCCGCTCGACCCGGCCGCCGCGCCGGTACCGTGATCGCGCTGCTGTAGCTTCGGCGGATTCAAGAGCCCTCCCCGTCATCGGCGCTGATTGGATCGGCTCGTGCACTATAACAGGCTGACTATAGTCAGCAAAACGCCACGAGAGCGGTGCCCGAATGTTCATCGCTACCCGACCCGTCTACCACCGCTTCGCATTGGTATCACCTGGCACAACGGCCGGATTCGCACGCCTTGCCGTCGCCCGAACCTCGTTCCCGGCGGCAGTTTACTGACAAAAGTCAGCTCGGGATCGTTGACACATCCTTTGCGGCGCGCCTACGCTCAGCGAACACTCAGCCGTTCCGGCCATGCAAAGGAGCTGCCATGACCCCCACGCCGCCGGCTGAGAAGAAGTATCGCGTAATCCAGTGGGGCGTCGGCAATGTCGGGACTATCGCACTCCGCCACTTTGCGCACAACCCCGCCTACGAACTGGTTGGAGTGCTGTGCAATCGGCCGGAAAAGGTGGGCAAGGACGCCGGTGAACTCTGCGGCAAGGCGCCAACCGGCGTGCGGGCGACCAACGATAAGGCCGTCATCGAAGCACTGGATGCCGATTGCGTGTTCTATGCACCCTTGTGGTCCGATCCCGACGAGGTGTGCCGGCTGCTGCGCAGCGGCAAAAACGTCGTCGCGTCGGGTGGCGCATGGTGGTATCGAACCGAGCACAGTCAGGCGGACATCGACAAGATCGATGCCGCGTGCCACGAGGGCGGTACGTCGTTTCATGCGGGCGGTGTCAATCCGGGTTTCGCCGGAGACCTACTCGTCCTGACACTGGCCCGAATCGTCAGCCAGATCGACACGATTCACATCTACGAGGTGGTGAATTTCGGGCGGGACACCCTGAAGTACCTGTTCGAGATGGGAATGGGGAGCGATCCGGCCGGGTTCGAGGACGGCCCGAATCTGTTGGGGCAAGCATGGCCACTGTTCGCGCAGTCGATGGCAATGATTGTCGAGGGAATGGGCAAGACGGTCGAGAAGTACACGACTGAGGTGGAGCTGGGAACTGCCACACGCGATATCTCCTTCGAAGGGGGAGCGACCAGCGACATGCCCGGCTTCAAGGGCGTCATCAAGAAGGGCACCGTCGCGCGGCAGCATCACAAGTGGACAGCCTGGGTGGACGGTAGGCCGCTGGTAGTCTTTCACGAGATCTATACGATGGATACCTTCGATGCCATTGAGCCGCAGGAGGATTGGCTTCAGCACTACCACTATCGCATAGTGATCGAGGGAGATTCGTCCACCGAGCTGATCCTGCAGGGGGCGCAGGACCCGAATGGTGGCTACGCGCTGCCCGGCTACACGTGGACCGCGATGGGGCCCGCGAACGCGATTCCCGCGGTCTGCGACGCCGCGCCGGGATTCATGTCCCACAACGAACTCGGCCTGATGCCGCTGCGTGGTGTAATCCGGCCCTAGGGCCTAAGGCTACGCAAAGTCCTTGCGACGTAGTCTTCCAGCAGGGTGTGGCCCGTCGGCCAGTGGTTCGTGGTGATCAACAGCGCGTAGAGACCAAGCAAGAAGAACACCGCGCTGTTCATTGGGTTGGCTTCCGGATCGGTTTCGCCCCGTTCTTGGGCGAGCGCGATTTCCTCGGCGACCAGGACGATCAAGGGGTGATCCCTGCCGTCTTCGGTCTGCGGTCGAGTTTGCGAAAAGTGCAGCGCCAGAAAGTCATTGAACAACCGATCACCGAGTCGGCGTTCCAGCCCGACCACCAGGCGAACCGCCTCGTTCAGTGCGGAACCAAGATCGTGCTTGGACTTCAGGAATTGCGCGAACTGCTTGGCTATGCGTTCCTCTTCTCGATGCTCCAGCTCCAGCAGTACATGCTCCTTGGTGGGGAAGTGGAAGAAGAAGGTACCGTGGGCAACTCCGGCAGCGGCCACGATCGCACTGACGTCGGCTTCGGCCATGCCGGCGCGAGCGAATTCCGCGATCGAGGCGCCCATCAAGCGCTCTCGCGTCTGCAAGCGCTTGGCTTCTCGTGCCGACACTCGATCCGTCACAGCCATTTCTTTCCTCACGATTGACCTGACTCATGCGAGAGCATCGAGACTAACCAAACCATTATGCCGTGTTGTCGCCAAAAAGGCTTGCATAACTTGGTCATTGTGGGTGCAGGCTCGCCACTTCCGATGACCGCCGTCCATGCTCGTTGACTTTAGTCAGCAAGCTCCATAGATTGAACGCGCGGACGTCACATACGATCAAAGGAGCTCGGCATGGCGTTGGAGCAGTTCCGGCTGGACGGGCAGGTCGCGATCGTCACGGGCGCCGGGAAGGGCGTCGGAGCGGGCATCGCCCGGGTCTTGGCAGAGGCGGGTACGACGGTCGTCGGCACCGCCCGCACCGAGGCGGATATCGTTGGCACGATTGCGGGCATCGAGGACAGCGGGGGCAAGGGGCTGGCGCTCGTCGCGGACGCGATTAGTCGTCCCGACGGAGAGCGGGTCGTGACTACGGCCATGGAACGGTTCGGCCGCATCGACATTCTGGTCAACAACGTCGGCGGCTCCACCTATGCGCGGTTCCTGGACATCACCGACGAAGACTTCCGGCACACCTTCGACTGGTGTGTGACATCGGCTTTCATCATGAGTCAGCTCGCGGCCCCGCACATGCTCAGCGCCGGACACGGTTCCATCATCAACATCTCGTCGGGCTCGGCCCGATTCGGCATCCGGGCGCTGACCGCCTATTGCGTGGCGAAGGGCGGCCTCGAAGCGCTCACCCGTGCGATGGCGCAGGAACTCGCCCCGAAGATTCGCGTCAACGCCATCGCCCTCGGCTCCTTCGCCACTGACGGACTGAAGGGCAGCCTGGACCTGATGCCCGGGTCACTGGAGAAGATGATGGAGGCCACGCCGTTGCATCGGCTCGGCGATGTCGAGGACCTCGGGCGGCTCGCGGTGTACCTGTCCACGCGCGATTGCTACGCAACCAACGCCACTTTCCACGTCGACGGCGGTATCGACTCGAACAACTCCCCACTGCCGATACCCGATTACTGAGTCCGTCGCACCGAAAGCGATACAGTATCGTCCACGGGGACAGTGAGGTAGCGATGCGCAGAGTCATACAGTTCTCCACCGGCAACGTGGGGCGGCATTCGTTGCGGGCGATCATCGGCCGGCCTGACCTGGAGCTGGTCGGCGTGCACGCCGCCAGCCCCGACAAGATCGGCAAGGACGCCGCGCAACTGTGCGGACTCGACGCACCGACCGGCGTCGTCGCCACCGACGACATCGACGCCCTGGTGAACCTCGGCGCCGATTGCGTGGTGTACACCTCGCAGGGCGAGACCCGGCCGATGGAAGCGATCGAGCAGATGTCCAAGTTCCTCGCCGCGGGCACCAACGTCGTCGGCACCTCGATGGTCTGGCTGGTCACGCCGCACCACGCCGACGACTGGTTGCGCGAGCCGTTGCAAAAGGCTTGCGAGGCCGGGAACACCTCGCTCTACGTCAACGGCATCGATCCCGGCTTCTCCGGCGACACGCTCGTGCACGCGGCGGTCAGCCTCACCACGCGGGTGGATTCGATCACCGTGCAGGAGATCTTCGACTACGGAAACTACGACGATGCCGAGTTCACCGGTGCTGCAATGGGTTTCGGGACAACTGAAGACGACGATTCGCCGATGATGTTTCTGCCCGGGGTGATCGTGTCGATGTGGGGCGGTCAGGTCCGCAGTCTGGCGGACAACCTGGACATCAAGCTCGACGAGGTGCGTCAGCGCGTCGAACCCTGGTACACGCCACAACGAATCGAATGCACGATGATGACGGTCGAGCCGGGGCAGATGGGTGCGGTGCGCTTTGCGACCGAAGGGGTGTGCGACGGCAAGCCGGTGATCACCCTCGAACACGTCACCCGGCTCACCACCGCGGCGGCACCGGACTGGGAATTCCCGCCCGAGGGCCACACCGGCGTGCACCGCGTCGTTGTGGAGGGCGAGCCGCGCGTCGAGATCAACACGCATGTCTCGCACCCGGTGCTGGATTCCACTGACGCAGGCTGCATTTCGACGGCCGGTCGCGCGGTCAACGCGATCGAGTGGGTGTGTCGCGCACCGCAGGGACTTGTTGCGGTGGAGGACATTCCGCTGTCCGCGACCATGCGCGGCGCGATGTGGGCCGAGGGTTAATGGGAAACGCGGGATATGTCAACAACTTCCGAAGTGCGTTCTGACGCCGAACTTCCGGTGCTGCCGGTGCCACGGCCGGCGCGGTGCCCGCTTGCGCCGCCCGTCGAATTCGCGGACTGGCGGGAACGGCCCGGGCTACGACAGGCGATGTTCCAGGGCAACCCGGTCTGGGTGGTCAGCCGCTACCAGGACATCAGGGCGGCGCTGGTCGATCCGCGCTTGTCCGCCAAGACCATTCCGGACTCGATCATGCCGAAGGACGACGAGAACAGGGTCCCGGTGATGTTCGCCCGCACCGACGATCCCGAGCATCACCGATTGCGGCGGATGATGACCACCAACTTCACCTTCCGGCGCTGCGAAGCCATGCGGCCGCACATCCAGGAAACGGTCGACCACTATCTGGGACAAATGATCGCCGGAGGTGCGCCGGCCGACCTGGTACGCGAATTCGCCTTGCCCGTGCCGTCATTGGTGATCGCACTGCTACTGGGAGTGCCGCCCGAAGATCTCGAGATCTTCCAGCGCCACACCACCACCGGGTTGGACCAGAGGTCCACCGACGAGCAAAAAGGCCAAGCTTTCGGGGCGATGTACGCCTACATCGAGGAGTTGGTGGAGCGCAAAGCGCGTGAACCCGGCGACGACTTGATCAGCCGTCTGGTCACCGAATATGTCGCGACGGGCCAACTAGACCATGCCACCACCGCGATGAACGGTGTGATCATGATGCAGGCCGGTCACGAAACCACGGCCAACATGATCTCGTTGGGAACGGTTGTGCTGCTGGACCATCCCGATGTGTTCGAGCGACTTGGCCAGACAGACGACGCTGCCGTCGTCGCGAACGTCGTCGAAGAGTTGATGCGCTACCTGACCATTGTGCACAGCCAGGTCGATCGCGTAGCGACCGAAGATCTGGTGATCGGCGGTCAGCTGATTCACGCGGGCGAGTTCGTCATGATGAGCCTGCTCGCCGGGAACTGGGACGCGGACTTCGTCGCCAATCCCGAATCCTTCGACGTCAGCCGAAACACCCGCGGGCACTTGGGCTTCGGATACGGCGTGCATCAATGCATCGGTGCGAACCTGGCCCGTGTCGAGATGCAGGTCGCGTTCGCGACACTGGCACGCCGCCTGCCCGGGCTCAAGCTGGCGGTATCGCCCGAGCAGTTGAGGTTCAAGGAAGCCAATATCTACGGCATGAAAGAGCTCCCGGTGAGCTGGTGAACGAGCTGCGGTTCGACGATCAGGTCGCCGTCATCACCGGCGCCGGCGGCGGCCTGGGCAAGCAGTACGCGCTGCTGCTGGCCTCTCGGGGTGCGCGAGTCGTCGTCAACGACATCGGTGGCTCGGTGACGGGGGATGGCTCGAGCAACCGAGTGGCGGACGCTGCCGCACGCGAGATTCGAGAGCTGGGCGGTCAGGCCGTCGCGGACACTCACAGCGTGACCAGTGCCGAAGGGGGACAGGCGATTATCGATACCGCCCTGAGCACATGGGGTTGCGTCGATATCCTGATCAACAATGCGGGAATCGTGCGGGATGCGCCGTTCGAGGACATGACCGCCGAGCGCTTCGAGCCGCTGCTGGACGTCCATTTGCGGGGTGCGTTTCACGTGACGCAACCGGCATGGAAGGCGATGCGCGAGCAGGGGTATGGCCGGATCCTCAACACCACGTCGGCAGCCGGCATCCTGGGCAACGTCGGAATGAGTAACTACGGCTCGGCCAAGACCGGGCTGCTCGGTTTGACCCGCGTGCTGGCCGCCGAAGGTTTCGACCGCGATATCAAGGTCAACGCCCTCGCCCCGATCGCCTACACGAGGATGCTGACGCACTCGATCGAGGCTGCCGCACCCCCGGCCGACCCGGCGGCGCAGGCCGTGCTGGACGACCTGACGAACCAATACCTCAAGAAGCTGGATCCGGCCCTGGTTGCCCCGGTGGCGGCTTTCCTGACCCACCGCGATTGTCCGGTGTCGGGCGAGGTCTATACCGTTGGTGCAGGCCATGTTTCGCGGTTTTTCATCGGGCGGACCAAGGGCTTCTACAGCCCCGAATTGTCGATCGAAGAGGTGGCCGACCACCTGGGGCAAATCCGCGACGAAGCCGGCTACACGGTGCCGGGCGGGCCCGCCGATGAGATGGCCGAGCTCTTCGCGATGATCCTGGCCGAGCAAGCGGACTGACGACGCGACTCGCCGCGGGTGTGCGAATAAGTCCTCAGCAGCTGAACGCAATGCCGATGCCATCGGGCGGCGGCACCGACCGCAGACAGCCGAACTGCTGGATTCCGGCGCCGCTGAACCGTACGGCGGACTGGCGGGCGTAGTTCACGCAAAACAGGCCGGCTTGGTCGGCCCGGCAGCGATAGTCGTCGTAGGACAATGTGTCCCCGCCCGCCAGTTCGGACCCATTGCCGTAGACGAACGGCCCCGGATCGGCGCGGGCCGCCCCGATCTGCAGGTTGGTCCCGTCGAACGTGACCCAGCCGCCTTTCCATTCGCCGTAGGCGGTGTCCGGGCGGGGCGGCGGATTGGCCAGATCGACCAGGCAGGTCAGCGCACCGCCGGTGTGCGCGGAATCCGTCGTGCACGCGAGCTTGGCGGCCGGCACGCTGAAGGCGACGTCGGCTCCGAGCTGGGTGGTGACGCCGTCGCGGGTGACCGCGTGATAGCGGGCCGGATCGGCGGGATGACCTGCCTCGATCCAGCTGATCACGTCCGAGATCGGCGCGCCGGCCGCTGGTGGGGCCGGCGGCCCCGGCGGTTTACTCCCGGCTGAGACCGTGCTGGTCGGGGAAAACCCCGACACCGCCGTCGTGTTCGGCGCCTGGCTGGGCGCCGACTGACCCCCGCCGCCATGCGAGCATCCGGCAACCAACACCGAGAGTGTGACCAAGACGGCCATTCGCATGCCGACAGGCTATCCGTCACACCGTGGATTTGGCCGCTACGCGCGCCCTATATACGTAGTGTCGGCTACCGTCGGCGTATGCACGAGCGCACTGTCCGCGCACGCACCGCCCACGGCATCGTCGAAGGCTTCACCCGCGATGGCGTCAACCGGTGGCGATCCATTCCCTACGCCCGGCCGCCGGTCGGACGGCTGCGGTTGCGGGCGCCGCAGCCGCCGCAAGCCTGGTCGGGTGTGCGTCATTGCCACGGTTTCACCAACTGCGCGCCCCAGCAGCGCCGCTACACCATGCTGGGTGTCGGCCGATATCAGCCGATGAGCGAGGATTGCCTCACCCTCAACGTCGTTGCGCCGGAGTCGGGGCACGACGAACCGTTGCCGGTCATGGTCTTCATTCACGGCGGCGGATACATCCTGGGCAGCTCCGCGGTCCCGCTCTACGACGGCGCGGCGATGGCCCGCCGCGGCTGTGTGTACGTTTCGGTCAACTACCGGCTGGGTGCGCTGGGATGTCTTGACCTGTCGTCGTTGTCGACCGCGGATACCACCATCGACAGCAACCTGTACCTGCGCGACCTGGTGATGGCGCTGCAATGGATTCGGGAGAACATCGCGGGCTTCGGCGGCGATCCCGGTAACGTCACCATCTTCGGCGAAAGCGCCGGCGCCTGTATCGCTGCCACGTTGTTGGCGGTGCCGGCAGCCGTTGGTCTGTTCGCGCGGGCGATCGCGGAAAGCCCGGCGTCGGGCCTGGTTCGGTCGAAGGAGATTTCGGCCCAGTTCGCGACGAGGTTCGCCGAGTTGCTGGGCGCGCGTCCCGAGGACGCCGCCAACGCGCTGATGCAGGCATCCCCGGCGCAACTAGTCGAGACCCAGCACCGGCTGATCGACCAGGGCATGGAGAACCGGCTGGGCGCCTTCCCGATCGGCCCGGTGATCGGCGACGACTGCCTGCCCGAAGACCCTGTCGTGGCGATGGAGAACGGCCGGGCGCATCGAGTCCCGCTGATCGTGGGCACCAACGCCGAAGAAGGCCGGCTGTTCACCAGGTTCCTCAAGATGCTGCCGACCAACGAGTCGATGATCGAGGAGTTGCTGGCCGACCTGGAACCGGTTGCCCGCGAACGCATTATGGCCGCTTACCCGGGTTACCCGTCGTCCTCGGCATGCATCCAGCTGGGCGGGGACTTCGCGTTCAGCTCGGCGGCCTGGCAGCTGGCCGAGGCGCACAGTGGTCACGCCCCGACGTATTTGTATCGCTACGACTACGCGCCCCGGATGCTGCGCTGGTCGGGGTTGGGCGCGACTCATGCCACCGAGTTGTTGGCCGTTTTCGACTTCTATCGGACGCGGCTCGGCGCATTCTTGACCGCGGCGGCCGATCAGCGCGCCGCACTTCGAGTCAGCAACCAGGTGCAGCGCCGTTGGCGAGCGTTCAGTCGCAGCGGGGTGCCGGGTGAGGACTGGCCCGCCTACACCGTGGACGACCGCGCTGTGATGGTCTTCGACAACAAGAGCCGTGTCGAATTCGATCCGCATCCGCATCGCCGGATTGCCTGGGCAGGCTTCTCATTGGCGCAGTGACCTGGCACGCTGACGTGGCACGCTGAACCCGTCAGCGAAGATTCGGCCAAAGGACGTCAATGCAGACCCAGCCAGTCGAACGACCCAGTGATCTCACCGCTTCGTGGTTGACCGCCACCATCGGCGCCGGCGAGGTTGCCGACTTCCAGACCGAACGCATCGGCACCGGCCAAATGAGTGAGTGCTACCGGGTCCGGCTGCGCTACGGGGATGGGGCCGCGGGACCGGAGTCGGTGGTGTTGAAGGTCGCGGCCAGCGATCCGATCAGTCGGCAAACCGGGTTGGCGCTGGGCCTCTACGAGCGTGAAGTCCGCTTCTACAGCGATATCGCGCCACGCCTGGGCGGACCGATCGCACCGTGCTACCACGCCGCGATCGACACCTCGACCGGCGTCTTTGATCTGCTGCTCGGCGACGCCGTTCCGGCAGTTGTCGGCAACGAAATCGCCGGTGCCACAATCGAACAGGCCACCATCGCGGTCGTCCAGCTGGGGCAGCTGCACGGCCCGCTGCTCGGCGATACGTCGCTGGCCGACGCGCCCTGGCTCAACCGGGATGCTCCACTCAACCAGGCCATGATCGCCCCGCTGTATGCCGGCTTCCTCGACCGCTACGGCGACCAGATCGCGCCGGCGCACCGCACGGTGTGCGAACGCCTGGTCGGAGCGTTCGATGCTTATCTGGCCGCTGAAACACAACGAAACCAGATCCTGGGCCTGGTCCACGGCGACTATCGGCTGGACAACCTGTTGTTCGGCGCCGACGGAGCCGATCGCGCGCTGACCGTCGTGGACTGGCAGACCGTGTCCTGGGGTGCGCCGGTTACCGACCTGGCCTACTTCCTCGGCTGCGCACTGCGGACGCAGGATCGTCGGGCACACTACGACGCATTGCTGCGGGCTTACCATGAGGCGCTCGGTCCTCAAGCGCCGATCACGCTTGCCGATGTCGCCGAAGGTGTTCGGCGGCAAAGCTTTTTCGGCGTGATGATGGCGATCGTGTCGTCGATGCTAGTGGAACGCACCGAGCGCGGCGACGAGATGTTTATGACGATGCTGGCGCGGCACTGCGATCATGTGCTCGACACCGACGCACTGGCGACGCTGCCCGATGCGGTCGTGCCCGAACCGCTGCGGCCAACCGAGGACGACGAACGCGCGCATGTGCCGACCGACGAACCGCTGTGGAGCGAGAGCTGGTATGCCGACTTTGTCGACGCGGCACAGGGATTCGGTGGCTGGTTTCGCGTCGGCCTGGTCGCCAACCAGCAGGTTGCCTGGGTTCAGGTGCTGCTGTGCGGACCGGACCTGCCCACCGTGGCGGTGCTCGATTACGAAGTTCCGCTGCCCGAAGACCCGTGGGTGTTGCGCACCGACGCCTTCGAAATCAGCCACGCCGCCAGCGCACCATTGCAGACCTACCGGGTCGACGTGCGGGCGAAGGGACAGTCCTACGCGGACCCGTCGGCGATATTGCGCGGCGAAGCGGGAACACCCATCGACCTGACAATGAATCTGGTGTGGACCACCGACGGTGCTCCATACAAGTACCGGGTGACGACGCGCTACGAAATCCCCTGCACCGTAACGGGAACCGTCACCGTCAACGGCACTACCTATCGGATGGATTCCGTTGCGGGACAACGTGATCACTCGTGGGGTGTTCGTGACTGGTGGAGCATGGACTGGATGTGGAGTGCGCTGCACCTCGGCGACGGCACCCACCTGCATGGGTTGGACATCACCATCCCGAATGTTCCCCCGTTGGGTATCGGTTACATCCAGGACGCCGACCGCAACGTCACCGAATTGCACACCGTGACGAACCCAAGAGCATTCGCAGACAACGGTTTACCGCTGAAAATGACCTTGAGTCTGGACCCCGGTGGCCTCAGTGGCGATGTCGACATCCAAGGCCACGCCCCAGTGCTGCTGACCGGCCCGGACGGACAGGTCAGTCAGTTCGCCCGGGCCTGGGTCAGTATCGACACCGCGGACGGCCGCACCGGCGTCGGCTGGATGGAATGGAACCGCAACCTCGCGCGACAGACCTAGGCGCTGTGCCGACCGCAGCGGGGTATCCCATCGTGGTGATGGGCGTCTCCGGATCGGGCAAGTCGACAGTGGGCCGCGCGCTCGCCCAGCGGTTGCGGGTGCCCTTCGTCGACGCCGACAGTCTGCATCCGCCGGCCAACGTGGCCAAGATGACCGCCGGGCAGCCGCTTACCGACCAGGATCGCGACCCGTGGCTGGAACGCGTCGGGGAGTGGCTGGCCGATCACCGTGCCGGTGGCATAGCGAGTTGCTCGGCGCTCAAACGCAGCTATCGCGACCGGTTGCGGACACAGTGTCCGAGCGTGGAGTTCCTGTACCTGAGCGGTTCACCGAAATTGATCGGTGCGCGGCTGGCGGCCAGGTCGGACCACTTCATGCCGGCCGCGTTGCTGCGGTCCCAACTTGACACGTTGGAACCGCTGGGGGCCGACGAGCCCGGGGTCACCGTCGACATCGATCAAGGAGTCGACGCCATCGTCGATACCTTCCTGGCCGCTACCAGGGACGACGACGGGTCTTGACCTGCCCGCCGACGCGGTCGCGCGCCGCGTCGGCCAACTGGTTGCCGTGCGTGCGTGCGGATTCGGCGAATTCCTCGCCCCGCGCCCGCGCGTTCTTGGCCAGCTTTTCGCTGCGCTTGCGCGCCTTCTTCGCCAGCGGTCCGGCCTTCTCGGCGGCCTCTTCCGCCAGCTTTTCGCTGCGCCTGCGCGCCTTTTCTGCCCGCTCGGCCACCTCGTCGGCCAGCTGCTCGCCGCGCTTGCGTGCCTTCTTGGCCAGCGGCTCGGCGCGTTCGGCGGCGGCACTGGCCAGTTCCCGACCGCGGTCCAGGGCGAGCTCGGCGTACGGCGCGCCGCGCTCGGCAGCGGTGCTGGCCAGTTCGCGACCGCGGTCCAGGGCGGCCTCGGCGTAGGGGGCGCTTCGTTCGGCTGCTGTGCTGGCCAGCTCACGACCGCGTTCGGCGCCAACGTGCAGGCCGTGCGCGATCTTTTCGCCGAGCTCGCCGAGGTCGGCGTCGAACAACGTGTCGTCGGACCCGGGCAGCACCGAGGACACCCGGTCGGACAGACGCTCGGCTGCCTTGCGGCCGCGCCATCCCAGCGACGGCTTGCCGGCGGTGTCGGCGGACGCGATCATCAGCCCACCCAGCAGGCTCAGGTCTTTCAGGAACTCGCGGCGTCGCTCGGCTTTGCGCTGCGGGTCGCTCTCGTTCCAGAACGAGTACGAGCCGAAGTTGGCCGGCAGCACCGTCAGGGCAAGTACGGCCGACGCGACGCGGGGCATTTTCCCGGTGGCCAGCAGCAGCCCGCCGCCGATCTGAACACCGGCGGTTATCTGGGCGAACGTTTGCGGGTCGTTGGGCATACTGCGGGCCACCTGGTCCGGCAACGCCTGCAGGCCATCCACCGCGGGGGCCGCGGCTTCGGCCGCAGCCTTGGGATTAAGCAGGGATTCAACTCCTTGGCCGATAAAGGCAACCGACAAGAGGGGACGTGCGATTCTGCGGATCACCATGGCAGGGGGTGTACCCGAGGAGTCGGCAAACAAACCGACTCGGCCGCAGTTGACGGCGATATGGTGGAGTGCGTGCGAGCGTTGATCATCGTCGACGTGCAGAACGACTTTTGCGCGGGCGGCTCGCTGCCCGTCAGCGGCGGCGCTGAAGTGGCGGGTGCCATCAACGACTATCTGGCCCGCGAGCCCGGCTACCAACACGTGGTGGCCACCAAGGATTTCCATATCGACCCGGGCGACCATTTCTCCGACCACCCCGACTACTCGTCGTCCTGGCCGCCGCACTGCGTCGCCGGGAGTCCGGGCGTGGAATTTCGCCCCGACCTCGACACCCGGCCGATCGAGGCGGTATTCCGCAAGGGTGCCCACGCGGCGGCCTACAGCGGCTTCGAGGGTGCCGACGAGAGCGGGACGTCGCTGCTCGAGTGGTTGCGGCAGCGCGGCGTCGACGAAGTCGACATCGTCGGCATTGCCACCGACCACTGCGTCCGGCGAACCGCCGAGGACGCGGCGCACAAGGGTTTGAGCACCCGGGTGTTGCTGGACCTGACCGCGGCGGTGTCGCCGAGTTCGGCCGCGCAGGCGCTGGCCGAGATGCGAAGTGCCGGAATCGAATTGGTCGAGGGCATTTGATGGTGGTGCCACTGGACCGCGAGTCCCTGTTGGCCGCGGTGGAGCGCTCGCCCCGGGCGGCCGCCGCGCACGACCGCGCGGGTTGGGTGGGGTTGTTCACCGACGACGGCCGCATCGAAGACCCGGTCGGCTCGCGACCGCATCTGGGCGGGGTCCAGATCGGGAAGTTCTACGACACCTTCATCGGTCCGCGAGCGATCAAGTTCCATCGCGACCTCGACATCGTCTTCGGCACCGTCGTGCTGCGTGACCTCGAACTCGAGGTGTCGATGGGTGCGGCCGTCACGATGTATATACCAGCGTTCCTGCGTTACGACCTGCGAGAAGCGAACGGTCAGTGGCAGATTGCTCATCTGCGCGCGTATTGGGAGCTACCGGCGATGATGCTGCAGTTCCTGCGGACCGGGTCGTCGGCCGTGTCGCCCGCGGTGGCACTGTCGCGAGATCTGCTCAACAACCAAGGGCTGCCTGGAACTGCGGGCTTCATGACCGGCTTTCGCCGGCCGGGCGCCCGGCACAAGAGGCTGGTGCAGACATTCCTCGGCGCTGTTTCGCGCGGCGATACGCCGGCTGCGGCTCACGCGCTAACACCTGCTGCCGCAATCACTTTGGGTGACATTGACCCGCTCGACATCGCCGAATTCGCGGCGGAACTCGCTGGAGCGACCTGGACCAAGATGATCGGTGCGGGTTCCACGATCACCGTCTCGCTCAATTCGACTCACGGGCGCGGCATCATGTTCGCCGACCTGGGCCGACGCGGCACAGCGATCGATCACGTCCGCTATTTTCCGGCCTGAGCGTGCCCTGATCGGCTCGCTATGAGCGCCGCCCGCAACGACGGCGGAGTTCGCAGGTCACTGCCGCTCGTTCGGCCCCGCGTACCGGATGGTCGCATGTATTGCCGAGAACCTGATAGGTGCCGTAGAAATAGCTGTCATGAAACGGAGGCAAGCGATGAGTGTGATACGAACCGTCGGCGTTGGGGTGGCGGTCACCGCCTTGCTGACCGTCACGACAGCCTGTGGCAAAGATGAAAAGTCATCTTCCTCTTCATCGTCGTCATCGACGTCCTCGTCGACCTCGGCGGCATCGTCGAGTTCGGCAGCGTCCTCGTCGGCTTCGAGTGCGGCGCCTTCGGGAACCGCGCCGCTGGCCGACTACTCCAATTTGCTGATCTCGGCCGCCGACATCGGCGCCGACACGACTTTAGGTCCGCCGGAGCAGAACCCCGGCGGCGTGGCCGGGGTGGCGGTGACCTTCAGCAACACCTCCAAGACCCACACGATCACCGATCTGCTCGTCGTGTTTACCGACGCGGCGTCGGCCGCCCAAGGCGCCAAGGACCGCCCAGCCTCCCTGGGCAAATACGTCACCGGTGCCCCGCAGCCATTCGCGGTGGGAACCAACGGAGTCATGGTGGTCGGGCCGTCGCCCGATAACACCAAATCGGTGACCTACGTGGTGTTCTCCGAGGGCAAGGTCATCGTCGACCTGGAGTTCGACAGCGGGCCCAACGACGCCGCTCCGCAGGACTTCGTGATGGATGTGGCCAAGAAGCAGGACGACGCGGTCAAGAGCCGCATGACCAGCTAGTAGCGGACACTCACCAGCAGCGCCAGTGACGCCGCGGACAGGCACAGGAACGCGCCCGGAAAGGCGATGTTGTACAAGACGTGTGCCCTGACGTGAGTCAGCACCGCCCCGATGAAGAACAGCACCAGGCCAGCAGCGGCCGCGATACCTAACGCCGGCAGACCGACCAGCCCGGCGACCAGTCCAACGGCCCCGGCCAGCTTCGTCAACGCCAACGCCGGTAGCCACGAACGAGGCACGCCGACCTCGGCCGAGTTCGCCAGCACGAATTTCGCCGGGATGAGGTCGGCGACGGCGATCCCGCCGGTGGCGATCACGGTGATCACGGTAATCACCAGGTATGCGACGTGCATGCCGATCAGGTCCTTCCTTCGTTCAAACCGTTGTGGTGCAGCTAGTTCCGCTGCGGCGAGCCCGGTGGCTGCGGTGCCCGCCGCGGCGCACAATCGGTAGGGTCCATGGTGTTGTTCTCTGTGATGCAAAGAGCTCGATCGATGCGGTCATCTTCTTGACGACTCCCGTGCGGAAAAGGTGACCCAGTGAATGCAACAACCGAAAATCCAGTGGACCTCGCCGATCTGGCGCAGCGGTTCGACGCCGATCGCCAGCACTTGCGGGCGGTGGCGTATCGGCTGCTCGGCTCGACCGCGGATGCCGACGACGCGGTGCAGTCCGCGTGGCTGAAGGCCAGCCGGGCCCACGGCGTCGGCGATGTCGGCAACCTGACCGGTTGGTTCACCACGATCACCGCACACGAGGCGTTCGATCAGCTGCGCGCGCGAAAGCGCCGCGCCGAGCAGCCGGTGGCCGACCCACACGAATTCGACCGGCTGACGGCTGCGTCGGCGGCGGCGGACGAGGACGCGCTGCTGGCCGACTCGGTCGGCACCGCGATGCTGGTGGTGCTCGATCGCCTGTCGCCGGCGCAGCGAGTCGCGTTCGTGCTGCACGATGTGTTCGCCGTGCCGTTCGAGACGATCGGCGACGTGCTGGGCAGGTCACCGACCGCCGCGAAGAAGCTGGCGAGTCGGGCCCGTTTGCGACTGCAGGGTGGCTCGCCCGCCCAACCCCGCCGCCTCGCCGCGCACCTCGAGGTCGTCGAAGCGTTTCTGACGGCATCCCGCGGCGGTGATATCGCCACGCTGCTCGAGCTGCTGGCCCCCGATGTGGTGCGCAGGGTCGATCGCGTGTTGGTTCCCGACCCTGGATCTGAGGCAGTGGCCTTGCAGGTTCGCGGGGCCCGCGAGGTCGCCGAGGAGACGCGTCGATTCGCGCGGCGTGCGCAGGCGGGCGTGGTCATGTTGATCGACGGGTCGCCAGGCATCGTGATCGCGCCGCGCGGGCGCCCGCAGATTCTGCTGCAGCTCGAGATCGGCGGCGACAACCGCATTCACACCATCGACATCACCGCCGACGGCGGCGGTCCGCGGCGGGCCGAACTCGCCCTGGCGCATTGGCCGTCTCAGACATATCCCAGCCCCATCGGGTACCAAGGACATGGGATACGGCCGGCGGGGGCGTCGGCGACGGGGCGAGAACGGGAGCACGATGCCCGATAAGCCGTTCGGACGGCGCAGTTTGATGCGGGGCGCCGGCGCGCTTACGGCTGCGGCGCTGGTGCCGTGGGCCGGCGGGTGTGCTTCCGACGACGACGCGTTGACGTTTTTCTTCGCCGCCAACCCGGACGAGGCCGCCGCCCGCCTGCGTGTCGTCGCCGAGTTCGAACGCCGCCACCCCGACATCAAGGTTCGGGCGGTGCGGTCTGGGCCCGGAGTGATGCAGCAGTTGTCCACGTTCTGCGCGGGTGGCAAATGCCCGGATGTGCTGCAGACGTGGGACCTGAGCTATGCCGAATTGGCCGCCCGGGGGGTGTTGCTCGACTTGAACGACCGATTGGCGCGCGATCAGGCCTTCGCCGCCCAGCTCAAGGCGGACAGCGTTGGGCCGCTCTATGACACCTTCACGTTCAACGATCAGCAATCGGCTTTTCCGGAGCAGTGGTCGGGAAACTTCCTGTTTTACAACACGCGGCTATTCGCCGACGCCGGCGTGGCGCCCCCACCCGCGTCGTGGGACAAGACGTGGACGTTCGCCGAATTCCTGGACACGGCCAAGGCCTTGACCAAGCGGGACGGATCGGGACGCGTCACGCAGTGGGGTTTCGTCAACACCTTTGTCTCGTACTACTCGGCCGGATTGTTCGCGATGAACAACGGCGTACCGTGGTCGACGCCGATTCGGAATCCGACCCATTTCAATTTCGACAACCCGGCTTTCATGGAGGCCGTGCAGTTCTACGCCGACCTCGCCAACAAACACAAGGTGGCACCGAATGCGTCCGAGGTGCAATCGATGTCGACGCCAGATCTGTTCGCCGCGGGCAAGGCGGCCATGGCGCTGGGCGGTCACTGGCGATACCAGACCTTCATTCGCGCAGACGGCTTGGATTTCGACGTTGCGCCGCTACCGGTGGGGCCATCGTTGCCCAGCGGACACAGCGCTTGCTCCAACATCGGCACCACCGGACTGTCCGTCTCGGCGAGCAGCCGACACCAGGACCAGGCATGGCAATTCGTCAAGTTCGCCTGCGGTCCCGTGGGTCAAGCGATCATCGCCCAATCCTGCCTGTTCGTGCCTGTGTTGCGATCCGTGCTTGCCTCGGACGGTTTCGCCAAAGCCCATCAGAGGATTCGCAATCTCACGGTGCTTACCGAAGGACCCGCTTATTCCGAACCCCTGCCCGTCACCCCGGCCTGGGAAAAGGTCGTTGCGCTGATGGATCGCAACATGGGACCAGTCCTGCGCGGCTCGCGCCCCGCGACATCGCTGACCGGGTTGTCGGTCGCAGTTGACGAGGTGCTGCGCAACCCATGACATCGGTCAACAGATCAGCCGTGCGCATCCCGGCCGCCACGAAACGCCGTCCCCAGGGTCCGTATCCGTCACGGCGGCGAGCCTGGGCGGGACGCTTGTTCGTCGCGCCCAACCTGGCCGCGGTCGCGGTGTTCATGCTGTTTCCGCTCGGGTTCTCGCTGTACATGAGCTTTCAGCAGTGGGACGTGTTCAGGCCGCCAAAGTTCGTGGGCCTCAAGAACTTCGAAGACCTCTTCACGTCAGACCCGTTGTTCCTCATCGCGATCCGCAACACCCTGGTCTTCACTGTCGGAACGGTCATACCGACGGTCGTCATCAGTCTCATCGTGGCGGCCGTGCTGAATCGGAAAGCCAAGGGCATAGCCATCGTTCGGACAATCGTCTTCATGCCCCTGGCGATCTCCTCAGTGGTGCTGGCGGTCGTCTGGCAGTTCGTCTTCAACACCGACAACGGGCTGCTCAACATCATGCTCGGCTGGGTGGGACTCGGTCCGGTCCCGTGGCTCGTCGACCCCAATTGGGCGATGGCCTCGCTCTGCGTGGTCGCCGTGTGGCGCAGTGTGCCGTTCGCGACCGTCATTCTGCTGGCCGCAATGCAAGGCGTGCCGCAAACCGTCTACGAGGCAGCGAAAATCGATGGTGCCGGCGAGATACGGCAGTTCTGGTCGATCACGGTGCCGCTGATCCGCGGCTCGGTGTCGTTCGTCGTCGTCATCTCAATCATCCACGCGTTTCAGGCGTTTGACATGGTCTACGTTCTCAATGGTTCCAATGGCGGCCCGGAGACATCGACCTATGTGCTGGGCATCATGCTGTTCCAGCACGCTTTCTCATTCTTGGAATTCGGGTACGCCTCGGCGCTGGCCTGGGTGATGTTCGCGATCTTGCTGGTATTGACCCTGGTGCAGTTGCGGCTGACGCATCGGCGATCGTGGGAGGCTTCGCGTGGCCTTAGCTGAGGGAGTGTTCAAGCGCAGTGCTTTTCGCGCCGTGGTGGTCTACACGCTGCTGATCACCATCGCCTGGTGCTGGCTTTTCCCGGTCGCCTGGGCGGTGTCGGGTTCGCTGAAGAGGGAGGGCGAGATCAGCGAGGCGAAGCTGCTGCCGTCCCACCCGAGGTGGTCGAACTACGCCGAGGTGTTCAATGTGATGCCGTTCTGGCGAATGTTTTTCAATACCGTGCTGTACGCCGGATGCGTGACCGCGGGACAGGTGTTCTTTTGCTCGCTGGCCGGATATGCCTTCGCGCGACTGCAATTCCGGGGCCGCGACACGCTGTTCGTGTTGTACCTGGGGACGCTGATGGTACCGCTGACAGTGACGGTGATTCCGCAGTTCATCTTGATGCGGACGGCGGGCTGGGTTGATACGCCCTGGGCGATGATTGTGCCCGGCCTGTTCGGCAGTGCGTTCGGCACCTACCTGATGCGGCAGTTCTTCCAGACGCTGCCCGCGGATCTGGAGGAAGCCGCGATCCTCGACGGTTGCACGCCGTGGCAGATCTACTGGAGGATTCTGTTGCCCCATGCCAGGCCGGCGGTGATGGTGCTTGCCGTACTCACCTGGGTCAACGTCTGGAACGACTTTTTGTGGCCGCTGTTGATGATTCAGCGCAACAGCCTGGCCACGCTGACGCTCGGCCTGGTGCGGCTGCGGGGAGAGTACGTTGCCCGCTGGCCGATCATCATGGCTGCCTCGATCATCATCATGGTGCCGCTGGTGATCATCTATGCGGTCGCGCAGCGTTCCTTCGTGCGCGGCATCGCCGTGACCGGGCTGGGTGGGTGAATCGTGGCGTCAGTGAGTTGGGAGCAGGCGACACGACACTTCCCGGGCGCGGATCGCCCAGCCTTGGACGGCCTCGACCTGTTTGTCGGCGACGGCGAGTTCGTCGTCCTGGTCGGGCCGTCGGGATGCGGCAAGACGACTTCGTTGCGGATGGTCGCCGGACTGGAAACGCTGGACGCCGGATGCGTCCGCATCGGTGAGCGCGACGTAACCCATGTCGACCCCAAGGATCGCGACGTGGCGATGGTGTTCCAAAACTACGCGTTGTACCCGCATATGACGGTCGCTCAGAACATGGGCTTCGCGTTGAAGATCGCGAAAACCTCCAAGGCCGAAATCACGGATCGGGTGCTCGCCGCTGCGAAACTGCTTGATCTGGAACCATATCTGGATCGCAAACCCAAGGACCTCTCCGGCGGGCAACGCCAGCGGGTGGCGATGGGACGCGCGATCGTGCGGCGCCCGCACGTGTTTCTGATGGACGAGCCGCTGTCAAATCTCGATGCCAAACTCCGGGTGCAAACCCGCAATCAGATCGCCGCGCTACAGCGACGGCTTCAGACCACGACCGTTTACGTCACCCACGACCAGGTCGAGGCCATGACGATGGGGGACCGCGTGGCGGTGCTGCGCGACGGCGTGCTGCAGCAATTCGCGGCGCCACGCGAGCTCTACCGCAACCCCGCCAACGTGTTTGTGGCCGGATTCATCGGGTCACCGGCAATGAACCTGTTTACTCTGCCGATCATTGATTCCGCTGTGTCGCTGGGGGATTGGCCGATCCAGCTGCCGCGTGGGATTGCCAACAGTGCGAGCGAGATCGTAGTCGGTGTCCGGCCGGAGCACTTTGAGCTGGGCGGCCTCGGTGTCGAGATGGAGGTCGACGTCGTCGAGGAACTCGGGGCCGACGCCTACCTCTACGGCCGGATTACCGACTCCGCGAAGGCAATCGACCAAGACGTCGTCGCTCGCGCCGATGGGCGCAATCCGCCCCAGAAGGGCAGCCGGGTGCGGTTGCATCCGGAGCCCGGACATGTGCACTTCTTCGGGATCGACGGCGAGCGGATCTCATGAGCTCGCAGCCCGTCGATCTGGTCTGCGAGGGCGGCGGCGTCCGAGGTATCGGCCTGGTGGGGGCGGTGGACGCGCTGTCTGCGGCCGGTTACCGGTTCCCTCGGGTGGCCGGGACGAGCGCGGGCGCGATCGTCGCGTCGCTGGTGGCGGCCCTGCAGGCGGCGGGCGAACCACTCAGCCGGCTCGCCGAGATCATGCGTTCGCTGGACTACCGAAAGTTCCTGGACCGCAACCTGATCGGGCATGTTCCGCTGATCGGTGGTGGACTGTCATTGCTGGTTTCGGACGGGGTGTACCGCGGCGCCTATCTCGAACACCTGCTGGCCGGACTGCTGGCCGACCTTGGTGTGCGGACCTTCGGCGACCTGCGCACCGGTGAAGAACCCGAACAATTCGCGTGGTCACTGGTCGTCACCGCCAGCGATCTGTCCCGGCGCCGGCTGGTGCGCATTCCGTGGGACCTTGACTCGTACGGAATCGACCCGAACGACTTCTCCGTGGCACGCGCGGTGCACGCCTCGGCGGCTATTCCCTACGTGTTCGAACCGGTCCGAGTGGGCGGCGCAACTTGGGTCGACGGCGGCTTGTTGTCGAGCTTTCCGGTGGAGCTGTTCGACCGGGCTCAGCCGCGGTGGCCGACGTTCGGCATCCGGCTATCGGCGCGGCCGGGCATTCCGCCCACGCATCCGGTGCACGGGCCGGTGTCGTTGGGCATCGCGGCGATAGAGACGCTGGTGAGCAATCAGGACAACGCCTACATCGACGATCCATGCACGGTGCGACGCACCATCTTCGTGCCCGCCGACGAGGTCAGCCCGATCGACTTCGACATCACCGCCGCGCAGCGCGACGCTCTCTACCAGCGCGGATTGGTCGCGGGCCAGGAATTTTTTAAGACCTGGAATTATGCCGACTATCTGGCGGCCTGCGGCGGCCCGATCGAACAGGATTAACGCCGTGCGCACCCCATCGCATCGAGCCTTTGCTCGACGCGCGCGATGTCGTCCAGCGAGGGCACCTCGTTCGTGATCCGAAAGATCGCGACTCCGACATCGACGATGCTGACCGGCGCTGCTTTGCGCGCCATGAATTCACTTGTGATGGTGGTGATTTCGTCATCGGTGACGCGACGGCGCAGCAGCGCCAGCAGCGGCACGTAGCCGTGCTCCGGCGCCGCGGTCGGGTAGCCGGCGCGCAAAAACGCGACAGCCTTCGATACCAGGCCGGCAATCCCCATTGCTTCCACCTCATCAACTGCTGCGCGCAAGGCGCACCTAAGTAACGTAGCAGCAAAGCGCTCTTTCGCGGGTGAGACAACGCGGTCCTTACGGGTTCGGCGCCGATCTTGCCGCTTTGTTTATGCCCGTCGGGAGGTGCCCATGGGCGCGCCGATCACCGATTTCGGCCGCGGGCGTTCCTAGTATTGCCCGCGTGATGGATCGCTACGGAACCGATGTGCTGGCCGCCGGTCGGCGCAAGCCACGCTCGACCGAACACCCTGCCGACCTGGGACTTGTTGTCGAAGATGTCGAGACCGGTTACGTCGGTGCGGTGGTGCGGGTCGAGTACGGACGCATCGACCTCGAAGACCGGCATGGCCACGTCCGTGGCTTTCCACTGGGGCCCGGATACCTGCTGGAGGGGCGTCCGGTGATCCTCACCGAGCCGCGCCGCGTGGCGCCGGCCGCGGCGAGCCGTACCGCCTCCGGATCCGTCGCGGTACCGGGCGCTCGCGCCCGCGTCGCGCGTGCCAGCCGGATCTACGTCGAAGGCCGTCACGACGCGGAACTCATTGCACAGGTCTGGGGCGAGGACCTGCGTATCGAAGGTGTCGTCGTCGAGCATCTCGGTGGCATCGACGATTTGGTGGGCATCGTGGCCGAGTTCGCTCCCGGTCCGGGGCGCCGGCTCGGGGTTCTCGTCGACCACCTCGTCACGGGTTCGAAAGAGGCACGCATTGCCGAGGCGGTGCGCCGGGGACCCGGCGGGCCGGACACGTTGGTCGTCGGCCATCCCTATGTCGACATCTGGCAGGCGGTGAAGCCGCAGCGGCTCGGCCTGGCGGCCTGGCCCGAGGTGCCGCGGCACGTCGAATGGAAGCACGGTGTGTGCCAGGCGCTTCGATTGCCGCACGCCAACCAGGCCGACATCGCCCGGGCGTGGCAGCGCATCCGGTCGCGGGTGCGGGACTGGAACGACCTGGAACCGGCGCTGATCAGCAAAGTCGAAGAACTCATCGACTTCGTGACCGAGCCCGGTCGCTGACGCGGACGGAAGTGCCAGCGCTCTTAATCGCGACGGCAGGTTAGGTTAGGCTAAGTCGAAGGTCCCGATCCACGGGATGGGAATCGGACGCATGCAAGGCGTATTCGGCGTTTTCCTCGGCACGTTCCTCATCGGCCTGCGCGAAGGGCTGGAGGCGACGCTCATCGTGAGCATCGTTGCGGCCTTCCTCAAGCGAAATGGGCAGTCGACCCGCCCGATGTTTGTCGGTGTGGCCTTGGCGGTGCTGATCAGCGTCGCGGTAGGCGTCGGTCTGGATCTGTTCTCGGCGACGCTTCCACAGGCCCAGCAGGAGATGATGGAGACGGTCATCAACGCCATCGCCGTGGTGTTCGTGACCTCGATGATCATCTGGATGAACCGCAACTCCAGGCGGCTCAAAGGCGAACTCGAGCGCGAAGCCCAACAGGCACTCAACCGTGGCGGCGCGTTGGCGCTCGTCGCGATGGCGTTCCTCGCCGTGCTCAAGGAAGGCTTCGAGACATCGGTCTTCCTGCTGGCGGCCGCACAGACGTCGCACGGCAACCGATGGTTCGCCGTGCTGGGTGGCGGGGTCGGGCTCGGGGCATCGATCGTGCTGGGTGTCGGTCTGTACTTCGGCGGTCTGAAGCTCAATCTCGGCCGCTTCTTCCGAATCACCGGGGTGTTCCTGGTGCTGATTGCCGCCGGACTGGTGCTGGGCGCGCTGCGCACCGCACACGAGGCGGGCTGGGTGAGCATCGGCCAGCAGCAGGTGCTCGACTTCTCGTCCTGGGTACCGAGCCAGTCCGTGCTGGGCGCGTTGCTCGCCGGCGTGTTCGGCATCCCCACCGACCCGCGCCTCATCGAGGTGCTGGGCTGGCTGCTGTACGCGGTGCCCGTGCTCGTCGCCTTCCTGTGGCCCACGCACCTGGCCGCGACGCCGCGAAGCCGCTCCCGGCTACAGCTGGCCGCCGCGGCGGTGCTGGTCATCATCGCGGCGGCGATGGCGACGATGGCGCCCGCCGGTAGCTCGTCGCCCAGCGCGCGGGTGCGCACCGTCATCGACCACTCCGGGCACACGGCCCGGGTGTCGATCACGACCGGGCCGCACGGGCGCGAATTAATTGTCACCGCCGACGGCGTCCCGACCGGTCGCAGCATTGCGCTGATCCCGGCGGACGACCAAACCGTGGACGGCTTGGCGGTCCAGGCATGGCAAGCTTCCGAGCCCGCCGGCGCCGATGGTGCGCCGGCTGTCACGCTGGATCAGTTGCGCAGCATGGCGGGGGGCCGGCTGCCGGTCGGTCTCACGGCTGGCCGCACCCCGGGGCCGTTTGTCGGGCAATGGGCGACGACTACCGCGTATACCGTTCTTACACAGGGCGATTCCGTGATCAGTGCGCAAGCGACGAGCAACCGCACGGCGATCTTGACCGGCGGTGGGTTGACCGGGGCCAAGACCGTCAGTCTTGGTGGGCTACCAACAGACTGGTCGACCACCGCCGCCGAAGATCAGTCGACCGCCGCCCAAATCGCCGCAGGGACCCAGAAAAACGCCGACCGACAGTTATGGCGGGTCTGGCTCCCGTTGGTACTGGCCTGCTTTGCGCTGGCTTATGCCCTTGGCGCCATAATCTCGATGCGCAGCGACGCGCGCGGCCAACAGGAGAGGAAAACGAGTGATAGCGAATCGCACCGCCCGGGCAAGGTCGCGGTCTCGTGAATTCTGGTTGACCGCGCCGACTTTGGTTGTCGTTACGGTCCTGGCCGCGGCTGGCTGCCATCACTCGAATCCAGCCTCCGGCCCCCCGCCGTCTCGACAAGCCAGTCCAGCCGGCGGGAACAACGCTGTCAAAGTAACGATGGCCAACAGCGGTGGAAAAGACGGTTGCGTGCTGGACACCACCAGCGTGCCGGCGGGTCCGGTGACCTTCACCGTCGTCAACACCAGCGCGCCGGGCATCAGCGAGATGGAGTTGCTCCGAGATCAGCGCATCGTTGGCGAGAAGGAGAACCTCGCACCCGGACTGAACCCGGTGTCGTTTACCGTCACCCTGGACGGCGGCTCGTATCAGCTGTATTGCCCCGGAGCGAGTGCGGAATACCAAACTCTGACGGTCACCGGTCAGGCGCCCGCGGGGCCGACCGGCACGGTGGCGAGCATCCTGGGACAGGGCACCAAGGACTACGCGACCTACATCGTGACTCAGATCGGCCAGCTCAGTGACCAAGTAAAAGCACTCGATGCCGTCATCCAGTCCGGCAACCTTGACGCCGCCAGGGCGGCCTACGCCAAAGCCCGCCTGTTCTATGAACGCGCGGAATCCTCCGTCGAAGGCTTCGTCCTGCCGGGTTTCGCGGTCGGCGACAACGCGGGCAGCCTGGACTATCTGATCGACATGCGCGCTTCCACTCCGGTGGACGCCAAGGTTGGGTGGAAGGGCTTCCACGCCATTGAGCGCGACCTATGGCAGGGTAACGCGATCACGCCCGGCACCAAGGCGTTGAGCACCGAATTGGTCGGTAACGTAGGAAAATTGAAAGATGTGGTCTCCGGCTTGCAATACAAACCGGAGGATTTGGCAAACGGAGCAAGTGATTTGATCGAAGAGGTGCAGAACACCAAGATCACCGGCGAAGAAGAGGCATTCAGTCACATTGACCTGGTTGACTTTTCGGGCAATGTCGAAGGTGCCCAACAGGCTTACGCTTCGCTTCGGCCGGGCTTGGAGAAGATCGACGCCAACTTGGTCAGTCAGATCGACCAGCAGTTCCGTGCGGTGCTGGGCGTGCTGGACGGCTACCGCGACCCGGCCGCGCTGGGCGGCTACCGGACATACACTCCGGCACTGCAGGGCAGCGATGCGCCGAAACTGACCGCGGTGATTCAGCCACTGCACCAGAGCCTGTCCATGGTCGCCCAAAAAGTGGTCTCCGCCAACTGATCATGGCTGACGACGAACTGGCCGAACCAGACGGCGCCGAGACCCCGGCCGATAACGTGTCGGTATCACGGCGGCGGATGCTCGGCGGCGCGATGCTGGCCGGTCTCACCGGGACCGCGATCGGCGCCGTCGGCGGCGGGTTCGCCGGCTATGCGTCCGCGACAGCACACCACGGCGGCTCGGATGCTGGAGACGACATCGTGGACATGCGCCGTAGCTATCCCTTTTACGGCCAGGTGCATCAGGGCGGAATCGCCACGCTCCCACAGCGTTACGCCGTCTTCATGTCGTTCTCGTTGGCTTCGGCCGCGGCTCGCGCCGATGTCCAGGGGCTATTGGCGCGCTGGTCGGCCGCGGTGGCGGTGCTGCAGCAGGGTAAGCCCGTCGGCACGGTCCAGCCGCAGGTCGAGGTGCAGCCTCCCACCGACACCGGGGAGGCCTACGGGCTGAGTCCCGCCAGTCTCACCGTCACGATCGGATTGGGGCCGTCGCTGTTCGGTGATCGGTTCGGTCTTGCCGCGCGGCGTCCGGCGGTATTCACTGATCTGCCGCCGCTCAACGGGGACAACCTCGATCCGAGGCTGCACGGTGGCGATCTGTCGGTGCAAGCCTGCGCCGACGACCCGCAGGTCTGCTACCACGCGGTGCGTAATCTGGCCCGCCTCGGCCGCAACATCGTGTCGCCGTTCTGGGCGGTGCTGGGCTTCGGCCGAGCCTCGGCCGGCCCCGGTCAGCAGACCCCCCGAAACCTGTTGGGATTCAAGGACGGTACCCGCAACGTCGCCACCGAGGCGGAGTACGACCGGTTCGTCTGGGTCGACAACAGCGACCAGTCGTGGATGAACGGAGGCACCTATCAGGTGGTCCGCAAGATCCGGATGCTGCTCGAGACATGGGACGTCGACCGGATCGGCAACCAGCAGAAGATCTTCGGCCGTACCAAGCAGGACGGAGCGCCGCTGAGCGGCAAAGCCGAATTCGACGCGCCGAACTTCGCCGCCAAAGGCGCCGACGGCGAACCGCTGATCGATCCGCGCTCACACGTCGGCTTGGCCGCCCGGGAAAACAATGACGGCATCATGATCCGCCGCCGCTCGTACAACTACACCGACGGCCTGGACCCCAACGGCCAACTGAACGCCGGACTGCTGTTCATCTCGTATCAAAAAGATCCGCAAGATTTTATTCGTTTGCAGAACCGGCTGGGCGCCAACGACCTACTCAACGAGTACATCCGTCACATCGGTTCAGCTATCTTCGCAATTCCACCCGCGCCCGCAGAAGGCCACTACATCGCCCAAAGTCTGTTCGACTGAGCAAATCTCGCCCTGGCTTACCGGTCACCGGGGGCGACGGCCGTTAAGGGCGGGTGAAATCTCGCGTCGGTCCGGTAAATCAAACCGACCCGCCGTCACGCACGGGCGTCCGCCGAGCACTAACCCGGGGGAGACCAAAATCAGTGAGAAACGGAGGAACTCCATGACCGATGCGCTCGTCATCGACGCGGAAGGGCTCGACCGGCTGTCCTGTAATGCCAAGGCGGACCCCACCACCGGCAAGAAGACCCTGAAGGCCAAAACGGTGTGTGAAGCCGGGTTTCGCAACATGACCTACGTGCGCGACCTCGCACCACTGCTCGTCGGGGAACCACCGGCACTGCTGGGCGACGACTCCGCGCCCAACCCTTCCGAGACCGCCCTGGCCGCCTTGGGGTCCTGCATCTCGGTCGGGCTGTTGGCCAACGCTACTCACCGCGGCGTGACGCTCACCAAGATTGAGGTCGAGATGGAAGGCGACATCGACATCTCCGCGGTGTGGGGAGTCGGCGACACCCCGGACGGCAAAGTGCTCGGCTTCACCGCGGTCCGCTGCAAGGTGGCGTTGGCCGGTGACACCGACGACGAGACGCTCAGGCAGATCCACGACAACGCCATCGCCTGGTCGCCGGTGGTGAACACATTCAGACGCCCGGCGAGCGTCGACTCGACCCTGGTCGTCGATTAGTCCTCGAAACACACCGAACAGGAGTCGCTGCCTTGACCTCAACCGTGGATGCCGCAGTCGAGCGGATAGATCCACAGCTGCTGGCCGACATTCGTGCCCATGCGAGCGCACTGGACCGCGGCGAGGAAACCTCGCGCCGCAGCTTCACCCGGCTGGGTGCGGCCGGCCTGCTCGGCCTCGGTGCCCCGGGAAACGCCGATGGGCGGCTCCCGCAGATGGCCGACGTCATCGGCCTCATCTCCGGGGAGTGCATGAGCACGGGATTCTCGATGTGGGCCCATCGCATGACGCTGGAGTATCTGCTCACCGCCGCAACGCCATTCAGTCTCGCAGCGGCCCAGTCGCTGCTGGCCGGGACCACGCTGGGAGTGACCGCAATGGCGTCGGCATTCAAGGAGGCGGCCGGTTGCGGCGCCCTCGATCTGACCGCGGAAGCGGTCGATGGTGGATACCGGCTGAACGGTTCGATCAGGTGGGCCAGCAATCTCTATCCCGACTCGACGATGGTGACCGCGGCACGCACCGATGCGGGCGAGAGGTTGATCGTGGCGCTCCGGCTGGATACGCCGGGCGTTACTGTCGGTGACCACTTCGACCTGTTGGCCCTGGGGAGCACGGCGTCGTCATATCTGACGTTGAACAACGCATATGTGAGTTCGGAACAGTTGCTGTCCAATGACTTTGACGCGTTTCTGCAGAATGTGCGGCCGACATTTCTCGTGCTGCAATCGGCGATGTGCCTGGGGCTGACCAGGACCACTGTCGAGCAGAGCAAGCTCGGGCTCACCGGGGTCAACTCGGTGTTCACCGCCGAGGTCGACGCCATCGCTGACAAGCTCGCGGCGGCGGCGACCACGCTGGCCGAGATGGCCGGTGCGGTCGGCGGGGCGAACTCGCCGTCGAAGCGCGAACTGCTGTCGCTGCGCCTTGCCGCTGCTGAATTATCCAGTGCCAGTGCTAATTTAGAAATCCGCACCGCCGGTGGCAAAGGATATGCGAGCCGGACCTCCGCGAGTCGCCGCTACCGGGAGGCGGCGTTCATCCCGGTGCAATCGCCGTCGGAGGCGCAATTGCGCTGGGAACTAGGTAGATGCGCTTGAGTTCGGGCCGATGGTGAGCCCGGCGGTGGTGCCTCCGGAGGACACTGCGCATCTGGTCGGTGGGATTCCGCTGGCCAGTTTGGTCCGCGACTTTCACCGGCCGATGGTGAATTTCGCTCGCACGATGGTGGATTCGACGACGGTAGCCGAAGAAGCGGTGCAGGAGGCGTGGGTGCAGGTTTTGCAGTCGTCCGCTTCGTTCGAAGGGCGCTCCTCGGTGGGGACCTGGTTGTTCGCAATCGTCAAGAACACCGCCTCGCGGCATCGCCGCCGCGAATCCCGGATTCGTGACCACGAGGTGCTGTCCGCCACCGAGACCGACCCGCTGTCCGGCCGGATGCATCCCGCCGGCCATCCCGACGCCGGGCATTGGAATGACCCGCCGTCTCGGCGCTTTCTGCCGGAGGACCGCACCGTGGCCCGGGAGCTGATCGGCTACGTACGGGCGGCGCTGGACGCGCTGCCGGCACGGCAGCGGCAACTCGTCATCCTGCGTGACCTCGTCGGCACGTCGGCCGAAGAGGCGGCCGCGATACTCGACCTTTCCGCCGAGGGACAGCGCGCACTCCTGTACCGCGCGCGGGGCAACCTCCGTAATGAACTAGAGAAGTGGTACCGCCAATGACCGTCCACGACAACACAGTTCCCGCCATCGACTGCGTCGATTTCGTCCGGCTGGTCGACGACCTGGTCGACTCTAGTGCCGACCAGTGGGGTCCGATCGTGGTCAAACACCTCGAGGATTGCCCGCCGTGTCTGGTTTATCTGCAACAGATGGCCGACCTGAAGGTTCTGCTCAATCACGTCTTTGACGGGGAGAAGCTCAGCGAGGACCACATCGCCGGAGTCGTCAACGCAATCAACACGTTCAAGGACAGCCAACGCGGATAGTTCGGCACCCGGGCGCCGCGACGGGACGGCGACCGGTCAATCCGCGGCCCCCTCGCGAAGGTCCTGAAGTCCCGGTGGTTGGGGACCAAAGCCCCACGACCGACACCCCGCCGGTCAATAGCGTTATTCCTGACGAAAGGAATACGAAATGTCGGCAGCACCTGTCAAACCACTCGGTATCGTTGTCGCGGTCGATGGTTCACCCGCCTCGGACACCGCTGTTGTCTGGGCGGCCCGCGACGCGGCGATGCACAACATTCCGCTGACCCTTTTCCACGCGGTGGTGACTCCCACCACTACTTGGCCTCCCGTTCCCTACCCCGACTCTTTGTTGGTGAAGCTGGAAGATGATTGCCGCCAGCAACTCGCTCACGCTTACAAGTTGGCCGAGGAGGCGATCCCGGCAGGCCGTAACGTCACCATCACCAAGGAGTTTGTCTACTCGACTCCGGCGCTGGCCCTGATCAAGATGTCCGACGACGCCGAGATGATCGTCGTCGGCAGCTCGGGCCGCGGGCTGCTGGCGCGCGGTGTGCTCGGTTCGGTCAGTTCAACCGTGGTGCGCCACGCTAAGTGCCCGGTCGCGGTCATCCGCGACGAAGACGTGCCGGACCCGCAGCACGGCCCCGTTCTGGTGGGAATCGACGGTTCGCCGGCGTCGGAACTCGCCACGGCGATCGCGTTCGATCAAGCGTCTCACCGGGGAGTCGACCTGGTCGCGCTGCACGCATGGAGTGACGTCGCAATCCTCGAACTTCCCGCATTCGACTGGGAGTCGGTAGAGGCCGAGGCCGAGCGCAGTCTCACCGAAAGGCTCGCCGGTTGGCACGAACAATATCCCGATGTCACCGTGCGCCGTCTCCTGGCTCGGGATCTGCCGGCCCAACAAATCATTCAACAGACAAAGTCTCTAGAAGCGCAGCTGGTGGTGGTGGGCAGTCACGGCCGCGGTGGTCTCACCGGCCTGATCTTGGGCTCGGTCAGCAATACCGTCCTGCATTCGGTGTTGGTACCGGTCATCGTTGCGCGGCCGACGCAGGCGTAGGCCCGAATCGTCCATTGACGACGCCACTTGCCCATGCGCACAGCGCGTCGACGTTGCGCCCCGCGCGCATAACCGTCCCATCCGGGCGGACTAGTGCCGTCGTAGCGTGGCCTTCGCGCAGCCAGCTCGCAAGTTCGTCGCCTGGCTGGGCAACCAGCACGGTGAAGCCGCGCTGTGTGAGCGCGGCTTCATCGGCGGCGTTCGGGCTGCGGGTGGTGATCAGGCCGAAGCCGCTTCCTAACACCTCGTCGAGCCGCTGATCGTCGCCCAGCCGCGGGTTCGGGCATAGCGTGCCGGCGAGGCGGCCGGATCGGCGTGATCTGTACACCAGCGCGGAAGAAGATAGTGCCGGCGTGGTGGAGTCGACCACCTTGTCACGCAGACCAGGGATCAGCCGCAGCCGGGGCAGCACCATGCGGCGTAGCGCATTGCCTATTCGGGCGCCGCCAGTCATCGCACGACCGACGTTGAGCGCCAACCGAATCAGGCTTCGGGTATGCGGTTTACGTTCCTGCTCATAGGTATCCAGAACGGCCGGAGCAAGGTTGCCATGGTGAACTCCGGCGATCTTCCAGGCGAGATTCATCGCGTCGCGCACCCCGGCTCCCATGCCCTGGCCGATAAACGGGGGAGTGAGGTGCGCCGCGTCGCCGAGGATGAAGATGTTGCCCCGGCGCCAGCGCTCGGCAATCTGGGCGCGAAACGTGTACTCCGTGACGCGCAGCAGCGCCAGTTCGTGGTCCTCGACGCCGGTGGTCCAAGGTGCGATCAGTGGCCGCAAAGCGGTCAAAGTGCCGAATTGGTCGGCACATTCGCCGTCGAGCAACTGAAACTCCCAGCGGTAGCGTGACGCTCCGATGCGCATGTAGGTTCCCGCGCGCGTCGGATCGCACACCTGATGCACGCCTTCCCACTGGTGCAGATCGGCCTCGGTGGCGACATCGACGACCAGCCACCGCTGTTCGAAGTTCAAATCCTTGATAGCTGAGCCTATTTGGGCGCGCACCAGGCTGTTGGCTCCGTCGCAACCCAGCAGGTAGTCGGTATCGACCTGGTGCACGGTGCCGTCGGTGCGGTCGGTGAAGGTGACGCGCACGTATTCGCCGGTGTCGGTCACATCGGTAACCTCGGCGTCGCCGCGCAGCTGAGCCTGTGGGTTCCGCTTGAGGTTTACCCGTAGTAGTGCTTCCAACTCCGGTTGGTCGAACATGTTGGCCTGCGGAAATCCATTGCGGCTGCGGGCGGTGTCGCGAGTGAACTCGGCGAGTACGCGTAGACGACCGTCGAGCAATCGCAAGCCCAGCGTCGGCCGCGAGATAGCGGCGAACTCGTCGGCGATGCCGAGCCGGGCGATGATGCGGTATATCTCGTCGTCCAGATGAACGGCGCGTGGTTGTTGATAGACGCCGCGCCAACGATCGAGGATCAGGTTGTCGATGCCGTACTGCGCCAACAGTGTGGCGGCGGTGATGCCGGTGGGTCCGGCGCCGACGATCACGACGGGAACGCGCCGAATTGCCTTAGCGCTCACGCGAATCGGACTGCGTTGCGCTGTGCCCCGAGGTCGATGGCTCCGTCATCGGTGGCGACCGACGCCTCGACGATGTCACCGTGTCGCAGATAATTCGGGTTGCCGGCCTGCCGACTGAAGAACACCTTCCACTTGAGGGAGGTCGGCAGCAGGTTCCCGATCATCGCCAGCGGCTTGGGTGGAGCGCTGAGCGCGGTGCCGGCCGGGGTGCCGGTGAGCACCAAGTCGCCCGGGGCGAGTTCCTGGAACTGGGTGAGTGACTGCAGAGCTTGCAGCGGCCGATACAACATGTCCCCGTCGACCAGCGCGTTCTGACGTTCGACGCCGTTGACGCTCAGCCGCAGCCGCAGATCGCCGAAGCGGGCGAGCTCGTCGGCCGTCAGCAACACCAGCTCCGGTCCGACCGGGGTGAACGTCGGATACGACTTGGCCTCGTAGAACTGGGTTTGCGGAAGCTGCACGTCGCGGGCCGAAACATCATTGGCGACCACCAATCCGGCGATGAAATCGGCCAAGTTCGCCTCGGAAATGGTGGTGCCGACCGGGATTGCGCGCCCGATTACCAACCCGATTTCCACCTCGTAGTCGAGCAGCTGAACATGTGGCGGTTTGACGATCTCGTCGAACGGACCGGTGATCGATGCCGAGGCCTTGCGAAAGAACGTCAGCGGGACCGATGCCGGGTCCATGCCCGCGTCCCGGACGTGTGACTCAAAGTTGGTCATTTGAGCGACTACTCGGCACGGCCGGGTCACCGGCGAGAGCAACGGGAGGTCGGCTACCGGCACGGTGTCGGCGTTTGCGGCGGCTTCGATTGCCGCCCGATCCGCCAGCAGCGCGCTCGTCGTCGTCGCCGCGGTGTCGATCTTCGCCGCACCCGTCCCGGTTTTGAGCCACCAGGCGTCGGCAGTACGAAGGACGGAAACGGTCATGATGTGGGTACTTTCAGTAGGCCGATGAGGCGGCTGATATCGAACTCGTTGCGGGTGCGCAGCGCGGTGATCATCGAAACCATTTCGTGGCGAGCTGATTTCAGATCAGTTCCCAAAAAGTCTCTGGTCGCCGCCGGACCCCACTGGGCCAGGCCGGAGGCGCGCAACGGCGCCCAGCCGGGCTCGACGGTGTTGTCGAACAGGTCGCCGTCGGCAAAGTGCTCGACCAGAAAGCCGTCGGGATCGCGCCAATAGTCGAAGATCTGGCTGCCCTGGATGTGCCTGCCGATGCCCCACGACCGGAAGTAGCCACACTCACGCAGGTATTCGCCGCCCGCGGCCAGGGCATCGAGATCGCTGACCTGATAAGCGGAATGGACGTAGCGGTTCGCCGGACCCAGAGCCATCGCCAGTGTGTGGTGATCGGCGGGGGTCGCTCCTCGATCGCACCGGATGAAGCTCATGGTCGGTCCGCGCTCGCGCTGCCCTGGAAAGAACAGGAAGTCGCTGACGACCATCCCCAGATTGTCCAGATACCAATTCAGGGTTTCGACGTATTTCGTGGTCTGCAGCACCAGGTGACCCAACCGTTGCACTCGGGCGGGCACCCGCGCCGGGCGCTGGCCGGTGTTGATCCGCTGCGGGTGGTCTCCGAAGTTGAATGTGTGGGGTTGCTGGCTCGGTAGTTCCGGCAGCTCGTGCATGCCGGCGACCACGCGGACCGGCATGCCGCTGGGGTCGATCAAGTCGACCGTCACGCCGCCGAGGGAATCCGGCAGCGGCCGCGCGCGGGTGCCGCACGCGTCGGCCAGGCGCAGCACGTCGGCCTCGTCACCGGCCCGAAAGGCCGCGCCGGTGAACCGGGTTCGGGGTCCGCGTCGCACGATCACACATGGTGCGCCCGCCCGGGTACCACGGAGCTGAATTTCGTCCGGGCTGCGCTGTGCCGATTCAAACCCGAAGGCACGCGCGAATGCCTCGGAGCGGGGCAGGTCCGGCTTCTCGAACTCGAGCCACGCGATGTCGACGACCTTGATCACCGGGTCCCGGGACCGGCCGCTGGGCTCCCCCGGGAGTGCGCCCTGCTCGCTGTGCAGATCCCGGTGCGTGGTGCTGGCTTGAGAAAACATAACTGACGAAATCGTCACATACGAGACAATGCTCAGTCAAGGCTTCTGACGAAATCCTCAAAAGTGATGCATGCTTTGTGAGATGAGCGCGATGCCTGAGGAAGCCGACCCGCCCAATCGGCTGGCGCGACGCAAGCAGCGCACCCGGGCAGCGCTGATCCAGGCGGCGCAGCGGTTGATCGCCGAGGGCAAACTCAACGTGCCGGTGCTCGAGATCACCCAGGCCGCCGACGTCGGAATGGGTTCCTTTTACAACCACTTCGACACCAAGGAGGAGTTGTTCGCGGCGGCGGTCGCCGACGTACTCGATGCCTACGGGGCGATGCTGGATCGGCTGACCGAATCGATCGAGGATCCGGCGGAAACCTTCGCCGCCAGTTTCCGGCTGACCGGTCGGCTCTTTCGTCAGCGTCCCCAGGAGAGCGAGATTCTGCTGGCGCATGGTCCCGCACTACTGTCGTCCGACCGCGGCCTGGCTCCCCGGGCGCTGCGCGATATCAAGGCCGGCGTCGATGCGGGCAGGTTCGACATCGACGACCCGGAACTCGCCCTCGCCATGGCCGGCGGCGCATTGCTCGGCCTCGGAAAGCTGCTGCGCGACGACCCGGGCCGCGACGACGCGCGTGCGGCCGACACCGTCACCGAAAATGTGCTGCGCCTGTTCGGGTTGGGGGCCGACGAGGCCCGCGAAGTCTGTCGGCGTCCGCTGCCCGACGCTTTCAGCCAGGGGTAGATCAGCCGTAATCGGGATCATGGCGGCGGGAACAAGCCGCGCATGCCGCGTTCCGGCGCTCAACCTGTCGTCGACGCGGGCGCCGCGGGACGTGGGCTGACCTGTTTGGGACGAAGCGCCACCAGGAGCGCGCCGACCGCGAAGACCGCGACCGTAATCCGGGCAAAGTGCCCGTCCGGGGCGAACCCGTCGGCGGCGACGAACTCAAGGCCGTATGCGGCAAGCACGGCTCCCAGCAACATGAGCGGTTCGGCCCAGCGCTGCGGCAGCGGAATGCCGAGCAGGGGGAGTGGAGCGGCGAACAGGCGCCTTCCCCACCACAACAGCACCATCTCGACCGCCGTCACGAGTCCCAGAATGGCAACCCATTGCAGCCGGCCCAGCCACCACTGGGCCGTGCCCTCCGCGGGTTGCATCAACAATCCGGCCGGGTAACCGACGAGGGCCACGATCACGACGGGAATCATGTGCCACAGATAGAGGGCCATCACGTTGTTGTTGCCGACGGCGAGCACCCGTTGGATCGTGCCCCCGCGCAGGATGCGATTGAGCGCCGGGGCGGCTGCCATCGCGAGTCCGGCCTGCGCGCAGCCGAATGCGAGCATGGCGACCGTCGGCGGTGAGGTGTTCTGCACGGCTTGGCCGGGTACGCCGATCATGCTGACCGGATAGCCCGCCAGCCAGATCAGGAGGGCAAGGGCCACAGCAGATCCGGTGGCGAGCAGCAGGGGCCTCCGGCCGGCCAATAGCCCACCATGCCAAGCGATGCCGAGCAGATACAGGGTTCCCCAACAGAACAAGTAGTTCAGCCAGCCGAGGTCGTGCAACGGCCCCCGCTTCAACGTGGTGTCCACCACGGTGACTGCCACAGCGACCACTACCGGCACCCACAGCCCCCAACGGCGTTGTGCGGCAATCGCAATCGGGGTCAGCGAAACCACTAAGACGTAAACGGCGAGGAACCACAAGTGCATCGCTACCGCCCAGCCCGCATATTCCAGTAGCGAACCGCCGACACCGTAGGCCGCCGCAGCCACCACGATCGCCGACACCAGCGCGACGTACACCACGGTCGGACCCAGAACTCGCGCGAGCCGGCGCCGAAGCCAGGCCTGGCGCGACACCCCGCCGCTCTCGCGGTGATGTGTCCAGGACACCGCACCGGCATAACCGGCCACCAGGAAGAACACTGGGACCGCCTGGAACGGCCAGGTCAGCCACTGCGTCCAGGGCATGTCGACGAGTGGATTCTGTCGTCCGAATTGACCGTCATGGTAGGTCACGGATCCGGCCAGCCAGTGTCCCAGCACGATCAGGATCACGCCCGAGACGCGGTAGTAATCCACTGCCAGATTGCGGTCCGGACGCGTGGTGTTTGCCTGGTCCATCAGGTCGCGCGAAGCTCGAGCGGATACACAGCGCCACGGTACCTGTTCGAGGTCAAACCACAGCGGAGATCAGCTGGTGGAAATTAGCTGGTTGCGGCGAGCCGATTTTCAGAGCGCGTGGCGCAGCTCCCGCGATTCGGCCCCCGCGGCGGTGTCGCCAGCGGCTGACACGATCTGGGCAACCAGCTTGCCGCCACGGACGACCTCGATCGTCTGCCCGGCGGCAACCTTGTCGAAATAGCGCCCCGCACGCTTTCGCAGTTCGCCGAGTTCGATCCGTCGACCAGCGTCCGCCGTGGTCGGGGTCATCCTCGGATGGTCCGCCGGCACGATCCGTGCCAGCAACCTGCCGCCTCGGACGACACAAAGCGTCTCCCCGGCTGCCACCCGGTCCAGGCACCGCCCGGCGCGCGTTCGCAGTTCGTCCAGCCCGACCCAGCCGCCGGCGTCCGGTGCTACGACCTTGGCGGATCGTGCGGGAATCGGAGCCACCCTCCAGTCTCCGACCGACACGATCCGTGCCACCACCTTGCCGCGACGGACGACATCGATAGTCTCCCCGGCGGCTACCTGCTCTAGATACGCACACGCGTTGCTCCGGAGTTGGCCTAGGCCAATCACTTCCCGCATTTCGCTCCGATCTCGGTGTGCGCCCGCCGGCCGTGGTCATCAGTATATGACTGTACGTGCGGTCAGTGTCAACCTTTCGTCGGGCCCTCCGCTGAGTCGGGGAAACCAGCGCGACGAGGGTGAGGGCTGGACGGGTTTGCTTGAAAAGTGTTGTGAATAAGAGAGATTGACGCGATGGGGATCAGCCGGGCGGTGCGAGCATGTCCTTCCAGCCGTCGTCTCCCGTTTTGGTCGAATTTTGGACGGAGTACTTGACACCGTCGGGCCCCACCAGTTCACCGCTTTGTGGACTGTAGACGGCCGGGGGAGGGGCGCCCGGGGTGTAGACGCAGGGATTCGGCTGTTGCCCATTGCATTGCACGGTCCCCGAACCCGGCCGCTGCAGCACATCGCTGATCGGCGGCGGTGTGCCCGCTACCCGGTCGGAAGGCGCCGGGTTGAGGCCGTTGTCGATCGACGGCGCGGGGATCACCTGGCCGGGTTTTACCGGCTGGTCGCAGCGCGCCGCGGGCGCCGGGCAGGTCAGGATTTGGTTCGGGTCGCCGTACCAGGGGTTGGTGCCCGACGGAACGTAGGGCTTAGGGTCACGGCACTCCCGGGGGGTCGCGGCGCGCTTGCCGGGGACGTCGACACACGGGAGGTTGCGTGCCCCGCGAACGGCGTTCGCCGGAAAGTCCTGCGGGATCTTGCAATACGTTCCGGACGGCATCGGCGCCAGACTGGTATCCGCCGGAGACCGCCACTGCGAGGCCGGGAGAAAGCCGGTCAGGCACGGCGGGGGCTGGTTGATCGTCAGCGAGGTGCCCAGCGCAGCGTAGCCCGGGAAAGGTGTCGTCACCGTCTGGCCTTCCGCTGCGCCCTGCGGATATGCGACCAGCAGTTGCTCAACGCCTTTGTGGTAGCGCTTGAGCATGTCCAGCACGATCTCGAGATTCGCCAGTGTCTGCGGCAGCGACTCCCGGACGTCGTTGAACACCGCATCGACCTGATCGGCGGTCGGCGCGGCGTGGGTCAAAATGCTCTGCACCCGCTGGTCGTTCTCTGCGCTCTGGGCGGCCAGGATGTCCAGGTTGTGCGACCAGCGCCGGATCGAATCGGCCGAATCGACCTGGCTGTCGATGATCGGCCCAGAGTTTCGGATGATGTCGTCGACGTCGCCGATGTTGCTCTTGAAGTCGCCGGCGATCGCCTGCGTCGCATCGACCAGGCGTTGCAGCGCGGGCCCCAAACCTCCTACCGCTTGCGCTGTTTCGTCAAGCAGGGAAGCGATTTTCTCCTTGGGCAGGGCCGCCAGGCCGCGGTTGGCCGCGTCCACCGCGGGCCCGATCTCGGTGGGCACGCTGCCCTTGGTAACCGTCTGTCCCGGCGCGAAGTAGGTGCCCGGGTTTCCTGCCGACACCAGATCCAGATACTGCTCACCGACCGCGGACACCGAGTGCACGTTCGCCGACGCGTCAGTCGGGATCTTGTAGCTGTCGGCGATACTCATGGTCACTCGCGCGCCCGTCTCGGTCGGTTCGACCGCGGTCACCGTGCCGATGGTTTCGCCGCGATAAGTCACGTTGGCGGTTTTGTACAGACCGCCCGATGCGGGCAGGTCCGCCTTCAGCGTGTACCGACCGATTCCCGCCGCGGTGGGGATTTGCAAGTAGTACCACCCCAAGGCGATCGCCGTGATCACGCTGAGGATGCTGAAGATGATCAGCTGGCGCCAGATAAAGCGCGTCAGCATTGCCTATCCGCTCTTTCGACCAGCGGACCGCCCGGGGCATCGTTGGGGTTCGGCGTGTATCGAACGTCGGGGATCATCGTTTCGGGGTCGCGGCCCCACGACTGCTCGAGCGCGCGCAACCCGCCGGAGAAGCCGGTCCCGGTGAGAATTGCGTTGTCGACCGAGCTGAGGGTCAGATCGAGCGTCAGCGAAAGGTTGAAGTAGTCGCCGCGGAACGACTTCGGCACGGCGTCAACGTCGAAGGGCCGCACGAGGATCAGCTTGAGGGCGCGGATCAGATACGGCGAGGCCCGGCCGAGTTCACGCAACGGGCATTGCAGGGACAGCAGGTCGGAATGCAGGTCGCTTCGGGAGCCGGAAAGATATTGGTCGGCTACTGCGCTGAGCCGTCCTGTCGCGTCGACCGCGTCGACCAGAAGCTGCTGCTTGTCGGCGAAATGCTTGAGCAGCGGCGGGAACTCGGTGAGGACCCGATCCAAGACATCCGAGCGCGAGCTCACGTACGCCAACAACCGGTCGGTGGAATCGATCGCTCGAGTGATGTCCTCGCGTTGCTCGTCGAGTCGGGCGGTGAAGGTGTCGAGCTTGCCCAGGAAGGAGTGAATCTGCTCGGCCCGCCCGTTGAGGATGTTGTATACCTCGTTCTGCAGCACTTCGAGGTTGGGAATACCCCCGCCGCGCAAGATCAGCGCCAGACTGGCCAGTGTCTGCTCGGTCGTGGGGTAGGCGAACGAGTTCGTCAGCGGGATGGTGTCGCCGTCCCTGAGGGGCTCCGCGGACGGGTTGGGTGGGGAGGTCAGCTCAATGTGTTGAGAACCCAGGAGGCTGGTCTGTCCGATCTTGGCGGTGGCGTTCTTGGGCAGCTTGACGTTCTTGTCCAGACGCAGCGTCAGCGTGGCCACCCAGTTCTTCAGTTGGATCGCGCGCACCGTGCCGACAAAGACGTCGGCTACCCGAACCCGGCTATTGTCGTTCAGCGCCAGCGTGTCGGGCATCTGGACGTAGACGGTGTAGGAGCCGGGCCCGCTGCCCGGGCCCCCGGGCATCGGAATGTTCGCGATTCCGTGCCACTTCGAGCACGACGTCAGCGTCACTGCGGTCGCGAGCAGAGCTAGCCCCTGCCACGCGCGGTGGCGACTACGAGAACCCCACGTGCGCAACATGGTTGAACCTGTCATGAGCCCGGTCCCGTCGACGCGGCCGGCGGTGGTCCGGGTGGAGTCGGTGCGACCGGTCCCGGGATCACGCCCGGCGCCGGTGGTGGTGGCGGAATCGGCACCTGTGGCAGGCCCATGACAGGCGCGATTGGGTTCTCGTCGTAGGCATTCGGCGGTCCGGGCGGCGTCTGCAGCCCGGACGCCGGGGGTGTGATGTCGGGGCCGCCCATCAGTTCAGCCAGCGATTCGGGGGTCAACAGGCCGCCCGTGATCGGGCCCACCTGGACGCCCTGCATGCCGGGCGCGACAACCCAGCCGGGCTGGGTGTTGCGGTGCGACAACGGCGTATCGGGCACCCAGACCCCCGGAACGGTGGTGTCCTTGTACCCGTTGGGGGGCTGCAACCGCGGCTCGGAGTAGGCGACTTCCTTGGGCAGCGTCTCGGCGGTGCTGAACAGGTTCAGCCCGAATGGCAGGTAGTTGAACTTGATCGCATCCAGAATCGGCGCCAGGTACTGCGCACACAATTCGGCGGAATCTTGATAACCGAGCCTGCTGCCGGCCTGAATCATGCTGCACACGAACTGCATTGGATTCGCGAAGTTCGGTATCGCCGGAATCGACATAACCGCGCCGTGTGCGGGGTGGTAAATCTGGCTGAGGTTGGTCTCCAGCGTCGGCAGCACATGCAACGCGGTCTCCAAACCATTCAGCGGCTCGGGTTGTACCAGCGTGGTGGTCAGGTTGGCGAGGTTGTCGATGTCGTGTGCGAACACGGCACGGTTCTTGTCCAGAAACGGGCGCAGTGTCGAGAGCAGGCCGTCGAATTGCTGTATCGCCGTGGCAAGCTCGCCGTCAGACCCGGTCAACCTGTCGGTGAATTGAGCCAGGTTGCGATTCAACGCGACGAATTGTTGGTCGTCTTTGTGCAAGGCGTTGACGAACAAAGCCAAGCTGTGCACCACCGCGAAGAAATCGCCCCGGCCCTGGTTCAGCGCGGTGAGCGCCCGCGACAGGCTGTCCAGCGTGGCGTTGATCTGCTTGCCCTTACCGGCCAGTCCGTCCGCATAAGCCTCGATGAAGTCACCGAAGGGGCCTTTGGGCTGCTCGGGGGTCGGGCCGAGTTTGTTGATGGTGTTGGCGACGCTCTCGCGCAGTTCGTCGAACTCCGTCGGTACCTGGGTGCGCTCGATCGGGATGACCGCGTTATCGGTCATCACCGGGCCACCCTTATACGGTGGCTCCAATTGAATGCTGCGCGACGCCACCAGGGTTGGGTTCACGACCACGGCGGACGCGTTGGCGGGCACCTTGTATTTGTTGTTGTAGTGAAACGTCACCTTCATCTTGCCGCCGGCCGGCTCGATCTTGTCGACTGAACCCACCCGAACGCCCATGATCTGGACTTTGTCCCCGGAATAGAGCGCGTTGGCGGCCGGGAGATAAGCGACGACGGTATTGGTGGTCAACTTCTGGTAGAGCCGCCAGCCGGCGAACCCGGCGGCAAGGGCCAGCACCAGCACCAGCACCCCGATGACGCTGCGACGCCCCGGGCGGTGGAAATTAAAGACAGCGCTCAATTCTGGCTACCTCCCGTGATGCCGCTGCCTCCCGTGCCGGCGGGGTTGATGAACGGCGCCGGCAGCTGGTTCCCGGGTCCAGGCGGCGCGGGTGGCCCCGGCGGTAGGTCTGGCGGGAACGTCGACGGTTGCGGGACGGGGCCGGCGGGTTGCAGGTTCTCGGTGCGCGCACCCGGCGGTGCCTGGGCAGGCAGCGGTGCCGGTGTGCCCGGCACGTCGGGCGGTGGTTCACCCGGACGCCCGGCGATCGCGATTCCCGCTGTCGGTGGCAGCCCATTGGGGTTTGGGGGTGAGGTCTGCACGTCGATCGGCGCGGGGAAGCTGCCACCGAACGGCCCGGTGTCTATTCCCATGCAGGGCAGCGGGTTCCACGGCCGCGGGGGCGCCCCGGGCGCCGGAACGTACGAACACGCCGTTCCCGGCGGGACCGCGGGCCCGGGGTGATCCGGGGTGCCTTCGGACACCGGGGGTGCGGGCGGTGGCGCGCCGTTGGGGAACCGGGTGCCGTTGGGGTCGGGCCAGCGGAACGCGGGCAGGCCGGCGCTGCGCCAGAAGTCCTCCGAGTCGATCCCACGCTTCTTGAAGGCGGCATCGACGGACGGCTGCAGCACCCAGTACGGCAGCAGATTGGACAGGACAATCTTGAAGAATGGCCCGGATGCCACGGATTCGCCCAACGATGCCGCGAATTGACTTACGTACGTGAGCGTTTGAGCTAAGTCGTCCTTGCGCGCCACCAGCACATCGCTGAGGGCGCGCAACTGTTCGAGGACGCGATTCAGGTTCGGGTTGTCGTTGATGAATCCCTGCACCTGTGTCGAGAAGGCCGAAATATTCTGCAGCAGTGCGTCAATCGCTCGGCCACGTTCGTTGAACGCGGCCAGCAGCTTCTTGGTGTTGACGAGCAGCCGATTGATCTGTTCGCTGCGATCACCGAGCACGCTGGCAACCTGGCTGGCCTGAGCGAGCAGGTGCTTGATCGCTTCGTCGCGCTTGCCGATGGTGTCGGAGAATTTGGTCAATCCGTCCAGGGCGGGGCTCAGGTGCGGATACGTCTGATCGATGGTCTGCGACAACACATTCAGCGATTGCTTGACCCTGCCGATGTCCCAGCCTGCGGCGGCCCTGTTGACATCGAAGACCGCGTCGTAGAGCTGGTAGGGGGTGGTGCTTTGGCCTAGCGGCAACACGCCACCCGGCCGCAACGTCTGTGCTCCCCGCGGCTCGATCTCGAGCACCTTCTTACCGAGGATGGTGTCGGTCTTGATTGCGAGCCTGCTCTCGGTGCCGATGGTGTTGGCGCCGATGGAGAACTTGATCACGACGTGGTCGCCGTCGATGTCGAGCGCCTCGACCGTGCCGACGTTCACACCGCTGATGCGCACCTTGTCGTTCTTGTTCAGTTGACCGGTATCGCTGAACTGCCCGTAGTAGCTGGGACTGGCGAACAGCATCGGAACACTGGTGAAGCTTTGGCCGACGGCGACGGCGAGAGCGAGCACGGTGATGCCCATCAGCCCGACCCGGCCGCGGTTGAATTCCGTCAGCGTTCTCATTGCGGCGTGCACCTGCCCGTGGGCTGCTGCCAGAGCCTGACCGTGCGGACCGGGCCACCGGGCTGCAGTCCGTTCCACTTGATCGTGAGGTCGCAGAGGTAGAAGTTCACCCAGTCGCCGTAGAGTCCGATGCTGCGCCCGATCAGGTTCAGAGCTGTCGGAGTCTTGCGGATCAGGTCGTCGAGCTGATCGCTGCGGTCGATGAGCGGCTGCTGCAGCGCCTGCAGGTAGTTGATCTCCTTGTGCAGCAGAGCGCGGTCCTCGGCCAGCAGGTCGGCCACCGTTCCGGCGGCGTTACTGATGTTCGCGGTGCCCGCCGCCAGCGGATCGGCGTGATTGGCCAGCCCCGTGATCAATTTCTCGAAATTGTCTACGGTTTGGTCGAATTCCTTGCGATGCCTAACCGTGGTGTCCAGCACGATGTTCAGATTTTTGACCACCTCGCCGATGGCCTGGTCGCGTTCGGCCAGGTGCGCGGTCAACCGTGCGGTCTGGTCGAGGATGTCGTTGATGGTGCCGCCCTGCCCCTGAAACACCGTGATGATGGCCGACGCGATCGTGTTGACCTTTTCGGGATCGAGCGCCCGGAACAGCGGCTTGAAACCACCGATCAGGGCATCGAGATCCAGCGCCGGTGACGTTCGAGACAGCGGGATGAACCCGCCCGGCGGCAGGACCCGCTCGGCGCCCTCGCCTTCGCCGCGTTTGAGCTCCAGATAGCGGTCGGCGAACAGGTTCAGATAGCGGATCTGGGCGGTGGTGGACTGGTAGAGCGGTATCGAGCGGTCGACGGTGAAGTCCACTCGCACGCGCGTGCCGCCTTGTACCAGCTGCACATTTTTGACCTTGCCGATCTCGACTCCGGCGGCACGGACGAACTGGCCGTCCTTCAGGCCGGTGGCATTGCTGAATTCCGCGGAATAGCTGTTGGTGCTGTTGAAGCGCATCTGACCGAACACCACAACGATCGACAGGGTGATCAGCAGCAGGACGAACGAGATGGTGCCGAGCTTGATGGCGGGTCCGGTGATTTTCATGGGTTGATCGTGTTGTCCCCGACCTGGCGGCCCCACACATACTCGATTGCGTACGGGGAGCCGGTTTCTAGATGGTTATATGGCGCGAGACTGGCGCCGGTGTCCACCACCAAGGACGGTGCCGGCCACAGGTCATGGGTGATGGCCTGCCAGCAACCCGGAGCGCCCCCGGGGCCGCCCCGAGCGTTTACCCGCGGCAGATTGTCGGGATACACATAGGGATTCGGTGCTCCGCCCACCACACCGGCCAGCCCGAGGAGCCCCATGGTGGCCGCGGTGCCGGCCAGTCCCGGCAGGGTCAGCAGGCCTCCCAACCCTGACGTCAGCTCTGTCATGGTGTGCAGCGCGTAGCCGTTCCCGCCGCCCGTTGTCTCATAGGCGTGGGGTTCTTCGTCGTAGTAATTGCGGATGGTGCAGAAGATTTCGGGGCTGTAGGTGTCGAGCAGCTGTGCGGTGGGCAGCAGATCGGCGGTCCCGCGCTGCAGGTAGGGCCCGCCTCTCCGGACGATGTCCTCGCCCGTGTTGCCGAATCCCGCGGCGGCCAACAAGGCGGCATCCAAGTCGGATTCCTGGCGGTGCAGCGTACGCGCCGTTATCACGGAGTTGTTGAGGGCGTCGAACAGAGCCGGTGCCGCATCGGCATAGGTGTCACCCAATGCCGCCAGTTGCCCGATGTCGTGCCGGATCTGCGGCATCTGCGGATTGATGTCGTCGAGAATCGCGTTGGCGTTGACGATCGAGCGCCCGAACTTGTCGCCCAACCCGGTGAATGCCTGCGCCGCCGCGGCCAGCGTCAGGTTCACCTTGACCGGGTCCACCTTCTCGGTGATCGAGTTGAGGGTCTCGAACAACGTATTGAATTCCGTCGTCACCGATCTCGCATCAATGACTTGATGAGGTGTAATACGTTGCGGTGTAGGATTTTTCGGCGATGTGAGCGACACGTACTTGTTACCGAACACCGTGGTGGCCTTGATATTGGCGTCCACGTTCGCCGGAATGAGCTTGACGTATCTCGGATCGACATCCAAGACGACTTTGGCCGCCGGGACACCGTCACGTTCGATCTCCGAAATGCTGGATACCCGACCGATTTCCGCGCCGTTGTAGGTGACCTTCGAACCCGGATCCATCACCAATCCGGATCGGGGGGCCAGCATCGTCAAGGTCGTCTTCGGCGTGAGCTCGCCCCGGAACTGCAACCATACGAGCGCCAGCACCATCGCCGCGACCGCCAAGAACACCGCAGCCGCGGTCTTATACGGCGGGATACGCGGCTTGTTTTCCTTCACCGGGGTCGTCATGGCGGCTACACGGTGAGGTTGAAGTTCGGGCTTTTGCCATAGACCGCCATGGCGGTCAGTACGACCACGACGACGATCGTGATCAAGGACAGCCGCATCGACCGGCCGACCGCTTCACCGACGCCGACCGGGCCGCCGGTGGCGGTGTAACCGTAGTAGCAATGGGTGGTCATCACGACCACCGCGACCAGGATCACCTCCGCGAAAGACCACCCGACGTCGGTGAGGCGCAGGAACGTGTGGAAATAGTGGTTGTAGGTGCCGATGGACTGCCCGTAGAAGAACACCGTGGTGACCTGCTGGGACAGGAAGGCCATCGTCATCGCGAATCCGTAGAGCGGGACGATGACGACCAGACCCGCCATCACGCGGGTCGAGGCCAGAAAAGCCACCGACCTGATCCCCATCACTTCCAGGGCGTCGATCTCCTCGCTGATGCGCATCGCGCCCAATTCCGCGGTGGCCCCAGCACCGACTGTGGCGGCCAGCGCCTGACCGGCGGCGACCGGTGCCACAAACCGCACATTGACCAGTGCGGCCAGAAAACCGGTGAATGCTTCGACACCGATGTTTCCCAGCGTCGCGTAACCCTGAATGGCGACCAGGGAGCCGGCGGACAAGGTGATGAAGCCGACGATGGCGGCCGTGCCGCCGACTACGGCCATGGCGCCGGTGCCCATCCCCATCTGGGCCACCATCCGTAGCAACTCTTTGCGGTAGTTGTGCAGCGCGAACGGAATCTGTGCCACCGCGCTCAGCGCGAACCAGACCATCTCGCCGATCTCGACCATCAGCCGCACCGGGATGTGCCGGTATCGAAGCATGGCGGCCCGGGGGAAACGGATATGGGGCGCAGCGGCTGTCGTCATCTCATCGGCCCGTTCCGAACCGGACGCCGATGGTGGTCAGCGCGGCGTTAACCGCGAACAGCGCGATGAAACACAGCACCACCGTCTCGTTGACAGCAGTGCCCAGACCTTTGGATCCGCCACGGACGATCAGCCCGCGATAGCAGCCGACCAATCCGGCGATCAGTCCGAACGTGGCAGCCTTGATGAACGCGATCACCACCTCCGGTAAGCCGGTGAGCGCCGTCAACGTCGAGAGGTAAGCCCCGCTCGAGACGTTTTGCAGGTACACGCTGAACAGGTAGCCGCCGCCCAGGCCCACGGCGACCACGAGGCCGTTGAGCAGCACGGCGACCATCGTCGAGGCGACCACGCGCGGCAGGACCAGCCGGTGGATCGGGTCGATGCCCAATACTTCCAGCGCATCGATCTCCTCGCGGATGGTGCGGGCACCGAGGTCGGCACAGATGGCGGTGCCGCCGGCGCCGGCGACCACCAGCACCGTCACGATCGGGCCGAGCTGGGTGACTGCGCCGATCGCGGCACCGGCACCGGAGACGTCGGCGGCGCCGATCTCGGCGAGCAGGAGGTTGAGGGTGAAGATCAGCAGCACGGTTTCCGGGATGGACACCGCGATGGTGGGCAGCAGCGACACCCGCATCAGGAACCAGCCGTTCCAAATGAACTCGCGCCACTCGAACGGCTGCTTGAGGGCTTTGGCGGTCAGCACGCACATTCGGAAGAACCCGCCGGCAACTTCTGTTCCCGGTCGGATCCTGGCGAGCACTCTGCCGCCAATCACGTTCGTCGTTGTCATTGGCGATGCCTTCGGCGTAACCACGCTCGGCGCGTCGCATCCACAGCCGCTGTCTTCGTCGCCGTCGTCATATGCGCCCGCGATAAAGGGTTGCTGCGAAATGCACTGCTTCATATGGGATTTCGGAGCCGGTCGGGACGAAGGCGATTTTCGGCCTTTTCGCGCCGAGTCCCGCAGTCCGGGTTATCGCCCCCAGGATCCCTGTCGGCCGCGTTTGCTCCACGCAGCAACTATCGCATTAGACCGTACGGTCAGTCAATAACTCGGACGGTATGGTCCGACCGCTGTACTGCGGGCAACGAGCCGCTTGTAGGTGACGACGCGTCTGTGCTTGCTTGGCGGGCCCCGCAGCGTCGGATCCGCTTTGAAAACACCGCGTTCAGCGGCAAAAGGCCACCGACGGCTCGGCGGTTCGGATTAATTTGTTTGCGGCAATTCCCCTGGTGCGCAGGATAATCTGCGCTATGCGGTCAAGCCGTCGCACTCGTGACTGCGGCAAGGCATTCGCGGACCACCGAGACGACGTTCGCCGACGGGTCCGCCCACCTACTCAGCCCTAAGCGGTCGAGTAACAGCCCGCCGAGAAACACGTCTACGAAAGCGGCGCCCACTTGTTCGGGAGTTCGGGAATCGGCGGGATCGAACCAAACCCACATCCACTGCAGTGACCCCCACAGTTGCAATGCGGCCAGCTCGACGTCAACGCTGCGGAACACGCCGCTCTCAATCCCGCTGCGGATCTCGTCGACTGCAAGAGCTTGTAATTGATGACGCAGCTTACGCACTTGCTGCATGGCCGGATCGTCGGACAACTGCACGACTTCACGCTGGCTTGCCACCGTCGCATTGCGGGCGATCACTTGCAGCATCGCCGAGGCGTAAATGATTGCTGCGATGCGTTCGTGCGGCGTGGCCAGCCGATCCCACACCATCCCCAGCGCGTCGAGCTGCAAGCCCAGGTGGGCTTCTTCCAACTCCCGCAACATCTGCGCTTTGGTTCCGAAGTGGTGGACGATGGTGCCTTTCGACATGCCGAGCTCGTCGGCGATGTCACCCATATTCGTTCTGTCGTAACCGCGTTCGGCGACATAGCGGACAAACGCGTCGAGAATCTCGCTCCGTCTACCAGGCAATCGGGGCATCACGAACCCTTCGGCTAACCGTACGAACGGTCTATCATAACCTCCGGTACGTGAAGAAGCCGCCAACCGGTCCGGCCGGCGTGGGCCGTGTCCGGTAGTTCAGAGGGCCTTCAATGTCCGCGAGCCGGTCGCATCCGGTGCGGTGATCACGTGCGTGTTCGCTCCGGGTGCTGACTTGATCTCGCCGGCGGTGTATATGGTCATGAGCTCTCTGCCATCACTGTCCGCAATACACACATAGGTGTCAGTCTCTGGGTCATAGTCGAAGCTGTCCCAAGCCAATACGAAGGCCAAGCAATTTCCGTCGCGGTCTGTGACGACCAGCTTGTGCACACCCGACTCTTTCAAGATTTTGGCGTCCTGCGCGCGCTGCTGAGGGGACCGATTGTGGTGGACCGTTACGCTGTTCGACATTTGCGTACTCCTTTGCCGATGCAATCTTCGTCTGCCCGAGCGGCTCAAATACTGCCAATCTCCTGAACATTACTTCCCGCATATCGCCGGAACGAGGGCATTACGGCCCCTTCCACGAGGCCGTAGGTCGCATTGCGCAGCGTCGGTTTGCGGCTGAGAAATGGGTTATGCCGCGCTGCGGTGGCTGACGGACTTCAACCAGATTCGTTGGGGCTGAATGTCAGAACCTCACCGAGTGGCCGCCGCGGCGTCATTGGGGCCGCCTCGGTGGGGCCGAGTGCTTCGCCGACACGGATCAGCAGTTGTGGCATCGCCGCCCGCCCAATCAGGGTCGCGATGAGATCGCGGCTGGCCCACAGTTCGGTGAGTTGAGTCAGTGTGCACGTCGCCATCCCGGCTAACGTGCACTCCAACAGCACCGCGGACAACGCTTCGCCACAACGCAGAGCATCAGCGGGCGTGTCCTCGTCCGTCGACAAGACGAGCACGATGGATTGGTCTTTTCCCAGCGGAGTGTGCCGCTCATTGTGCGGACTTACGGGGAAGGCCCTTCCGATGTCGACCTGATCGTTCTCGGCTGCCGACAACAGGGAGGTGCGCGGAATTCCATCGACGTTCTCGAAATGGCCTGTCCACCAGTCTAATTCGGTATGATACGAGGTATCGTATAGCCGCAGCGACTCGGTGAGCCGCGACGCCCGGGCTAATTGTGGCCGCAGCTCTTCGGGGATCACGTCGAGGTGAACCGTGGCGGTTTCCGCTGCTGTGCGCAGCCTTGCTTCTAAGTCTGCCCAGTTGCTCGGTGGGGAGAAGGGGAGCCGATCGGTGCGCCGGTGCGCGATGGCCTCGGCCCGTCGGCGTTGGTCATCGGTGACGGGGCGCTGCGGGCCGAGGTCGACTGACGCCAGAAGATCGGAGTTGTCCGGGTCGGGAAAGAGATCGACCTGGCTTGCCCACCCTGTTGCGGCCAACGCCACGCGCAGATGGTCGAGCACGGCGCCGCAGCTGATCAGTGCCTCGCGGCCGGATTTGTCGGCGGCCGGCAGGCTGCGGCTTTCATCGATGTAGAGGAGCAACCGTGAGCCGGTAGCAACCCACTGCCAGGGCTGGCTGTTGTGCAACGACGGCGCCCGGCAGGCCAACTGCACGGCGTCCCTGAGTACGTCGATGTCCACCAACGCATCCGGCATGTTCGACCTCCAATCTAAGGTCAATCGTGGAACACGGGCGCAGACAGCGCCAGGGTCGTTGGTCCCCGAGTCCAATAACGGCACGACGGAACAGGAGAACGTGGCATGAAACAGGCTCACCTCGGCGACCTGCAGGTCGGCCGTATCGGCTTGGGCGCGATGGGCATGTCCGCCGCGTACTCGATCGGCGGCTTCGACGACGCCGAATCCATCCGCACAGTGCACCGCGCCATCGATCTCGGTGTCACGCTGATCGACACCGCGGAGATTTACGGTCCCTTCGTCAACGAGGAGCTGCTCGCCCGCGCCCTGGCGGGCCGGCGTGATCGCGTGGTGCTGGCCACCAAATTCGGCCTGATCTCGCACACCGGACGCAACGGCCTCGACAGCAGCCCCGCCAGCATCCGCGTCGCCGTCGACGGATCGTTGAAAAGGCTGGCGACCGACCACATTGACCTCTACTACCAACACCGCCTGGACCGCGATACTCCGATCGAGGACACCGTGGGAGCGCTAGCGGAGTTGGTCGCCGCCGGCAAGATTCGGCACATCGGCCTTTCCGAGGTCGGTGTCAACACCATCCGCCGTGCGCACGCGGTGCACCCAATCGCCGCCGTGCAATCGGAGTATTCACTGTGGACCCGCGATCCCGAAGACGGGATCCTGGCGGTGCTGCGCGAGCTGGGAATCGGGTTCGTCCCCTATTCACCGTTGGGCCGAGGCTTCCTCACCGGCGCAATACGATCCAACGCGGAGCTTCCCGACACCGACTACTGCAAGACCAACCCGCGCTTCTTCGACGAGAACTTCCAGCACAACCTGCGCAGCGCGGACGAGCTGCGCGAGATCAGCACCGACATCGGCGCCACCCCGGCTCAGGTCGCACTGGCCTGGCTATTGGCCAAGGGGCCCGACATCGTGCCCATTCCGGGAACCAAAAAGGTTGCACGCCTTGAAGAAAACGTCGGTGCCGACGACGTCGAACTTTCGCCCGAGCAGCTCTCCCGGCTGGACCAACTCACCCCGGCCGCCGGAGGCCATCACGCCGAAGCGCAGATGGGATGGATCGACCGCTAGCCGCTGGCTACAACGAAGGTTTCAGCGCGGCAACGGTTTCCAGGTCATCGAGGGCCGCGACACCGCGTCGCAGGCCTTCCACCGCGATGTCTTCGACCTGCATTCCGCCCATGCCTGCGGTGATCAACGGGGCGACATACGCATACAGCGCACCCTGCCGGTAGCGCAGCCAGAGCTCGTCGCGGTCCAGATCGGGTCCGCCGGCTGCGACCAGTGCCTGTCGATAGACGTCGAGCAGTTCGCGCTGAGCGCTCTGGCGGTCCTCAGGCGTGAGGCTTGTGATCAGGGTGTAGGCCAGTTCGCGGGACGGATGGCCGCGTCGCACGGCCTGCCAGTCCAGTAGCCCGGCCTCGCCGTCGCGGAAGTAGATGTTGCCCGGGTGGGCGTCGCCGTGCATCACGGTATGCGGTGCGGTGTCGATCACCGCGGCGACCGCGCGGTAGTTCTCGGCGATGAATCGGCCGTTCTCCACCGGGATGGTGGTGCGCTCGGCGAGGCGCTTCATCGAGGTGGTCATCAGTGAACCGGTCAACAGTGATGTGACGTCATCCGACGGCGTGTAGAGCCAGCCGAGCGGCCCCCGCCCGTTCTGGCGCATACGGTTCCAGAACGTGGCGTGCAGGGTCGCCAGCAGCTCGACGACGAGGCCGGCCTGATCGGTGGACAGCGGGTGCAACGTGTCGGGGAAGACGCACGACTCGGGCAGGTCTTCCAGCACCAGCAGGTAGCGACCGGTCCAGGTGTCAAAAGCCGCGCCGTAGGCGATCGGGACGCCCGGGAGTTCGGGGGCGAGCTGGCTGTAGAAGCGCACCTCGGTGTTGCCCAGCCGGCCCAGCTCACCGATCAGCCGGGTGGCGGCGGTCTGTGCCGTGATCTTGACGAAGACCGACTCCGGGACGTCGTCGCCGGTCAGCACCAGCCGGGCCCGCGACGAGGTGCCGGCATCGCTGTTGAGCACCCGGATCGACCTGACATTGCGGCCCATCACGCGCGACAGCGCCGCGGTGGTGAGGTCGCCGACCGTGCGGGGCAGCCCTGCCCGGCTGCCGACGACGGCGTCGGCGGTCACCCGGCCGATTCCCCGGCCGAGATGTGCGGCCAGTCCGACAACGGAAAGGGCCTGTTCAACGGCATTTGTCATGACTGTCCATCCCTGGGTGCGCTGCCGCCGGAACCAACGAGCGGCGCGCGTGTACGAGTTGCCAAGACAAAAATAACTCAATGTCTGGACATCAGACAAAGTGAGACTAATGTCTGATCTGTGGCACCAGGGCCCGTACCAGGAACTGCTCGACGAATTCGCGCTTGTCGGCAACCGGGCGCAGTCGCCATGCCGGCGACAGCAGGAACAACGTCGTCGTGCTCAGCCATTGCACGATTGAGCGGGGGTCGAGGTCGCTGTACAGGTTGCCCGCGTCCTTCCACCGCTGCAGCAGCGGGCCGTAATGCGTCAACATCAGCTCTATCATCGGTTCGGACCCCAGCTGGAGAGCCGCGGGCACGGCGGTGCTCTCCGCGGCGAACAGCGCCTCGTTCAACGGGTTGCCCGCCACCGACTCCACCCGCGCCAACACCATCTCGGGTAACGAGCGCACCGGGTCGTCGGGGTGGGGCAGCGAGCCGACCAACTCGCCCAGCGCCGCGTCGACCCGCGCCAGCATCAAACCCAGCAGGACCTCGTCGCGGTTGGGGAAGTAGCGGTACACCGTCGAGCGGGATACCCCAGCCTCATCGGCCAACTCGGCCATCCGGATCTGGGCGTTGCCCCGACGCACGATGCAGCGGCCCGCAGCGTCCAGCAGACGCCGTCGCGCCTCCTCGTCATCGAGGATCGCGCGGTCATCGCCCCACCACCGGCTCGGCTCCATTGCAGCGATAGTAGGGGATGTGTTGTGCCATTGAGTATCTGATGCACGAGGTTTCGTCACAAATTTTCAGCCAACCTGATGTAGTCGCTAAACCCTTTCGGCGACAGTCGATTTCGCTCTCCGGGAGAAAGGCAATTCATGGGTTACAGTGCCGCCGACGAGTCATTCACCCATCAGCTGCCGACGACATTCGATCAGGTGCATGATCCCGATCCGACTTGGTCGGACCGATGTTACTTCTTTGCCGCCTCGCCGGACGGCACTCTACTGCTGGCCAGCGGCTACGGTAACAACCCGAACACCGGCACCGGGTTGGGATACGTCAAGGTCAGCCTCGCCGATGGCCGGCACTGGGATCTGCTGGCCGGCCATCCGATTGACGGTGGCGGCCGCGGTGATCTGAGCGCCGGGCCGATGCGGTGGACCTGTGTCGAGCCCCTGAAGAAATGGCGTCTCGACGTGGAGCCAAACGACTCCGGGATCGCGTGGGAGCTCTATTACGAGCCCACCGCGCCGATGTGGGAGCTGTTGCCAATGAAGGTGCACGACTCCGACGGCCGGATGCTGGCCGACATGTACCACATGAAAGAGCCGGGAAGCTGGACCGGCTGGGTACAGATCGACGGCGAGCGGATCAGTGTGGATGGCTTCCGCGGTGGCCGGGATCGCACCTTCGGGGTGCGTGTCTCCGATAAGATCGATTTCTGGTTGTGGCTCGACGCCGGTTTCGAAAACCGTGCGATCGAGGCATGGATCATCGAATCGTCTGATGGCACAGTCAACTACGTAGACGGCGGCATCACCCACAATGACGGCACGCTGTCGAAGCGGTTTGTGAAAATCGAGCACGACGTCGAATTCGACGCCGACCGCAAACGGCCCGCGCGGGCGGTGCTCGTTTTCACCGACGAGGACGGCACAACTTACCGGGTCGCGGCCGACACACCGCATCAACACGTCAACGCCTACTATGGCCTGCCGATGGCGCACTGCCAGTATCAGGACCTCGGTGACGGTGCGTACTTTATCCACTTCCAATGGGACAGCAACGATTCTGCGCAACTCGGCGAGACCGAGGGTAAATCGATGGCGCTGGACCAGTTGATGCGATTCGAGCTCGACGGCGACACCGGTTGGGGCATCTTCGAATTGCTGATGGGCGGCCGGGGCTATGCCCGTTACCCGAACTGGGCGGCGATGGACATGTCGGCCTTCACTCAGGACAAAACCCCGGTCGAACGGCTGCCGGACGATGGAGTACGCCAATGACGCAGGACACCAACCTCGCTGAGCGTTTGACCGCCTGGCTGCGCACCCAACTCAACGCCGCCGACGTCCGCATCGAGGGTCTCGACCGGGTGAACTTCGGCCACTCCGCCGAGATGATGGTGCTCACGGTCGTCAGCGGGGACACCCGCCGCGACGTAGTGTTGCGGCTGCGCCCCACACCGCCCGCGTTGCTGGAACCTTACGATCTCGCGCGTCAGTTCTCGATCCTGCGTGCGTTGCAGGACAGCGCCGTTCGTGTTCCGCCGGCACTGTGGCTCGAGGACAGCGGCGACATCCTGGGCCGGCCATTCTTCGTGATGGAGCGGGTCGGCGGCGACGTCTACGAAATGGAGGCACCCGGCGACGCACCGGGCGCGATGGTGGTGCGGATGTGTCAGAGCCTGGCCGAACAGCTTGCGGCCATCCATTCCGTCGACCTCCAGCAGACCGGGCTCGACGCCCTTGACGACGGGAGCAAACACCTGCGCCGCGAACTCGACCATTGGGCAACCGAAATGAGCCGGGTCAAGCGGGATTCATTACCCGCGCTGGAACGGCTCTTGCAGGCACTGCGTGACAGCCAGCCGGAGCCGTGCCCGAAAGTCAGTCTGGTGCACGGGGACGCCAAGCCAGGCAACTTCGCGTTCACCGACGGCGAGGTCAGTGCGGTCTTCGACTGGGAGATGACCACCGTCGGTGACCCTCTGACTGATATCGGCTGGCTCGAACTGCTCTGGATGCAGCCCGTCGGCATCGCCAGCCACCCTGACGCGCTGGACATCGAGGCACTGCTCGAGCACTACCAAACGGTCAGCGGGATCACGCTGCAGAACCGATCCTGGTATCGCGCGTTCAACGCATACAAGATGGCCGTCATTTGCCTGATCGGTGCGATGCTCGTCGATGGTGGGCATAGCGACGATCAAAAATTGCTGCTCGCCGCCTACGGCACCTCGATGCTCACCCAAGTCGGGCTGTCGGAGTTCGGTATCACCGAGCCGATCGACGACGGTCCGGTTCTGCCACGTGAGGAACGCATCCGGCAACTGCAGCCAAGCGTCGGCTAGGCGCGCAAGTCCGCTTACTTATCGGCGTGGGCCAGCGCCGCAGGCCCATACTTGTCTGCGATCATCGCCCACGGGTCGGCGTAGGGGCCACGGCCTTCGGAGCGGTTCTGCAGCTTGATCACGATGCGCAGCACCGGCCGCAGTATCGGACCCAGGACGCGTAGGACGAGGCGCGTTTTCCCCTGCGATTTACCAACCCAGTCCATGGTCTGATGCCAGTCGTGCTCTTGAAAGCCAAGCAGCGCTTGCGCTTCGGTGGTGTCGTACCAGCCGGTGAAACTCCAGCCCCGGTCGTCGTCGGGATCGCCGGTCAGACCCGCCGACGGACCGAGGCGACCCAGACCGACGGCGGTCATCAGGTCACCCTCGAGTTCATGCTGAAGCATGACGCACGTTTCGTTTCCGCCAATCAACAGCGCCTTGCCGGAAATCGTGGCTTCGCGATCGACTCCGTTGGCAAATGCCAGCGCCGCGTCTCGTGCGTCTACCGTGTGAATCCGGTTGTCGACGGGCATAGAACGCATGATCACCAGGTTGTCGCCGGCGACCCCACCCGATTGGGTATCCGGTGAGATGACGCCGGCCAGCCGGTACATCGCATGCGGGAGACCGCTGGCCCGAACCGCGGCTTCGGCCAGCACTTTGTCCTGCCCGTACTGATCGATGGGGTGCACCGGGGTATCGGGGGTGATCCGTTCCGGAAACCGGTGGGGATTGCGCGAGCCGTAGACCGCGGCACTGGAGGCCAGCAGAAACAGCGGGGGCCGCGGCAGCGCGGTGGCCGCCGCCAACAGGTTTTCGGTGCCCCCGACGTTGACCTTTCGTGCCAGCGCGGGATTTCCGTACGACACCGGTGCGACCACCGCGGCCAGATGAATGATGGCTCCGGGCTGGTGGGCCATGATCAACTCGTGCACCGCGTCGGCGTCGGTCAAGTCGACGTAGGTGGTAATCAGCGCCTCGGGTTTGGCGATGGCCGACAATTCTTTTGCACCGCAACGGTTTGGTCGGTTCGTAGGTCGGTCGCGATGACCGTTCGGCCCCGCTCGAGCAGAATCTGAGCGCATCGCTTGCCGACCTGTCCGAACGCGCCGGTGACCAGGATGGTGTCGACAGTCATGAAGTCTCCTATTTCTCCAGCAGCCGGTTGGCTAACCTGGCGGCGGTATTGCGGATTCGGTTGGAGATGTAGAACGAGAAAACCGGCGTGACGATGTCCTCACGCAGTCGAGTTAGCTTGGAGCTCTTGATAAGCCACTGCCCGGCCACGTTTTCGTAGGTCTCGTGGTAATGGCCGTAGCCCACCAGGCTCACACCGGGACCGAACCGCACGACATCTTGCAGCGCCCATACCCCGCGCGCCGTCGTCGCGGACGTGAGCTCGATCTCGGGGGCGTGTACCTGGTGTGCCGTGGCCTGTGCGGCGCGTCCGATGCTCTTGCGGGTGAACGCGACGAAGTCGTCGGCGCCGGTGATCAGCTTGCCGCCCGCCTCGGAGGTGTCGCTGACGAAGTCGTCGGCGAAGATGGCACGCCACGCGGCCCAATCCTTGGTGTCCAGGTAGCGGCAGTAGCGGGCCTTGAGTTGCTTGATCGACTCGATCGCCAGCAGTGCGCCGGCCTGATCGTCAGCGATCACATCATTCGCGCGCTCGGTCATTGCGGCTCAATTCTGGTGCACCGGTGTTTCTCGAATTCAGCCCAGCCTGACATTCATCCGCGAGCCGCTCATCGGCGGGGCCGATCAGGCCTTGAAGTAGACGATCTGATGCGTGCTCGCCAGCAGCACGCCGTGGCGACTCCACACTTGCGCGCTCTGATCGGAGTATCCGTGGGTGAACCGATCGGCGTGAGCGCAGGCCAGGACGAAGTCGCCGCCAAGCGCGTCCAGCTCCTGCTGATCGGCATGGAAGTAGGTGGTCATCGAGATGGTCCCGACCGGGACGACGCCGCCGCGGCGCTGAAACACCCGCGGATAGAACACGTCGCACAGGGCTGCCAGCGCCGGATAGTCGACCGGGCGCTGCGCGCGGTCGCGCACCCACAGTGCGATCTCCGATGTCGTGCTGGGCCGGGCGCCGGGGCCGGGAAACGCACCCTCGGCGAAGCGCATGTCGTACAGGCTCGCCCAGGCGACGACGATCTCCGGGCCGCCTCCGGAGGTCAGTTGTTCCGGGGGAGGCGCGCTCGGTGGCCGGGCTTCGGTGTCGGCCCAGGTATCGCGCCGGATACCGAAGACCGCGGTCGCGGTGGTCTTGACGTCACCGTCTTGGCTGAGCTCGGCAATCCAGTGCTGACTGCTGCGGTTGGTGCGCGGCGCCCGAAGGCAGATGTCGAAGTCGCCGTCGGCGACGGGGCCGGCGAAGTTGATGGTCACCGCCAGCGGCTCACCGATACAGCCGGGGTGAGTCTCGATGGCACGCAGCAGGATTGCCGTGGTGATCCCGCCGAACGGGCCGACCATGTTGGCCCACTCCGGATGCGTGCGGCCGCGCCTGGTGTCGGCGTCCACGACATCGAGCCGGAGGGCTCTGTCGAAAGGGTGGGTCGGCGTCATGCTGACGGCAGACTACTTCGCGGCGACCCGAACTCCGGACACCGGGGTTATCACATTCGGCTGAGGTCCCCGGCGCACCGGAAATCGGTGTTATTTTGAGAACTCGCCGCGGCTGCCTGGGAGGGCCGATATGACCGAGTCGTCGACGCGGGCGTTGCTCACGGCACTGGTGGCCGCGTTCGGCGATGCCGAGCGCGTCACCGAACTGCTAGCGCCCAAGGCGCAGTGGTGGATCACCCCGACGGTCGGGGTGCTGGGCAGCCCGACCGTGGGGCGCGACGCGATCCGAGCCGGCATGCGCATTATTTTCGGCCAGCTGTATGCCGACGTGCGGACGACGGTGCACCACGTGCTCTGTGCTGACGACATGGGCGCGGCGCGCTTCACGATGCGGGCAACCGCGTTGTTCGCCGGGCGGCAACCCTACGAGAACGAGTACTGCGTGTGGGTGCAGGTGCAGGACGGGTTGATTATCCGGGTCTGGGAGTATCTCGACGTTGCCCATGCGACAGCGCAATTCAGCTCCTGATTGATCGAGGTTGCAGCAGGAGTTGCGCCGACGCATGACACCATGATTACACTGTGATTTCGCTGTAAGGAATTCTCGATGCCGCGAGTACGGCGATGGTGAGGAACACGATGGCGTGGGATTTCGAGACGGATCCGGATTTCGCTGAAAAGCTGTCCTGGATGCGCGATTTCATCGATTCCGAGGTCATCCCGCTGGAACCGATCCTCGCCGAGATTTCGCCCGAGCAGTGGCAGCCGGTCAAGCGCTACCTGCAGGGCAAGGTCAAGGCGCAGGAGTTATGGGGTTTGTTCCTGGATCCCGGCCTGGGCGGTGCCGGGCTGGGCCAGCTCAAGCTCGCGCTGATGTCGGAGATCATCGGCCGGTGCATGGTGTCAATGGAGCTGTTCGGGGTCCAGGCGCCCGACAGCGGGAACATGGAGCTGCTGGCACACGGGGCGAGCGACGCGCAGAAGCAGCGCTGGCTGTACCCCAACCTCAACGGGGAGATATCGAGCGCGTTCGCGCTGACCGAACCGTTCCTGGCCGGCGCCGACCCGACCGTCATCGCCACCACCGCCGTGCTCGACGGCGAAGACTGGATCATCAACGGCCACAAGTGGTTTACCACCAACGCGTCCTGTGCCGACATCATCTTGGTGGTCGCGGAGACCGATCCCGCCGGCCGCCCGCACCGGCACGCGTCGATCTTCGTGGTGCCGACCGGAACGCCGGGGTGCAACATCGTGCGGGACATTCCCACCATGGCGCATCCGGACCCGGAGTTCGGCCGCCGTGGCAACCATGCCGAGGTGGTGTTCACCGACTGTCGGGTTCCCGCGGATCACCTGATCGGCCCGCGTGGCGGCGGATTCGTGCTGGCGCAGCAGCGTCTCGGCGGCGGACGTGTTCACCACTCGATGCGTTGGCTCGGGCAGGCGCAGCGCGCCCTGGACATCATGGGTGAACGTGCGGTCTCGCGCCGGTCGCACGGCCGCCTATTGGGCGAACACCAAATGGTGCAGGACTATATCGCGTTGTCGCACACAGAGATTCAGGCCGCACGATTGCTGACCTTCCAGACCGCGTGGAAGATGGACCGTTTCGGCGCGGGGGAGGTGCGTGCCGAGCTGGGCATGATCAAGGCTCATGTGTCGAAGGTGGTGCTCGCGGTGCTCGATCGCACCATCCAGGTGTGCGGGGCGCTGGGGTACTCCGGGGACCTGCCGGTCGAATCCTGGTATCGGATGACGCGGTTCGGATCGATCGGCGACGGGCCCGACGAGCTGCACAAGTCGGTGTTGGCCCGGCATGTGCTCAAGAAGTACCGTCCGGTGCAAGGCTGGCCGACCGACCACCTTCCGTCGCGGCGGCCGGCAGCGGAACAGAAGTGGCAGGCACTACGTCAGGAGGCAGGCGTCGCATGAGTATTCCGGACCGTCAGCAGGCCATCGTCATGCCCGGGCCCGGCGAGCCCGTGCAGACCGTCGAAAGGCCGGTGGGCGAGCCCGGTCCCGGGCAGGTGCTGGTCAAGGTCAACGCCTCCAGCCTTAATTTCCACGACAACATCAACCTGATGGGCCTGCTGCCCGGGCCCTGGCCGCGCGTACCGATGACCGACGGCGCCGGGGAAGTGGTGGCGATCGGGCCGGGAGTCGACGAGCTGCGGCCCGGGGATCGGGTGATGGGAGCGTTTCACCCGGGCTGGCCCGACGGGCCGCCCAACCCGGACGCCAAGCGTGAGGTGCCCGGTGACACCTGCGACGGGTGGCTGCAGCAATACCGGGTCGAACATGTCGCCGGCCTGGTCCGCACGCCTGCGCACCTCAGCGACGTCGAAGCCGCGACGATCCCCTGCGCGGGCGTCACGGCGTGGAGTGCGTTGGTGGAAGCCAACATCGGCGAGGGTGACGTGGTGGTGACCCAGGGCACCGGCGGGGTTTCGCTGTTCGCCGTGCAACTGGCCCGGGTGCGGGGTGCCACCGTGATCCTGACTTCGTCGTCCGACGACAAACTCAAGGTCGGATCGGATTTAGGGGCAACGTATCTCGTCAATTACCGAACCACCCCGGACTGGGAGACGCAGGTCAAGGAACTGACCGCCGGTCGCGGCGCCAAGTTGGTCGTCGATCTCGGCGGTCCTGCGACGCTGCCGCATTCGCTGCACGCGGCCGCCGTGGGCGGAACAATCGCGGTGATCGGTGTGCTCAGCGGATTCGACATGGCGTCCATCGCGGTTGCCGAGGTGATGCTGAACAACCTGCGTGTCATCGGAATCACGGTGGGCAGCGTGCGCGCTCACCGCGAGATGTGCGAGGTGGTGTCCAAGGCCGGCATCAAACCGCAGATCAGCCACGTTCTCGACTGGGAGCAACTCGACGAGGCGCTTCGGGTGATGCGGGCAAATGAACACATCGGCAAGATCGCCCTGACTATCCGCTAGCTTGCGAGGAGTGCCGACGTGCCCAGCGAACTGGAGCTCGACGCGGACCAGATCGTTGCTGCCGCAGTGGAAATCATGCGGGAAAGCGGATTGGACGCGATCAGCATGCGCAGCGTGGCTAGCCGGTTGGGTGTCACGCCGCCACCGGTGTACTCCAGAATCGGAAACAAGGATGCGCTCATCGATGCGGTCGCCGAACATCTGCTCGACGATCTCGCTCCAGAGCTGGAAAGCGACGAACCCTGGCCGGACTACGCGCGACGCTGGACCCGTCAACTCCGGGCACGGCTGACCGCCGCCGCCGACTGCCGGCTCTTCCTGCAGGCGAAGCGCCCGGCCTATCTGAAAGCATCGCGCCCGCTGCTGAAAAGCATGCGCCGCGACGGTATGTCGGCCGATATGTCGGTGCGGGCCTGCCGTCTATTGACCTGGGCGGTCGTGGGGTTCGTAGCGATGGACCATCCGCCGGGCACGAACTCGACGCGCCGGAAGGGCCGTCTTGCCGGCAGCGACCCGGCAGGCGTGACTCGCGAGGAAGTCGACGAGTTGTTCGCTACGCACATCGACTACCTGATCGAAGGTATTCGCCGCGACAGCGCTTAGCCTGCAGTGTCGGCGCGGCCAGGGCTTGTACGATGCAGCGATGGCCAAGCCGCTGATCCCGGCCGACGACATCCTCACCCACGCGTTGGACATGCTGGATTCCGAAGGTATCGAGGCTCTCAGCGTTCGTCGACTCTCGGCCGCACTCAAGATCTCGCCGCGGACGCTGTATCAACAGGTCGGCAATCGCGAAGCATTGATCAGGGCGCTGGTCGCGCGCCACTTCGCGCAGCTGAAGCTCGACTTCAAGGAATACGACACCTGGGAGTCGACGGCACTGCATTGGTGTCAGGCATTGCACGACGCCTTGCGAGCGCATCCGTTTCTGACTGAGCTGATGACCATCGACGACCGCAGCGCCGTTGCCGATTATGTCAACGCCTTACTCAAAGCCACTCTGCAAGAGGGAATTCCGCGCCCGCTGGCCACCGAGTGCTGCCGTGGCCTAGCGCACTTGACGATCAACCATTCCATCGTCGAGGTGCGCGGGCTGCGTGAACCGAAGCGCTCGGAATCCGCGACGGCCAAGATCGAACAGAATTTTCCCCGGCTGATCGAGTGGGTGATCTCCGGGGTGCGAGCCGAGGCCGGGGGCGTCGATGCCACGGCGAAGCGGTGCCGCTGATCAGCCAGAAACGCCCCCGTCGACGGTCATGAGTGACCCGGTGGTGTAACTCGACGCGTCGGAGAGCAAATAGAGGACAGCTCCGACGATCTCGTCGGGCCGGCCCACCCGGCCGAGCGCGATGCGGCGGAGCACCTCGGGCAGCAGGTCGGGGTTGCGGACGAAACCCGACGCCGCGTCGGTATCGAAGGTCCCGCAGATGATCCCGTTGACCCGCACGCCGACACCGGCGTATTCGACGGCCGAGGCGGTGGTCAGCGCGTTGAGGCCGGCTTTGGCCGCCGCGTAGACCGTGGTGACGGGGGTGGGTTTCACCGACGCCAGCGAACTGATGTTGATGATCGATCCACCGCCGGTCGCGGCCATTGCCGTGGCAGCCAGCGCCGTCAACCGGGTTGGGCCTTTCAGGTTGACGCCGATCACCTTGTCGAACAACACCTCTGAGGTTTCCAGCAGCGAGGGTGCAAGCGGGCTCATACCGGCGTTGTTGACCAAGCCGTCCAGCCGTCCCCACCGGGAAACGGCGGCTTCGACGACGCCGGGCAAGGACTCCCAATCGCCGACATGGCAGGCCAACGGGTGCGCTTGCCCGCCCGACTCGGTGATCGTGGCAGCCAATGCCTCGCACGACGCAATTTTCCGGCTGGCGATCACCACTCGTGCGCCGCGCGCGGCCAGCCCGACACTCATCGCGGCACCCAGTCCGCGGCTGCCGCCGGTGACCAGTATGACCCGGTCGGCCACGTCGAACAGCTCGTCGGTCATTGCGCGAACCTCCTTGCGCGGCTGAGCAGTTCGTCGATGACGGCCCCGAAGAACTCATGGACCGGATTGCGGGACTCACCGCGCAGAAACTTCGCGTAGGACGCCTCCAGGACGATCGCCAGCTTCCACGCGCTGAACACCTGATACCAGCCGAACGGTGACAGGTCGCGGCCGGTGGCCTCGGCGTAGCGCTCGATCAGTTGATCCGGTGTCTGGCAATGGTCGCGATCAATGCCATGCGGTGCGTCCGGCGACCCCAGCGCGATGGGGTTTCCGGTCTCGGGCCAGAAGATCATCGCCCATGCCAGGTCGATCAGGGGATCGCCCACCGTCGTCATCTCGAAGTCGACGACGGAGACGATTCGCGGTGGCGGCGCCGGCGACCAGATGACGTTGTCCAGCTTGTAGTCGCCGTGCATGACGGTGAGATCGCCGTCTGCGGGCAGGTTCTCGCGCAGCCAGCCGGCCAGCTCGTCCACACCGTCCAATGCGCGGGTCTGATAACTCTGCAGTTGCGCGAGCCACCGATCGACTTGGCGCGGCAGAAACCCCTGCGGGTGCGACAATTCGGCCAGCGCCGTGCCCGTCCAGTCGACCGCGTGCAAAGCGACCAGGGTGTCGATCAGCTGTTCGCCGATCAAGTGGTGTGACGACGGATCCCGGTGCAGCGCTTCGGGAAGTCCGTCGCGGCGGATCACCCCGCCGTCGACGTACGACATCACGAAAAAGGGGGCGCCGAGTATGGCGGGGTCGTCGCTGCGAGCCAGCACCGTGGGCACCGGTATTCCTGCGGCGCCGAGCGTCTCCATGATGCGCGCCTCACGGATCACCTGGTGAGCGGTGTCGGAGACCGTGGCCAATGGCGCCCGGCGCACCACCCAGGTCTGCCCCAGGCGGTCGATGCGGAACATCTCGCAGCTGCCGCCTCCGCGAATCGGCACCACCGACACGTCGGCCGCCTCGCCGGTTGCCTCGGCCAGCCAATCGCGAAACCGGGGAACGTCGAAACCCGTTGCCGCAGCAACCATGCGCGATCCTCCGATCGCTCGGTTAAAATAGCGCCGATTCCCAAACATAGCAGCCCCGGACGCGTAATCCGGAGGCGGACTCGTTGACCTGCGACGGCGCGACGTCGATGTGTACAGTCAATAGCCGGGCGCTGTACGGTCGCCCAGCGCACACTCGAGGTTTGGACACGACAACGGCGTCGAAAGGTCAGCGGCGATGACGCACAAACGAATTCGGCACTCCTGGTGACCGACGAGACCGTAGCGGAGTTTCGCAGCCGGGCCAGGGCCTGGCTGGCCGAGAACATGCCGCGGCAGGGTCCCGCCGAAGCAGCGCTTCTCGAACGCGATGCGGAGGCGTCCTGGCACCGGGCGCGTGAACTGCAAAAGAAGTTGTACGACGGCGGATTCGCCGGCATCTGCTTTCCCCGGGAGTACGGCGGCCTGGGGCTGGGTTACGAGTACAAGAAAGCCTTCGACGCCGAGGCGCAGGGCTATGAAACACCGTTGCTGCTCAACGTGCCGTCCTTCGCCATCTGCTGCGCCACCATCCTGGACATGGGCAGCGAGGAGCAGAAGCGCACCCACATCCGAGCGGCGCTGCGTGGCGACGAAGTGCTGGTCCAACTGCTGTCCGAGCCGAGCGGGGGATCGGACCTCGCGGGCGTCATCACCCGTGCCGACCGCCGGGACGGGCGGTGGATCATCAACGGTGCCAAGACGTGGAGCACCTGGGCGTTCGCCGCGGATTATGGGTTATGCCTGGCCCGGACCGATTGGGATGTACCAAAGCACGAAGGCCTGACGATGTTCCTGGTGCCGCTCAAGCACCCCGGAATAACGATCAACCGCATCCAGCAGATCAACGGCTCCATCGAATTCTGCGAGGAGTTCTTCGACGACGTCGAGGTGGGCGACGACGCCGTCGTCGGCGAACCGGGCCAGGGGTGGGACGTTGCCTCGCGACAGCTCTACCACGAACGGCGCAGCATGGGCGACGGCTCGGAGTACACCAGCGGCCCGGGAATCTCTGAGGCCGAGGATGTTTCGATCGATCTGCTGGCGCTGGCCGAACAGACGAACCAGCTGGACTGCGAACGCGTCGGTGAGATGATCGGACGTGCCCTGGTCCACCGAACGGTGGCGCGTCAACTCAGCGAGCACGTCTTCCACGCCGTGGCCGGCGGTGCGCTGCCGCCGACCGCGGGATCGATCATTCGCTTGCAGATGGCCGCGGTCCACGACGTGGAAATCGATACCGCGATTGCGGTCGCGGGGACGTCCGCGGTCGTCGAGGACGACGCGCGGCTGCTCGATATCGGCATCCGGTATCTGGGCCGCCAGATCGCCAGCATCGGCGGCGGCACCACCGAAATGGCGCGCAACGTGATCGGCGAGCGGGTGTTGAACTTTCCCCGCGAGTACGCCGCCGACCGGGGCGTGCCGTTCAACCAAGTGCGGCGAAACAGACTGTCCTGACGGATGCGAAGTCGGGGAGAGGTGGCAAAGTGAGTGACCAACTGCGAGACATCCGAGAGTTGGCCGGCGACGCCGATGCCTACCGCGATGAGCTGTACCGCCGGTGGACGGGTCTGCTCAGTTACCGCTACATCGGTCGCAAGCACTCGTCGATGGACATCGGCGACGTCGACGACACCGTCGTGATCCGCCGTGACATGCGCAACGAGGCAGGCGGCATTATGGTTGCGCCGCTGGCTATCTCGTCGCCCGAGGGGTGTCAGACCGACATGGCTGCGGTGCCCAATCCGGTCATCGCGTCGGTGCAGATCATCGACCCCGGTTACGACGTCTCTCGCGTCGAGATCGTCGGCTCCGGCATCGTGCACCAAGGCCGGACTATGGGGTACGGGCGGTGCAAGATCGTCGACGCCGACAACCCGGACCGGGTGATCGCGTTCAACGAGGGCCAGGGCGCGATCATCGGGATCCCGCCGGAAGGGCTTGACAGGATGGATGTTTCGGGCACCGAACTCGTTGTGGAAGACTCACCCGACCTGCCGCCGCTGTGGGCTGCCTTCGGTGCCTGCAGGCGCGACGACGGGCACTGGATATTGCCCGCGCTCAGCCCGGAACTCGCCTCGCCGGACGCGGCGCTGCACATCGGGCCCCAGCACGTCGTGCTGGAGACCGCGGCGATCGACCTGGCCGCTACTCTCGCCGGCACCCGCAAGATGCAGGTCGTCAGCTGGCACGTCATGTTCATGTCGCGCGGGAAGGTCGGGCCGTTCCGGGTGGAGGGCACCGCCCATGCCGGCGGTCCCGGACGCATCGGCGTGCGCATGCTGCTGCACGACGAAGGCAACGCGGACAAGGCCGTCACGTCCGCCGCGGCGATCTTCGAGGTGGTCGGCTGACCGCGCCGCAGGGCTACTGAGATGTCGGGGTTCGGCTTCGAGACGCTGGCGCTGCTGGTCGCGGTGGGTTTTGCCGGCCCGCTGGTGGCTTCGCTGCCGCGCCTGCGGATTCCGCTGATCGTCGGTGAGCTGCTCGCGGGACTCGTCCTCGGCAAAACCGGCATCGGTGTGCTCGACGAGTCGAACCCGACGTTTCAGTTATTCGCGAACATCGGTTTCGCGCTGGTGATGTTCGTCGCGGGCACCCATGTGCCGGTGCGAAATCCTGACGTGCGCGGGGCACTGCCGCGGGCGTTGGCGCGAGCGGTGCTGTGCGGCGTCGTCGCAACGGCCCTCGGTGTGGCGTTGGCGTGGTATTTCGGTACCGGCCACGCGGCACTGTACGCGGTGCTGATGGCGTCGTCATCGGCTGCGCTGGCATTACCGGTGATCGGCTCGCTGCGGCTGCAGGGGCCGCCGGTGCTCTCGCTCACCGCACAGATCGCTATCGCCGATACGGCCTCTATCGTGTTGCTGCCCTTGGTGATCGACCTGAGCAGGGCGCCCACGGCGGCACTCGGTGCGCTGGCGATCGCGACGTGTGCGGGACTGCTGTACCTGGTCCTACTCGCGGTCGATCGCCGGGGCTGGCGCCAACGCGCGCACGCCTTTTCCGAGGATCATAAATTCGCGCTGGAGTTGCGCACGAATCTACTGGCGTTGTTCGCACTGGCGGCACTGGCGCTGCGCACCCACGTGTCGATCATGTTGGCCGGCTTCGCATTGGGATTGGTGATCGCGTCGGTGGGGGAGCCGCGACGGCTAGCGCGCCAGCTGTTCGGGATCACCGAGGGGTTCTTCGGTCCGTTGTTCTTCGTCTGGCTGGGCGCCTCGCTGCACGTGCGCGAGCTGGGTGCGCACCCGAAATTGATTCTGTTGGGCGTGGCGCTAGGGCTGGGTGCCGTGTTGGCCCACTGCGTGGGCAGGCTGCTCGGCCAGCCGGTAACCCTGGCCGTGCTCTCGGCCGCCCAACTCGGTGTGCCAGTGGCCGCGGCCACGATCGGGAACGAGGAAAACCTGCTCGCGCCGGGCGAAGGTTCGGCGCTGATGCTTGGCGCCCTGCTGACGGTTGCGGCCACCTCGATCGCCGGCGCATTGGCGGCACGTCGACAGCCGGCCACGGGCGCCGACAGCACAGCGCCAAGCCACAGACGCGACTAACGGGGCCCGTTGCGGACGCACAATGGGCGGGTACTGCGGACTCGCCGAGTACCGCCACAGGGCGGGTGGGTTGCGGTCGTCGTCGAAGGACCTTGGGCCTGCAGCGTCCGGGGACCAAAGGCCCACGGGACAGGGACTTCGGCGTGGTCGTCAGTGCGACCGAAGCACCGCTGGCCGGTTGCGTTCGCCTCTATTGGCCCCATCGGCCAACTGGTCGGATTGGTCTCAAGGCCGGTGGAGGAGGCTGCGATGAGATTCGTCAAGCACACAACGCATGGTGAGCGGATGTATTGCGTTACCGATCGCCTGCACGGTGGCCGCACGGTTCATGTGCACGGTGACGAGATCGCGGCCATCGTCACGACGTGGCTGCAAGAGCTGGGTACCTACAGCCCGCTGGTTGAGGACCTGGCGCGAGCAGCGTGTCTCGGCGACTGGTCTGCGGCCTACGCGCTGGGCAACCAGTTGTCCGTTGAAGTGACCCTTGCGTCGGCTGCCTAGCACTTGTGGCCCGAACAGCACCGGGGCGTGGCCCAAAGTCCCTCGCATCAAGGTCGTCGTCCCCTCTTCCCGTGGCGGTAAACCCGGAATCGTTGACACCAGAATTTTTAGAAAGGGGCGAACTGCCATGAATGCACGCTTTCCCGATGCGGGCACGATTCGCACGGCCCTGGCTCTGGCATCACGAGCCCCCTCCGTCCACAACACCCAACCCTGGCGATGGCTGGTGGGCGAGCAGAGCCTGCATCTCTACTCCGACGCAACCCGGCAGCTACCCAACACCGACCCGGACGGGCGCGACTTGATCCTGAGCTGCGGCGCGACGCTGAATCACTGCGTCGTCGCATTCGCGGCGGTCGGATGGCACGCCAAAGTGTCTCGCCTGCCTAACCCAGCGGATCCGAACCACCTTGCCGCGATTGAACTTTCACCGCATTCCGCTGACGCCTCCGACATTGCGCTCGCCGCGGCGATACCACGGCGGCGAACCGACCGCCGGCACTACAGCTCCTGGCAGGTACCCGTCGGCGACATCGCGCTGATGGCGGCGCGTTCGGCGCGCCACGGTGTGACGCTTTGCCAGGTGGAAGACACCGACAAGCTGAACAAGATCGTGGCGCAGTCCGTGTGGGATCACATGAATCACGACTATCTCGCCGAGCTCACCGAGTGGAGCGGCCGCTACGGCTCTCTAGCCGGCGTTCCGGCTCGCAACACGCCAAAGTCCGATCGTGAGGCCACGATTCCTGGCCGGTACTTCGCCGGTCCCGTACTCGCCGAGCCGCCCGGCTCGTCGTCCGCCGAAGACAACGCCGTGGTTCTCGCGCTCGGGACGCGTGCCGACGACCGGTTGTCGCGGCTGCGCGCCGGCGAGGCCACCAGTGCCGTGCTGCTCACCGCTACGTCGACGGGCCTGGCCAGTTGCCCGGTTACCGAACCACTCGAGGTCGCCGAGACACGCGAGGCCGTACGCGCCGAGATTTTCGGGAGCGACAGTTATCCACAGATGCTGCTACGGGTGGGCTGGGCACCGATAAATGCGGATCCGTTGCCATCGACACCGCGGCGTGAACTCTCCGATTTCGTCGGGTGGATATCGGACCTCGCAGATGCCGGCGAGTAGGCGCCAAACGCGAAACGCTCCGTCGCGCAGGGGAGTTGAGATGGAGACATTCACGCTAGACCCACGCTGCTGGTCAATCGCTCGCATTGTCGGTCGCAACGGCTTGCTTCGCCGATCCGATCGCGTGGAAGCTCTGGTCACACTCATCGCGTTCGTCGTGGCTTTGCTGGCGATTCCCTTCGCGGGGGTGGCGGCCGGCAGCACTTACGGTGTGCGCGAACGGGTTTATGTCCAACAGGCGCACCAGCGTCATGCGGTCACGGCAACGATCACGCAGACTGCCGTCGATGATTCGGGTATCGCGGTCGTGCAGGCGAAGTGGCCTGTACCGCAGGGTGAGCGCACGGGCCAGCTCGAACTTGCCGATGCTGTCGAGGTGGGCGACCGCACCACGGTTTGGGTTGATATGCATGGTGATCTCGTGACGGCGCCGACCCCCACCTGGCAGGCGGTGGGGGACGCGTTTGCCGCCGCCCTGGGGACGTTGCTGGTTATCGCTGCCGGGGTGGTAGCACTGGTGATCAGCGTGCGTTCACGGCTCAATCACGCCCGTGACGCTCAATGGGATCGTGAGCTGAATTGCCTGCAGGGAGACGGCGGCCAGACGATTCCTTGAGAGACGAGCGCCTCTATGCAGCGCACCCGACGGGACGGATGATATGTCGATGGCCGGCGAAGATTCTCAGGTCGCAGTGTTCGACGCGGCGGCACTGCATCGTCTTGTTGAGGTGTTGGTTGAACAGGGCTATCGGGTGATCGGTCCGACCCTGCGGGACGACGCGATCGTGCTGGCAGAGTTGGAGTCGGCGAACGATCTGCCCCGCGGCTGGGGTGTAGACGTGAGCCCGGGACATTATCGGGTGCGCCGACGCGAGGATGACGCGGCATTCGGGCATTCGGCCGGCCCCCAGTCCTGGAAACAGTTCCTTCACCCACCACGGCAGCGACTGTGGGCCGGTACTCGGGACGGGACAAGCCTCGACGAGGATGACGAGGTCCCCCGATACGCATTCCTGGGAGTGCGAGGGTGCGATCTGGCCGCAATCGGAACCCTCGACGGCGTGCTCGGCCGCGCCGAACATCCCGACAACTCGTTTGTCGGACGTCGGCAGCGGACCTTTGTCGTCGCGGTGAATTGCACGGAACCCGGCGGACTTTGCTTCTGTGCATCGATGGGTACCGGTCCCGCGGTCGGGTCTGGTTATGACCTCGCGCTCACGGAGCGTGTGGAGGGGGCCACTGCGTCGTATCTTGTCGACATCGGTAGCCGGCAGGGTGCCGATGTGCTCGCGCAGATACCGCACCGTACCGCCGAAAAACAGGAAATCGATTGTGCGCGAGCCGATGTCGAATCGGCATCGGGTCGGATGGGCCGGCAGATGCCGGACGTGAACCTGCGTAACCTGCTGATCGAGTCGAGAGAGTCACCGCAGTGGGACGAAGTCGCGAGCCGTTGCCTGACGTGCGGCAATTGCACGATGGTGTGTCCGACCTGCTTTTGCACGAGTACCGAGGACGTGAGCGACCTCACCGGTGAGCATGCCGAGCGGTGGCGGCACTGGGCGTCATGTTTCGAGTTCGATTTCACCTTCATCCACGGCGGGGGCAGCGTTCGTCAGTCTGGGGCATCGCGCTACCGGCATTGGCTGACCCACAAGCTGAGCACCTGGCACGACCAGTTCGGGATGTCCGGCTGTGTCGGCTGCGGAAGATGTATTGCCTGGTGTCCCACCGGGATCGACATCACCGCGGAGATGAACAAGATGGCCCGGACGGCGGACGATGAGTGACACGGTGACCGGTGTTGCGCCGGCCGCGCATTCCGCGATGGCGCCGGTACCTTATCGAGTGCGCAGCCGTGTCGTGGAGAGCCCCGATTCGGCAACGCTCACCCTGGTCCCGCTCGGCGAAGCACTGCGCCGTCCGCAACCGGGGGAATTTATGATGTTGTACGCCTTCGGGGTAGGCGAAGCCGCGATTTCGATCAGCGGCGACCCGACGGTTACCGACGGATCGATCACCCACACTATCCGCGCTGTCGGTGCGGTCAGCCGTGCCTTGCACGACGCCGAACCAGGCACCGTGATCGGGATACGGGGTCCGTTCGGCACATCATGGGGATTGGCCGAGGCTGCTGGGCGAGATCTGGTCATGGTCGCCGGCGGCGTCGGATTGTGCCCACTGCGTCCCGCCGTGCTGGGGGCGCTGGCCGAGCGCGCGCGCTACGGCAAGGTGACGCTGATCGCGGGCGCACGCTCCCGAGCCGATTTCGTCTTCGCGGCTCAACTCGAACAGTGGGCAGCAGAACCGCAAATCGAACTGCATCTTGTCGTCGACGCGCCGACGCCCGGCTGGAAGGGCGAGGTCGGATTAGTCACCGCACCGCTGAGCCGGTTGGAGCTCAACCCCGATCGCACCACGGCCTTTCTCTGCGGACCAGAGCCGATGCTGCGCTTCGGGGCAGCCGCACTGATCGCGAAAGGACTGGCCGCCAAGGATATTCGCGTCTCACTGGAGCGCAACATGCAGTGCGGGGTTGGGTGGTGCGGCCATTGCCAGCTGGGTCCGCTACTGCTGTGCCGCGATGGCCCGGTTGTCGGCTACGACATAGCCGGACCACTGCTTGCGGTGAAGGAGCTTTAAATGACCCGAACCAGCTTGGCCGTGTGGAAGTTCGCCTCGTGCGATGGTTGTCAGTTGACGCTGCTCGACTGCGAAGACGAGCTCCTGACCCTCGCTGATCAAGTCGAGATCGCCCACTTCGCCGAGGCTTCCAGCGCGACGGTCGGCGGCCCGTACGACGTGTCACTGGTCGAAGGTTCGATCACTACTCGACACGATGAACAGCGGATCCGGGCAATCCGGGACCAATCGAAACTGCTGGTCACCATCGGCGCCTGCGCGACGGCCGGGGGAGTGCAGGCGCTGCGCAACTTTGGCGACATCGCCGAGTTCACCTCGGTCGTCTATGCCAACCCGGAGTACATCGACACGCTGGCGAGCTCCACTCCGGCATCGGCACACGTCGAGGTGGACTACCAGCTGCCGGGTTGCCCGATCGACCGCGGACAGTTGCTCGACACTCTCGCGGCGCTGCTGATCGGACGCAAGCCGCGGCTGCCGGCCAAAACGGTGTGCACCGAGTGCAAATTGCGCGGGGTGACTTGTGTGATCGTCGCCGACGGCACCCCGTGTCTCGGACCAGTCACCCACGCCGGCTGCGGAGCACTGTGCCCGCGACATCGTCGCGGCTGCTATGGCTGTTTCGGGCCCTCCGCGGCGCCGCGGACCGCTACGCTGATTCCACTGTTGCGCCGCGACGGTATGTCCGACGCCGACGTCGACCGGGTTTTCTCGACATTCAATGTCGCCAGCTTCGCCGCCGAACGGAGCAATGAATGACGCCACCAATCCGCAGTCTGCGGGTCGACGCGCTCACGCGGGTGGAAGGCGAAGGCGCACTGAACGTTACGCTCAAGGATGGCGAACTCGAGAGTGTACAGCTCAATATCTATGAACCACCTCGATTCTTCGAGGCGTTCCTGCGTGGGCGCGCCTACACAGAACCACCGGACCTGACCGCTCGGGTATGTGGAATCTGTCCCGTGGCGTATCAAATCAGTGCATGCAACGCGATCGAAGACGCGTGCGGCATCCAGGTGGACGAGGATATCGTCGCGCTCCGGCGGTTGCTGTACTGCGGCGAGTGGATCAACAGCCACGCGCTGCACATCTACCTGCTGCATGCACCCGACTTCCTCGGCTACTCCGACATCGTGGGCATGGCACGCGATCACCCGGCCGCTGTGGAGCGGGGGCTGGCGCTGAAGAAGGCCGGCAACCAGTTGATGGAGTTCGTCGGCGGTCGCGCCATCCACCCGGTCAATGTCCGGCTGGGCGGCTTCTATTCCGTGCCAACGCGATTGGAATTCGTGCCGATCGCTGAGCAGTTGCGCCGAGCGTTGGATGACGCGCTGGCCACTGTCGAGTGGGTTTCGCGCTTTGAGTTCCCCGACCTAGCGGTCGACCACGAGTTTCTGGCACTCACGGCGACAGGCCGGTACCCGATCGAAAACGGCGCCATCGCGCGCAGCGCGGGCGTGCCCTTTTCGGTTGCCGATTTCACCAGCCACGTCGCCGAAGCTCAGGTTCCCCATTCCACGGCGCTGCATGCGACCCTCGATGGCGGTTGCTACCTGACCGGGCCATTGGCCCGATACTCATTGAACTCTTCGGCACTCTCGGTGGTCGCTGCCCAGGCGGCAGCAAGTGCCGGGCTACCGCCGGAATGCCGAAATCCTTTTCGCAGCATAGTCGTCCGCGCCGTCGAAGTGGTGTATGCGATCGAAGAGGCGTTACGGATCATCGCCGAGTATCAGCGTCCGGCGCACCCATTCGTTGACGTTGAAGCCCGCAGTGGTATCGGACACGGCGTCAGCGAAGCGCCTCGCGGCCTGCTGTATCACCGATACGAGATCGACGCGGATGGACTGGTTTCCGCCGCGACCATGATTCCGCCAACATCGCAGAACCAAGCGGCCATTGAGGCCGACTTAGGCCGCGCCGTCTCCGACAATCTGTCCCTTGACGACGCCGCGCTGACCATGCTGTGCGAGAAAGTAATCCGCAGCTACGACCCCTGCATCTCATGCTCCACACACTTCTTGACACTTCGGGTTGAGCATCATTGACCGGCGAGGTGGTCATTATCGGCCTCGGTAACATCCTTCGCAAGGACGACGCAGTGGGCATCGTCGCCGCCGTGGCGCTCAAAGACCTTGACTTGCCCGGTGTTTGCGTAGTAGCCGGCGTCGCGGAACCGCTGAGCCTGCTCGATGCGTGGTCGGGGGCGCGGCTTGCCTTGGTGATCGATGGCGCGGTTTCCTCGCCGCCAACGCCGGGCCGGGTCCGCCGTTGCTCGGTCGGTGATGTGGTCGACTCTTCGGGTGCATTGAGTTCGCACACGGTCGATGTCGGCCGCACTTACACGCTCGGCAAGGCGCTTGGAAATCGGGTACCCGACGTGCTTGTGGTGTTCACCATCGACATCGCGGACACCGATCACGGCGTCGGTTTGACTCCACAGGTCGCGCGCGCCATTCCGCATGTCGTCGAAATGGCGGTGGATGAAATCAACCGCAACTAGCATCGAGCGAGGCGATGGCGGCGCCCAGCTTGGTGGTGACCTCGTCGGCGATCGCGATCAGCGCCGGTTCGCCGGTTACCTCCAGCAACAGTTTCGGATCCATCGCCTCGACGATTATCGTGCCAGGATTGCTCTGGTCGGCGCGCAGCAAGATATTGCAGGGAAGTAGCAATCCAATCTCTCGATCGATGTTGATTGCTTGGTACGCCAAGGCTGGATGGCACGCACCAAGGATCAGATAATCCTCCATCTCCACACCGAGCTTGGTATTGAGCGTTGCTTTGATATCGATTTCGGTTAGCACGCCAAACCCCTGTTGCGCAAGGGCTTCTCGGGTGTATTTGACCGCGCGCTCGAAGTCCGTATTCAGGTGGGTCGACAGCGCGATGCTCATAGCAAACATCCGATCGTTTGGAGACCTGCCACGGTAGGGGCGAAAGTCCCAAGACCGTGGATTTCGAGGACCGTTTAGGCGGCCGGCGATGGTAGTGGCCCCGAATGACTGAAGCGGGCCGCTCGCCGGTGAATGCGGTGGGCCGTTCCCCGGGTCCGCAACAGTCGATCCCCGATGTGCATCGGACTCGAATAGAACCATTTCTTGGTGATCTCCACCAACACCATGTAGGTGAGGGTGAGTCCTAGCAAGGCGGCGAAGAACTGCCACGGTAGCGCCCGAAATCCAAGGTTGGCGGCGAGCGGCGACACCGTCAGGATCACGCCGAGCGCAACTATCGACAAAGTGGCGGCGGTGAGCAGTCCGCCCGGTCTGCTGCGCAGGAACGGCACCCGCCTGGTGCGAATCGCGAAGATGATGAGCGTTTGGGTGGCAAGGGATTCCACGAACCAGCCGGTGCGAAACTCGATCGGTCCCGCATTCAAGACGCCGAGCATGAGGCCGAACGTGAGGAAGTCGAACAACGAACTGATCGGCCCGAACGACAGCATGAACCGTCGTATGAACGCGATGTTCCAGTGCGCGGGTGCGTGTAGCTGCTCTTCGTCCACCCGGTCGGTGGGAATCGCGAGCTGAGAGGTGTCGTAGAGCAGATTATTGAGCAAGATTTGACTTGGCAGCATCGGCAGGAACGAAAGGACGGCCGATGCCGCGGCCGCACTGAACATGTTGCCGAAATTACTTGAAGTGCCCATCAATACGTATTTGATCGTGTTAGCGAAGATACGCCGGCCCTCGGCGACACCGTCGGCCAACACGCCGAGGTCCTTCTCCAGGAGAACCACGTCGGCGGCGTCCTTGGCGACATCGGTGGCCGTGTCGACCGAGATCCCGACGTCGGCCGAATGAAGGGCCAGGGCATCGTTCACTCCGTCCCCGAGAAAACCGACCGATCGCTGGGAATTCCGCAGCGACGAGATGACGCGGGCTTTTTGCTCCGGTGAGATGCGAGCGAAGATCGTGTGGTTGCGCGCTACGACGGTGAGTTCTGCGTCACTGAGCTGCTGCAACTCGGCGCCGGTGATGGTGCCTTTGGACGGCAATCCGATGTCGTTGCAAACCTTTTCGGCGACGCTGGCATTGTCGCCGGTGGCTACTTTGACCTCGATTCCCAACGCCTTGAGTCGTGACAACGAATCATGCACGTCGGCTTTCGGGTTGTCCGCGAAGACCAGAAAGCCCTCGAGTGTCAGAGCAGCCTCGTCGGCTGCGCACAACGTCTCCTGACCCGGCGCTGGTTTACTGGCTATCGCCACGACTCGACGCCCGTCGGCAAACAACCGTGTCAAGGTCCGTTGCGCGGCTTCGGGGACGTCGTCGCAGCGTGCCATGACCTGTTCGGGTGCGCCTTTGACCACGATGCGCCTACCGCCGTGGCCATCGACGAGCGCCGAGGTGGCCCGTCGGGTGTGATCGAAGGGCAACGTCGCCAGGCGGGTGACCGCGGCGATGGCGGGCCGACCGCGCCACAGGGCCGCGTCGAGGTCGTTCGCGCTTACCCCGCCTGTCGACGGGTCGACATCGGTGGCGAGCAATCCGGAATTCAACACCGAGTCTGCGTGGGTGCCGAAGACATCGACGGCGTCGATCAAGTCGAGTCGGCCGTCGGTCAACGTGCCGGTTTTGTCCGTAATCAAGATGTCGATGTCGCCGAGGTCCTCGATACACACGAGGCGCTTCACCAGGACCTTCAGGCGGGCCAGCCGTCGTGAACCCGAGGCCAAGCTCGTGCTGACGACAGCGGGAAGCAATTGGGGCGTGATGCCGACCGCGATGGCCAATCCGAACAGCGCCGCATCGATGAGTGGCCGTCGCAGTAGCAGATTGCTGACGATGATGATGACGGTAAGTGTCAACGCGACTTTCAGAAGCAGATAGGAGAAGCGTCGCAGTCCCTGCTGAAAGTCGGTCTCCGGTTGGCGCGAGCCCAAACCGACTGCGATGCGACCGAATTCGGCGGCGGCACCGGTCGCGAAGATCACGCCGGTCGCCTCACCCGCACTGACCACGGTGCCCATGAACGCCAAACTGGATGCGTCGGTGATGTTTGCATCCGGTGCGGCCGGCTCCGCCGACTTCTCCGACGGCGCCGATTCGCCGGTGAGGATGCTTTCGTTGCATTCCAATCCGTTCACCGTGATCAGTCGCACGTCGGCGGGCACCAATTCACCGAGTTGGAGACGGATGACGTCCCCGGGGACCAGAGCGGTGACGTCGACACGGCCGAACTGGCCGTCGCGGCGAACCACGGCCGTATGACGGACCCGCTCGTGCAGAGCGGCCGCTGCCCGTTCTGCCCGGTATTCGTTGAAAAACGACAGGCCAACGCTGATGAGCAAAATGATGCCGATGATGATGGCCTGTGTTCCGTCGCCGAGGAAGAAGGACAGTATCGCGGTAACCGCCAAGAGCACCAACACCGCATTGTTCAACTGGCGGCCGAGCACTGCTAGAGCGCTAACCCGATGGGTCCGAACCGAATTCGGTCCGATTGATGCCAGCCTGGATTCCGCCTCGAGTGAGGAGAGCCCCTCTTGAGAGGTATGCAGCGAGCGCATCACGTCGGTGAGCGGTGCGCTCGCGACGTCCTGCAGCGATCGGGTAGCGAGCCTAGGGGCATCATCGTCGAGGGTCGACCCACTGGTTCTCCCCGCGGTGTGACAGGTGCCCATGCGTCCACGATGGCCGCTGCACCGGTGTCGCTGTAGCGCCGGAAGGCCGGTTACCCCTCGCTGAAAGTCACTAGGTGCTAGGGCATTAAGTCCCTAGTTCATACGCATGGGACTTCAGGCCCTTTTCAAATGCAGGGGAAGACGATCGGATGAAGTCCGGAGGTCAGCTGGCCGACCTTCAACTCATGCGACACACACGCTTTCGGAGGTTTCCACGGTGTCTGAGGCAATCCCGTTGGGACGATTTGCGGGTTTTCCGGTGCGGGTTCACTGGAGCGTGATGGTGATCCTGTGGCTGTTCACGTGGAGCCTGGCAACCACATTGCCCCACACCGTCGCAGGATATTCGCGGCCGGCTTACTGGTTGGCCGGAGCGTGCGGCGCGGTGGTACTGCTGGCATCGCTGTTGGCCCACGAACTCGCCCATGCAGTGTTGGCCCGTCGCTCCGGGGTACCCGTCGACGACGTCACACTATGGCTTTTCGGTGGTGTGACGAGTTTGCAAGGAGAGGCGAAAAGTCCAAAGGCCGCCTTTCGTATCGCATTGGCGGGCCCGGCCACCAGCCTGGTCCTGTCGGCGGTGTTCGCAGGGATAGCGGTTGCGCTTTCGGCCTTGCACGCCCCGACCATCGTCGGCAGCGTCGCCGGGTGGCTGGCCAGTATCAACTTGTTGCTCGCGCTGTTCAATCTGCTGCCGGGTGCCCCTCTGGACGGCGGGCGGCTGGTGCGCGCCTACTTATGGCATCGCCACGGCGACAGTGTGCGCGCGGCGATCGGCGCGGCGCGTGCCGGACGAGTGGTCGCGATCATCCTGATTGTGTTGGGGCTGGCTGAGTTTCTCGCTGGCGGCCTGATCGGTGGTGTCTGGTTGGCGTTCATCGGCTGGTTCATCTTCGTCGGCGCCCGCGAGGAAGAAGCGCAGGCGACCAGTCAGCAGATCTTCGCGGGCGTGCGTGTTGCCGACGCGATGACCCCGCAGCCGCATACCGCTCCCGGATGGATAACGGTCGAGGATTTCATCCAGCGTTATGTACTCGGCGATCGGCACTCGGCGTACCCGGTTGCGGCCCCGGACGGATCGATCACCGGCTTGGTCACGTTGCGGCAGTTACGCGAACTCGCGCCCCATCGGCGCACCACCACGAACGTTGGCGAGATCGCCCTGCCGTTGCAAAGTGTGCCCACCGCCGCTCCGCAAGAGCCGCTTCAAGATTTGTTGCGTCGGATGGCGCCTGCTGGTCCTCGCAGTCGCGCTCTGGTCGTAAACGCGGGCACGGTCGTCGGCATCGTCACGCCCAGCGATGTGGCACGCCTTATCGAGGTCTATCAGCTAGCCCGGCCCACGTCGGACGGAGTCGCCGATCATCACGATGTGGGCAGCTATTCCGGTGCCGGGTGAGCCGGTGATGATCACGGAAGGAGTACGGACCATGAAACCTATCGTCGTGGGTATCGACGGTTCATCGGCCGCGATCGCCGCCGCGATTTGGGGTGTCGATGAGGCCGTTGGGCGCGGTGTCCCGCTGCGGCTGATCTCGGTCATCAAGCAGACGCACTCATCGCCGGAGGACTACGCCCGCGATCTCGAGCATGCCGAAAAATCGCTTTGGAAGGCGCAATCCGCGGTCGAGGCAAGCCAGAAGCCCGTCAAAATCGAAACCGACATTCCGCGCGGCCCGGCTGGATCGGTCATGGTGGAGGCGTCACGCGATGCCGAGTTGATCTGCGTCGGCTCGACAGGCATCGGGCGCTACGCCCGCGCCCTGTTAGGCTCCACGGCAACCGAACTCGCCGAGAAGGCCCACTGCTCCGTTGCGGTGGTGCGGACGGATCCGGACCAACCGCCGCCCGACATCAACTGGATCGTCGTGCGGATGACCGATGCGCCCGGCAACGACCGCGTCGTCGAATACGCTGCGTGGGAGGCGAAATTGCGCGAGGCGCCCATGTTGGTCCTCGGTGGTCGGCCCGAAGACCTCAGCGAGCAAGCCGACGGCGCTTTCGAACGGCGAGTGCAGGATTGGCAGCGCCGTCATCCCGAGGTGCGCGTGTACCCAATTACCACCAAGTACGCCATCGCCAGCTTCCTGCGCGTCAACGAGGAGCGAGTGCAACTCGCCGTGATCGGCGCCGCGGAGGCCGCTGCGCTGGCGCATCTGGTGGGTCCCTCCGGGCATCCGCTGTTCCACCACGCCGAATGTTCAGTTCTCGTGGTTCGCGAATAAGTGGGCCCGCCGGTGAAGATCAAGCACCGAAGTGGTGAAGCCGCAATGGTGAACGCCGGGGGGCGGGTGCTGGTCAAAAGCGATGTTCGGATGGGCCGCGTCGTTTGCGGGTTGACGATGTTGGGTGTCGTAGCGTGGACGGCGGCGCTGGTCGTCAGTGACCAATTCGGTTACCGCCCGGTTGCCCCCGGCCGATTCGGTTGGTCGCTCGCGCTACTTGCCGCGGTGGCATTGATTGCGCGAGGGGTCTTTCTCGGCCGCCCGGTGACGAGTAGGCATGCGATGGCCGCGGCCGTGAGCGTGTGTTTAGGGCTTGGTGTGCACTTCTTGTCATACGGTGCCCTGGGCAACATTGCGTTGGGTGCCAGTGGACTCGCGCTGATGTGGCCCACGGCGACGCGACCTCAGCCCGAGCTACTGCCACAGGTGTGGGCTCTCGTCCAGGTCACGCATGGGGATCCCTTGGCGCCATTCGCCATGCGCTCGAGCAAGAGCTATTTCTTCAACGTCGACAAAACCGCGGCTATCGCCTATCGCACCCGGCTTGGGTTCGCCGTAGTCAGCGGCGACCCGATCGGGGACGAGACCCAATTCCAGGCGTTGGTTGACGATTTCACCCCCATGTGCCGCAGTCGGGGTTGGCGCATCCTTGTATTAGCCTGTGGCGAAAGATATTTGAAACTATGGCGTACCAAGACGGGTGGGCGGCTGAAGCTCGAGGTCCCGATCGGACGCGATGTCGTCGTTGACGTTCGTCACTTCACCCTGAAGGGCAGACGCTTTCGCAACCTGCGCCAAGGTGTACAGCGCACCCACAATTGCGGTATCACCACCGAAATCGTTGACGAGCAGGAGATTTGCGGCCAGCTGGTCGGCGAACTGACCGAGGTCCTGTACGCCGCGCACCACGCGGCCGGTACCGAGCGCGGGTTCTGTATGACTCTGGACGCAGCCTTGCAGGGCCGATTCCCGGGGATCAAGTTGGCGATCGCTCGGGATCGCGACGGTCGGGTGGTGGCGTTTCACCGATATGCGACCGCCGGGCACGGAACGGAAGTGAGTCTCGATGTGCCCTACCGTCGACCGGACGCTCCCAACGGGGTAGACGAGCGGCTCACCGTCGACATGATTGCCATGGCGAAAAGCCAGAACGCAGAGAGGCTTTCGCTGGCTTTCGCAGCGTTTCCGGAAATCTTCCAGGCCGCCCACCCCGGCGGGATGCAGCGGCTCGCGTATCGGTTGATTCATCTGCTGGACCCATTTATCCGGCTCGAGTCCTTATATCGGTATCTCCGCAAGTACCACTCGCTGGGCAAGCGTCGCTACGTCCTGCTGCGTGCCGGCCACATCCCCGCGGCGCTGCTGGTACTGCTGTCGCTGGAGTTCACACCGCGGCCACACCACGCGCGGCCGATTCGAACCGGCGTGCCGCGACGCTAGCAGCAGTCCCGCGAGCTCGGTCAGATGTGAATGGACTGTTCCATTGGCGGCGAGCCGAATTGGAAACGCCGGCCCGTCACCATCTCCGGAATCACCCGTACATAGTGCGACTTCTCGGAAGTCGTCCACGGCAATACCTGAGCACGCTGCGCATCCGCGATCTCCTCGTCGCTGCGAAGAGAGCGCGCGGTGCCGCGCACGATCACACTCCAGCCCCCGGCGACGTTATGGTCGTCGACCTCGAACACCACCTCGTTGTTTATCGCGGCGCTGACCAACTTCGTGCCGGGCGCGGTGCGAAACAGGATCGTTCGCCGCTGGACGGCATAGTTGACCGGAAAGATCTGCGGCCGGCCGTCCACGCTCGTGACCAGCCGACCCAGCGTGGCACTTGAGAGCAGATCCCAACACTCATGCACAGGCAAGACGATGGCGCCGTCATCGGTTTGGGTTTGATTCGTCATGGGGACGACCTTATTGACGAAAACCGTCGATCTCGCCTGCCGAAGGTCCTGCCCCGTTGGGACCAAAGTTGGTCAACCTCCGGTAGCGCGCCTAGCGAACGCGCAAGACGTCGTGTAGTGGGCGCCGCGGCGTCGGGGCCGCCGCACGATCCATCAGCGGTGCTATCCCGACTCTGATCAGAACCTGGGGCTCGCCCGACTGGTCGATCAGGTCGCGAACGATATCGCGGCTTTCGTCGAGCTCGATGAGATGGGTCAGCGGGCAGGTCGCCATGCCGGCCATGGTGCATTCGAGCAATATGGTCGACAACACTTCGCCGGACCTCAACCAGTCCGCTCGAGTGTCCCCAGCGGTGGAGAGGACGAGAATTTTCGACCAGTCGGCCTCGACCTCCGGGCGTCGATCGGTATGGATCCTGACGGGGAATTCCCGCCCGATGTCTACGCGGAGGTGTTCTTTGTCGGATGCGAGCGCGCTGGGAGGGATGCCCTCATCGACCGCATAAGGCGTTGTCCACCAATCTAATTCGGCGAGATAGAGCCAGTCGCCGTTACGGATGTCTTCGGTGAGTTTCGCCGCTTCAGCCAACCGTGGTCGCGAGTCATCGCCGAGCACATACAGGTCCACTCCGCTGTCACCGACGACGTCGTATAGTGCGCGTTCGAAGAAATCCCAATAGGCCGGCTGTCGTAGTGGAAGGCGGTCGGCTCTGCGCTGCAAAATCGCCAGTGCGCGCTCACGCTGAGCGCGGGTGACGTGTGCGGCGAGGGTGAATTTGATCGATGCGAGCTCATCGGGATCGGTTTTGTCGGGGAAGCGCTTGATGTCGGGTTGCCAGCCGGCCGCCAGCATGGCGATACGAAGGTGATCGAGGACCGCACCGCAACTGATGATCGCGTCGCGATCGAAGCTGTCCGTGCCGGGGACTGTGCGGTGACGATCGATGAATAGGTGCAGCGCACCGCCTTCCGCCACCCATCGCCAAGGCTGGCTGTTATGCACCGACGGAGCCCGGCACGCCAATCGCACCGCTCTTTTCAGTACCTGGGTATCCAGCGTCGGATGCATGACGTCAACCCCTCGTCCATGTTGTGACTCGACACCGACGCTAGGGTGTCGTCGGGCCTAACGCCTAGGGTCGTATGTCCCTGCGGTACTAGGCCGTCGGACTGCTCTGCTGGTTCTTTTCCACGTACCTGACCACGTCGGACAGGGTCCGCAGCGATGCATAGTCGGATTCGGGGATATCCACCCGTAACCGGTGATGGATGCCGCGCAGAAAGTTCAGCCAGTCCATGGAATCGAGATCGACCTGATCCCGGAGTAGGACGTCGTCGCGAAGCTCGTCCGTGTCGATTTCCGGAGCGATCGTGGTCAGCACCGCCAGGATCGTGCCGCGGGTGTCCTCGTTAGTCATGGCTCATCACTTCTCCAGAAGGTCAGGCTGCTGCAGCAGGTCATTGATTGCGCTGAGGAACAACGCTCCTCGGTGACCGTCACTGGCGCGATGGTCTGCTGCCAGCGTCGCTTGGACCGCGCTGACGACCCGGATGCCGCCGTCGATGACAGCTACTCGTTGAGTCGGCCGGCCGAAACCGACGATCGCCACCTGGGGTGGGTAGATCACGCCGAAGACCGTATCGACGCCCTTGTCGCCCAGGTTGGTGACGGTGATGGTCGGGTCGGACATCTCTGAGCTTCGCAGCGAGAAGGAGCGCGCCCGTGCCACGAGGTCGGCGAGGTCATGCATCAATTCGTCAAGCTTCTTGTCCGCAACATCATGAATCGCCGGCGCGACGAGACCGCCGCCGCGCAGCGAGATTCCGACGCCGACATGAACCCCGGTCGCGGGCTGGAATCCGCCGTCGCGCCAGAACCCGTTGAACTCGCCGAATCGCTGCGCGGCAACGCCAACCGCCTTGAGCAGCAACGCGGCCGGCAGTACGCGTTCATCGATCGAACGCTGCGCATTTCGCGTCGTCAGCCAGGTCATCGAGCTGTCCAACAGCATTTCGTCGGCGAGGTAGTAGTGCGGAATCTCGCGCTTCGCACGGCTCATGGCGGCCGCGATCGACTTTCGCATCTGTGCGGCACGGTCGGCGGCTGTGGGCTTGGATGTCGGCTTGATTGTCGGTTGCACCGGCTCTTTCGGCGCAGCTGCGTGCTCGACGTCGCCGATGGTGACCGCACCCTGCGGACCGGTGCCGGTTACCGTGTCGAGATCAACGTTGAGAGTTTGGGCCAGCCGTCGGGCCGCGGGTGACACCCAACGACGTCGTTGCAGGACGGACGGCGCAGTGATCACCGCGGTCGCCGTGTCGGCACGCGCCGCCGGTTTGGCCGCTGCTTTCGTCGTATGCCGCCGCCGGCGCGGCGACGCCTTCACCACGGCCTCATCACGTTCCAGCAGAGTCGCCAATACCGTTCCCACTTCTACGGTTTCGCCGACCGGGACGAGCAACTCGTTAACCGTGCCTTCCTGCCAACATTCGATTTCGACGGCGGCTTTGGTGGTGTCGACGACCGCCACGATCTGACCTCGGGTTACCTTGTCGCCGGGCTTGACCAGCCATTCGTCCAGCGTGCCCTCGTCCATGTCGGCTCCCAGGGCCGGCATTTTGAACTCGATCATTGCCGGTCGCCGAACAGGCTATGCACGGCCGCGACGATTTTTTCCGGCTGGGGCAAGGCGGCCTGCTCGAGGTGCTTCGCGTACGGCACGGGAACCTCGGCGCTGCACACGCGAGTAACCGGGGCGTCGAGATCGTAGAACGCTTCTTCCATGATCCGTGCCGTGATCTCGGCCGCCAGACTGCCACTGCGCCAGGCTTCGTCGATCACGACCGCCCGATGTGTCTTGCGCACGGATTCGAGAAATGTGTCACCGTCGAGCGGTCGCAAAACCCGCAAATCGATGACTTCACACTCGATTCCGGCTAGTGACAATTCGTTTGCGGCATCGAGCGCCTTGGAAAGGCACCCGCCGTAGGCGATCAACGTGACGTCGGTGCCCTTGCGACGGATGGCCGCCCGCGAGATGTCCGTGGCGGCAAGAGCATCGATATCGGTTGAGGTGTTGTAAAGCTGGACGTGTTCGAAGATCACCACCGGATCTGGGTCCGCCAGGGCGGGGGCGAGCATGCCGTAGGCATCGTCGACGGTGGCCGGAGCCAGCACCTTGATGCCGGGGATGTGGGCATACCACGGTTCGAGGCTGTGCGAGTGCTGGGCCGCGAGCTGACGTCCGGCACCCGTCGCCATTCGGACGACCAACGGTACCGAGAATTGCCCGCCGGACATGTGGCGAAGGGCCGCAGCGGTGTTGACGATCTGGTCGAGTGCCAACAGGCTGAAGTTCACCGTCATGACTTCGACGATTGGGCGTAAGCCGTTGATCGCCGCGCCGATTCCGATACCGACGAACCCCAATTCCGAAAGCGGTGTGTCGCGCACTCGGTCGGGACCGAATTCTTCCAGTAGACCTTTGGAGGCAGCGTAGGTTCCTCCGTAGCGTCCGACGTCTTCGCCCATCACCACCACCCGCGGATCGTCGCGCAGCGCATCGCGAAGGGCGTCGTGCACAGCGGTTCGGTAGCTGGTCTTCATCGCGGCGACTCCACAGTCAGCACGTCGCGGCCCAGATCCGCCACGTCCTCCCACGTTCCGGCTTCGGCGAATGCCACCGCAGCCTCGATCTCGGCCAGGGCGGCATCTTCGATCTCCTGTATGTCGGCGTCGGTCAGCGCGCCACCGCGCCTGCATTGCTCGGTAAACGACCGGATCGGGTCACGTTCGCGCCACTGCGCAACCTCGGTCTTGTCCCGATACAGTTCTGGATCGAACATCGAATGCGCGCGGAAGCGATAGGTGCGGAACTCGATGAAGAACGGCCCGCCGGTGTCGCGGACGTGATCGACACCCTGCTGGGCGGCCGCGTGGCACGCCTGGACATCCATGCCGTCGACGGCCAGTGTGGGCACCCGGTACGACGCCGCCTTGACGGTGAGGTCGGTCTGCGATTGTGCGCGATCCAAGGCGGTTCCCATGGCGTAAAGATTGTTCTCGCAACAGAACAACACCGGCAGGTTCCATAGGGCGGCCATGTTGAGCGACTCGTGAAACGCACCCTCGGCTACCGCGCCGTCGCCGAAATAGCATGCGGTTACCCGCTTTTGCTGCAACATGGCGTCGGCGAGAGCGATGCCGACCGCGAGTGGTAAACCACCGGCGACGATTGCGTTACCGCCGTAGAACCGCTTGGACGCATCGAAAAGGTGCATCGACCCGCCGCGTCCGCGTGAGCAGCCCTCTTGCTTGCCGAACATCTCGGCCATGATCGAGGTCATCGGGATGCCACGCAGCAGTGCGTGGGCATGCTCGCGGTAGGTCGCGACGACCGCGTCATCGTCGGCCAGTGCGCGTAGCGATCCGGCGGCGACGGCCTCTTCACCGACATAGAGATGCAGGAATCCACGAATTTTGGCCGCGCTGTAAAGTTCCGCGCACTTCTCTTCCATCCGGCGCACGCGAATCATGTCCGACAAGAGTTCATGGGCCAGCTTGGTATCGGTCATGACGGCACTCCCTCGGCGTGGCGGTCAGCTTGACGCTCGATGGTCGAGGTATCGCCTTCGGGCAGGCCAAGTTCGCGAGCCTTGAGCAGACGACGCATGATCTTGCCGCTGCTGGTGTGCGGCAGCGCGTCTGCGAATTCGATCTCTTTGGGCGCCACCGCGGCCCCGAGCCGCTTGCGCGCGTGGCCGAGCAATTCCAGGCGCAAGTCTTCGTCACCGACTACACCATTCTTCAGAGTGACGAAGGCTTTCACGATTTCACCCACGGTCGGGTCGGGTTTTCCGATGACAGCGGCTTCGGCTACCGCCGGATGGTCGGTGAGCGCGCTTTCAACCTCGAACGGACCGATGAGATGGCCAGCGGACTTGATTACGTCGTCTTTGCGTCCGACGAACCAGAAATAGCCGTCGGCGTCCTTTTTGGCGAGATCTCCCGTCAGGTAGAGACCGTCCGCAAAGGACTTTCGGTAGCGGTCCTCGGCGTGCAGATAGCCGCGGAACATCGACGGCCATCCCGGTTTGAGCGCGAGTTCCCCCTCCACACCTGGCTTATCGACGAGCGAAGTCGTCCCATCGTCGTTGTGGCGCACTATGTATGCGTCCACACCCGGCAGGGGCCGGCCCATCGAACCGGGCTTGATGTCGAATGCGGGGGTGTTGGCGATCATGATGCCGCCCGTCTCGGTCTGCCACCAGTTGTCGTGAATCGGCAAGCCCAGCACCCGTTTTCCCCACCAGACCGCTTCGGGGTTAAGCGGCTCACCCACGCTGGCGATGAATCTCAGCCGCGGAAATTGGTATTGCGCAGGCATCTCCGGGCCGGCCTTGATCAGCATCCTTATTGCCGTCGGTGCCGTGTACCACACCGAGACCCCCTGATCCTGCAGGATTGCGTACCAGCGCTGCGCGTCGAATTCCGCTTCGTCGACGACGGAGGTGACGCCGTGTAGCAGTGGACTGATAATTCCGTAGGACGTCCCCGTGACCCAACCGGGATCTGCAGTGCACCAATAGATGTCGTCGGGATGGAGGTCCAGCGCGTAAAGGCCGGTGATGTAGTGCATCGCGACGGCCCCGTGCACATGCATGGCGCCCTTGGGTGTTCCGGTGGTGCCGCTGGTGAAGTGCAGCAGCGCAGGATCTTCGGCGGTCGTCGGTTCGATCGGCGTCGATTCGTTGGCGGCATGCATCCAGTCCCAGAAGTTGAGCGTCCCGGGTATTTGGCCGCCGGCGCCGTCGTCGTCGACTACCAGGATGTGCCGGACGGAGGGCATACTTTCGCGAATCTTGGCGATCTTGCGCTGATAAATAGCCTTGGTGGTAACCAACACCTCGGCTTGTCCGATGTTGACTCTGGTGGCGATCGGTTCGGGGCCAAACGCTGAAAACAGCGGCGAAACGACGCTACCGTTACGCAGCGCACCAAGCATCGTGATGTAGAGCTCGGGGACGCGTCCCATAATGGTGAACACCCGATTGCCTTTGTTGATACCGAGCGCCCGCAACACCCCCGAGAAGCGTTTGGCAAGGCCGTCGAGTTCTGCGTAGCTGAGATCTCGCGTGGCGATCGCACCGTCCCAGCCCTTGTCGGTGATGAAGCGCAGGGCCGTGCGTTTGGCGGCCGGGCCCGACGCGTGCCGGTCGACGGCGGCATAAGCGATGTTGCAGCCGCCCGGCCCCATTCCGTCGCACAGGTTGGGAACGTCGGCCCAGCGGAATTTTGCGCGTGCCTGCTCGTAGTCCGACAAGTTCGGCTCGACAAGGTGGTCGCGGGGCGTTTTACGAATGACATCCGCGGTCATGACCGCCTCTTTCGGTTGGTGGGGCGTTTTCATCGTTTTCCGCGCGTCCATCCCGCAATAGAGACGAAGGTCACCAGTCAATACGCGCTTTTGTCGTCGCGTCGAACGGCGGGTTTCGACGAGCGAGCGCGTGCCACCTATCTCCCGAAGGTCGAATGACCTGGTGTCGGGGACCAAGGACTCTGGCGTCAGCCGTCGGCGGGCACGAGGGTCGTAGCCATACCGAATGGAGGGTGGCGACGATGGCGGAGACGCTGGCCGATACGAAAGTGATCACGACGGCAGTCGAGCTGGCCTGCCATGCGCCCTCGCTGCACAACTCGCAGCCCTGGCGGTGGATCACCGATGGCGTCAGGGTCGATCTGTTCGTCGATCCCGAGCAAAAAGTACGAGCAACCGACACGTCGGGCCGCGAAGCGATCATCAGCTGCGGCGCCGCGCTCGATCACTTCCGGACCGCGATGGCCGCCGCCGGGTGGGCCACGAATGTCGATCAGTTTCCCAACCCGAACAATCTCGACCACCTGGCAACGGTCGATTTCGTGCCGGTCGACTTTGTGGCACAGGCTCGGCGTGACCGCGCGAGCGCGATACTGCGCCGCCGAACTAACCGTCTGCCCTTTCGTGCGCCGAAACACTGGGCGTCGTTCGAACCGGTGCTACGAAGCTCGTTCGACAATGACCTGGTCAGTTTGGATGTACTGCCCGCGGATGTGCGACCGCGACTCGCCGAAGCGGCGCGACTCGCCGAAGCCTTACGTCGCTATGACGACCTGTATCACGCCGAATTGCTCTGGTGGACAAGGCTGGAAGAAGGATCAGAAGGGATTCCGCAGAGCGCACTGGCGTCGCAGGCCGATGCCCGCAGGGTTGACGTGAACCGACGTTTCCCGGTCGATCCCACGAACGAGCGCAGCTCTGCCGGCACTTACGACCAAGCGAAGATTCTCATGTTGTCCACCGTCGGCGACGCTCGTGTCGATGCCCTCAACTGCGGCGAGGCGCTTTCGGCCATCCTCCTGGAGTGCACGATGGCCGGATTGGCCACCTGCCCCGTCACGCACGTCACGGAGCTCGACGCCAGCCGGGACATGATCCGCGAGTTCGCGACCGGTCTGGCCGCGGTCCCGCAGGTCCTGATCAGAGTCGGCATCGAACCGGAAGGCGAGTTGGCTCCAGAACCGACGCCGCGCAAACCTCTGCACGAGGTGTTGGAGGTTCGCAGCTAGGGGGGCGAATGGCCGCACACCGCAAAAGCCTTTGTGTGCAGTGGTTCTAGATCTGTTCGGACGTCACTTTGAGGTAATTCTTGACCTTGAACAGATCGTAGGTCCGTCGCCGTTCGGGCCGCAGCTCGGCGGCAGCCGACGCCGCGGAGATGATTTCCGGTTCGGCGACTCGATAGCTTTGGCCGTCAGCCCGGATGGTCGCTTGCCCGGCGGCAAGAACATTCCGGAGCCAATCGACGTCGGTGCCGTAGGGCAGCGGAACGATGAACCCGTCTGGCACGCGTTCGGTGACTACCGGTGTCGAGTACTGCTTGCCGGAATGCCGGCCGGTGTGCTCAATCACCGAGGCATACCAGTGCTTTCGCCCGGCCAGATGCAGCATCAGTGGATTGAGTAGATGCTTGTTGAAAACCCGCACGTCGTCGAGGACGGCCACTGCTGTTTCTCCTGTCTATCCCGCTATCGGGTGGAGGGAATGATGTTTTGGCACAGCCATTTCCGCGCTGGCGGCTGCACGCCCGCTTCACACCTATCTGACGCCATCCGATCAGCTCGCTCGGTCCGCGGGTAGGGCCCGAAGTCCCTAACCATGTGCACCGCGCCTCGTCCGCCGAACGGATCCATAGGTGAGGACCAATGCCTCTGATCTGGCAGGGGCCCGACTCCGTAGCGTCCTGAACAGATATGTAAATGCCGTTGGTCGCCAGGAGTTCTCATGTTCGATCGGTATCCACCGAAGTCCGTCGTCGTAGGTGTGGACGGTTCGGCGGCCGCAATTCGCGCTGCCCGGTGGGCAGTCGACGAAGTGGCCGGCACCGACATTCCGCTGCGTCTGCTCTATGTCACCCAACGCGATGTCGATGCCAGTCCACGCCAAGCGCGACTGGCCGTGGCCGCGGCAGAGCACGTCGTCCGCGACGCGTACGAGGCGGTTGAACAGGTCGGCAAGCCGGTCAAGGTCGAAACGGAGATCCTCGACGGCGAGCCGGTGGCGGCACTCATCGCTGCTTCGCGGTCCACAACGTTGCTGTGTGTCGGAGACACGGGGGCCTCGATGCGCCCGACAATCTGGTTGGGTTCGACTGCGAAAGAACTCGCACAGTCCGGCCACTGTTCGGTGGCCGTCGTCCGGGCGTCCACCAGCGACGCGGACACCACCGATACCCGCTCGATCGTTGCGTTCGTAGACGAATCTCCGGATGGCATGGACGTTCTGGAGCTGGCGATCCACGAGGCCCGCCATCGTGGCGTGCCGTTGCGGGTTCTGACATCAACGCAGTCGCGATCGGGTGACTCGCATCTGAAGCGTTGTACGGACAACTATCCGGAGGTCGAATTCGACACGGTTCATCTGCAAGCGTCGCTGGTCGACTACCTCGCCGTGCATGCCGAAGCCATTCAGTTGATCGTGGTCGGTGCGGCCCAGACCGCGGCAATCGAGCAGCTGCTTGGTGCTCCCGGCGCTGAAGCTTTGCGTGAGAGCGACTTGTCCTTGCTTGTGGTCGGTTTCAAGCGGCCCGGCCGCTGATCCGCGGAGGGGGACGAACGGTGTCAACATCGGACAAGGAAACGAGCAAGCACCCTGGTCGCAGGATTCCCGAACGGGCCCAGCTGAATCGCGACCAAGCATTTATCATCGCCAGTTCGCTATGGCCGTTTGGGTGGTGGAATCGGCATCCCATGGGTCGCGTGACCCGGGCTGCCCGCCGACGCGAACGCCTCCCGCAGGCGCGCTGACCAACGACCCACAATCTTTGGGACTTCGGTCTCTTTCCGGGATTTCGGCCGATTGGTCGGATAGAAATCGCCAGTGATTCTTTCAATCTAGGAGCTAGAGATGAGCAATCTTGCCGTTCGGCGACACCACGCGTCGATCTTCCCGGATCTGTCAGAACTGTTCGCGGGCTTTCCCAGCATCGCCGGCTTGCGCCCGGCCTTCGATACCCGTGTGATGCGGCTGGAGGACGAGATGAAGGACGGCCGCTACATTGTGCGCGCGGAGATGCCGGGGATCGACCCGGCGAAGGACATCGACATCACGGTGCGTGAAGGGCAATTGAGCATCAAGGCCGAGCGCACCGAGAAGAAGGATTTCGATGGGCGCTCGGAGTTCGCTTACGGGTCGTTCGTTCGAACCGTGTCGCTGCCGGCGGGCGCTGACGAAGACAACATCGAAGCCACCTACGACAAGGGGATCCTGACAGTTTCGGTGGCGGTTTCGGAGCCGAAGGCAACCGAACGCCACGTCCAGGTGCAATCCGCGAACTGACGCAGGTGTGTGATGACTAGAGCAGCTGATATCACCCGACGCTCGCCGCGACGAGTATTCCGTGACCGTCGCGAGGCAGGCCGGGTGCTGGCGAACCTACTGACCGCCTACCGTGACCAACCGAATGTGATCGTCCTGGGACTCGCCAGGGGCGGGCTACCGGTGGCATGGGAGGTGGCCGCCGCGCTGCATGCACCGCTGGATGCCTTTATCGTGCGAAAGCTCGGCGCTCCCGGGCACGAGGAGTTCGCGGTCGGGGCGCTGGCAAGCGGCGGCCGCGTAGTGGTGAACGACGACGTGATTCGTGCCCTGCAGATCTCGCCGGGACAGTTGCGTGCCGTTGCCGAACGTGAAGGCCGCGAGCTGGTTCGGCGCGAGGCCGCATATCGCGGCGGACGGCCGCCGCTTGAGGTGGCGGGCAAGACGGTCATCCTCGTCGATGACGGGTTAGCCACTGGCGCAAGCATGTTCGCCGCGGTACAGGCGCTCCGCGAAGCTGAGCCCGCTCACATCGTGATCGCGGTGCCGGCGGCCCCGGAATCTACCTGTCGGGAATTCGCCGGTCTGGTGGACGATGTGGTCTGCGCGAGTATGCCCACTCCATTCCTCGCGGTGGGGGAGTCGTTCTGGGATTTTCGCCAGGTTACGGACGAGGAAGTTCACCAGCTGCTGGCTACTCCGACGACGGATCGAACGGCCGCCGTGCCGGCACAGGCGCTGATGCCCGCCCAGGTGCTGCGCAGCGTGGCCATCGACGCTCCATCGGGTGTTCCGCCGCGAGAGGCGTTGGAGCAGCTGATAGGTGACGCCCGGATCGTGCTGATTGGCGAGAGTTCGCATGGGACGCACGAGTTTTACGAGGCTCGGGCATCCATAACCAAATGGCTGATCGAGGAGAAGGGATTCTGCGCTGTAGCGGCGGAGGCCGATTGGCCCGATGCCTACCGGGTTAATAGGTACGTGCGGGGCCTCGGAGTGGACGAAACCGCCGAGGAAGCATTGCGTGGGTTCGAACGATTTCCGGCCTGGATGTGGCGCAACACGGTCGTTCGCGACTTCGTCGACTGGCTGCGCATACGCAACCGGCAGTGCGAGTCGAAGTCTGCGCGGCAGGCCGGCTTTTATGGGCTTGATCTCTACAGCCTGCATCGATCCATGCAGGAAGTGGTGACCTACCTGGACAGGGTCGATCCCAAGGCGGCGATGCGGGCCCGAAATCGTTACGCGTGCTTCGATCATGCCTCGGCGGATGATGGTCAGGCGTACGGCTTCGCGGCGGCCTTCGGGGCGGGTCCATCGTGCGAAAACGAAGCGGTCGAACAGCTCGTTGATATGCAGCGCAACGCCTTGGCGTATGCGCGCCGGGGCGGGCTACTCGCCGAGGACGAGCTCTTCTACGCCCAGCAAAACGCCCAGACGGTACGCAACGCCGAGGTTTACTACCGTGCGATGTTCAGCGGCCGGGTGAACTCGTGGAACCTGCGTGACGAGCACATGGCCGAGACTCTCGAGGCGCTGCGCAAGCACCTGGACCGTCACGATGGCTCCCCACCTGCGCGAATCGTGGTGTGGGCGCATAACTCTCACGTCGGCGACGCACGGGCAACCGAGGTGTCCTCTGACGGACAACTCACGCTGGGACAATTGGTCCGGCAGCGCTACGGCGATGAGTCACGCCTGATCGGGTTCAGCACATACCGCGGCACCGTGACCGCCGCAAGCGATTGGGGCGGTGACGCGGAGCGCAAGGCTGTTCGGCCCGCGCTCAACGGCAGCATCGAAGAACTGCTTCACGAGACCGGCGGAAGCTCCTTCCTGGTGTCGGCCGACCTCAGCCCGGAAGCCGTCGATCCGCTCAGCGTCGTTCGGTTGGGGCGCGCGATCGGGGTGATCTACCGGCCGCAAACGGAGCGGCAAAGCCATTACTTCCATGTTCGGCCCGCTGACCAATTCGACGCGATGATCCACATCGACCGGACTCGAGCGCTCGAGCCGTTGGAACCGACGAGCCTGTGGATCGCCGGCGAGACACCGGAAACGTACCCGTCCGGGTTGTAACGAACGACGAGCGGAGTCAATGGATATGGATGCGCCCATCGCACCGGTTCGAGCGCAGATCGTCACCCTGACCATGAACCCGGCACTCGACATCACGACAAGTGTCGACGTGGTTCGGCCTACCGAAAAGATGCGCTGTGCGACACAGCGCTACGACCCGGGCGGTGGGGGTATCAACGTCGCTCGCATTGCGCATGTGCTGGGCGGTTCCGCTTCGGCAGTGTTTCCCGCCGGCGGGCCAACCGGCGGTCTTCTCATGTCGCTCCTCAACGAGGAGCGAGTTCCATTTCGGCACATACCCATCACGGCTTCGACCCGGGAGAGCTTAACCGTCAACGAGAACAGCACTGGCCGGCAATATCGTTTCGTCCTTCCGGGGCCGCGGTTGACGTTCGCCGAGCAGGCGCTGTGTCTCGACGAATTGCGGGCCGCGGCCGAATCGGCCGAGTTCGTGGTGGCCAGCGGTAGCCTGCCCCCTGGGGTGCCCGCCGACTACTATCAGCGGGTTGCCGATATCTGCCAAAGCTTGGGCGTCCGCTTCATTCTGGACACCTCTGGCGGCGGGTTGCAGCACGTCTCTTCCGGTGTCTACCTGCTTAAAGCGAGTGAGCGCGAGTTGCGCGAATGTGTCGGGCGTCCGCTGGCCACCGAATCGGAGCAGTTCGCCGCTGCCCGTGGACTCATCGAAAAGGGTTGCGCGGATATCGTCTTGGTGTCACTGGGTTCTCATGGCGCGCTTCTTGTGACACCGGCTGCGGACCAACGGTTTTCGGCGATTCCGATGCGGAGTGGAAGTGGTGTCGGGGCGGGAGATGCGATGGTCGCGGCGATCACGATAGGGCTCAGTCGCGGATGGCCGCTCGACAAGGCGGTCCGGTTGGGCATTGCGGCAGGCGCGGCGATGCTGATGACGCCCGGCACGGCCGTCTGCGACCGGGCGGACATCGAGAAGCTGTTCGCACTCGCGCCAGAGCCCTGCGACGTTACGCTCTGCGACTGAAATATGAGCCACACCCGGGACGAGTGGTTGCCCCGTGCCGCCGCAGGCCAGCCCTTGTGGTCAATCGGCGACGGCAATTGTGAATCTAGGCGATTATCAATGATGTGGAATATTGAGACAGGGGCAGGAAGGACTCGCCATGGTTAAGGTTTTCCTGGTCGACGACCACGAAGTCGTTCGGCGCGGACTTGCCGACCTGCTCGCAGCCGACCCCGAACTCGAGGTCATCGGCGATGCGGGCTCCGTATCCGAAGCGATGGTCCGGATACCCGCGTTGCAGCCCGACGTCGCAGTGCTTGACGTACGGCTGCCCGACGGCAACGGCATCGAATTGTGCCGCGACCTGTTGTCTGACCTTCCCGAGTTGCGATGCCTGATGCTGACATCGTTCACCTCTGACGAGGCGATGCTCGAAGCGATCCTGGCCGGTGCCAGCGGCTACGTCGTCAAAGACATCAGGGGCATGGAATTGGCGCAGGCGATCAAGGATGTTGGTGCCGGCAAGTCACTGCTCGACAACCGGGCGGCCGCCGCCTTGATGGCGAAACTGCGCGGCAACGCCGAGCAGAAGGATCCGCTGTCCGGCTTGACCGAGCGCGAGCGAACTCTTCTCGGGCTGCTCAGCGAGGGATTGACCAACCGTCAGATTGCCGCGCGAATGTTCCTGGCCGAGAAGACGGTGAAGAATTACGTATCCCGGTTACTGGCCAAGCTCGGCATGGAACGGCGGACACAAGCAGCGGTATTCGCCTCGAAGTTGAACCAACAGGCCCCACCACCGACCGCCGGGAAGTAACAAAAAACTGGCGTATTACAGCAGCTCGAAAGGCCGCACCGGTTGGACGGCGTTGATTTGTTGGGTTGTCATCTCGATAAGACTATGCTGAGCGACGGTATCTTCGTGTTGCTCGCTGCGTTTTCGCTCCGTGGACGACGCGGTGATGCCGCGGGAGCTGAAATGCCGGAGGTGTCAGGCAGTGGCCAGCGACGACAGTAGCTCGGCTTTTTCGGGACTCGGCCAGCGTGGGCTGGTCAGCAGGATGCACCAGCAACTCGACGAGATGCTCGCATCGCGCGATCAGATGGAGCAATTGCTCCAGGTGATCGTCGAGATCGGCGCCGACCTCGAGCTGGATGCAACTCTGCGTCGCATCGTCGTCGCGGCCCGGAAGTTGACCTCCGCACCCTATGGCGCTTTGGCGATACGGGACCGCGACGGAATGTTGATCGCGTTTGTCCACGAAGGAATTGAAGTCGACCACGCGCGCCAAATCGGGCATCTGCCGGTCGGCAAGGGCGTGCTGAGTCTGTCACTGTTCGACACGCCGGCTTTGCGATTGGACGATCTGACGAAGCACCCCGCCGCGGTCGGGTTCCCCGAGCACCATCCTCCGATGCGGGCTTTCCTTGGCGTGCCGATCACCATCCGGGGCAAGGTATTCGGCAACCTCTATCTGACGCACGACGAGCCCGGTCGGCTGTTCTCCGAATCCGATGAAGTGGCCGCTCGCGCACTGGCGTTCGCGGCCGCGGTGGCCATCGACAATGCGCAACTCTTCGAGCGCGAGCGCACGGCGGTGAAATGGATGGAGGCAAGCCGCGAAATCACCACCGCGCTGCTGTCCAGTGTCGAACCCAGCCGGACTCCGTTGCAGGTGATCGCCGAAAAGGCTTGTGCGCTAACCGAAGCCGAACAGGCAATCGTGCTTGTTCCGGATGATGACGATTTGCCGATAGACGAAATCGACACGCTGGTCATCTCCGCAGCGGTGGGATTGAACGCTTCAGAGGTTATCGGGCAACGGATTCCCGTCGATGCGTCCACCAGCGGCGCGGTGTTCCGTTCTGCTGAACCACTAATCACCGAAGCGCTGAGTTACCCGATCCAGGCATTCACCGACGTCGGGCAGCGAAGCGCTATTTTGATGCCGCTACGTGCCCGCGATCAGGTTGCCGGGGTGATTGTGGTCGCTCGCAGCTCGCAGCGGCAACCATTCGATGACAGCTACCTCGACCTCGTCAGCGATTTCGCAACGCATGCCGCGATAGCGCTGATGCTTGCGTCCGGCCGCGAAAACACGCGCCAACTGACGCTGGTGGCTGAGCGAGAGCGCATTGCCCACGACCTGCACGACCATGTCATCCAACGGCTCTTCGCCGCGGGGATGGACCTACAGGGCACGGTGGCCCGGGTCCGTTCGCCGGAGGTTGCCGAGCGGCTCAACCGCACCCTCGACGACCTCCAGACGATCATCGAGGAGATTCGCACGACCATCTTCCAGCTGAAGTCGCCGGCCGGCAACGGCGGTGGCTTCCGGAATCGGATTCAACGAGCGGTTGCCGACCTCACCGAGGGACGCGACATCGTCACGACGGTGCGAATGCGCGGCCCGATGACCGCTGTCGGCGCAGAGCTCGCCGACCACGCCGAAGCAGTGACCTCCGAAGCCGTCAGCAACGCGGTTCGTCATTCTGGCGCTTCACGTCTGACAGTCGAGGTCAATGTCGCAGACATGCTGACGGTTGACATTGTCGACAACGGTTGTGGCCTGCCCGTTGACAATCCGCGCCGCAGCGGTCTGGCGAACATGCTGTACCGCGCCGAACAGGTCGGAGGGCGCTGCGAGATCAGCAACGCGCCGGATGGCGGTACCCGAATCTATTGGACCGCTCCGCTGACCGATCACTGACTCACGGCGAAATCCCGGACGCCAGGGGCCTGCGGGACCAATGCCGCCGGAGTGGAGTCTAACGGCCCTGCCGAACAGGGCGGACCGTGAATAACGTTGCTCGCAAGCAACTGTGGCCGGCAATCGGGAGCACTCATGGGTTATCAGCTGGCGGAATACTCCGCCACTGCTCGCCTGATTGACGGCAGGCTGGTGTCATTGCGACGCCTCACCGCCGAAGACGCCAACGCCACGTTGGCGTTCCATCAACGCCTCACCGACTTCGAGCGCTACTACCGTTTCTTCACGCTGAACCAAATCGATCTCCGCCAGCTCGTCCAAACGATTACCGAGGCGTCCGATGACCGATACTCGCTTGGTGCGTTCGACGCCGACCGATTGATCGGTGTGGCCCACTACGTCGTTGTGCGCGATGATGCCAAAGCTGCCGAAGTCGCGGTCGCGGTCGCCCACGAAGATCATTCGCTCGGCGTCGGAACGGCCTTACTCAAGCACCTCGCGCACATTGCGCGGGCTCACGGCATCGAGCGGTTTGTAGCAGACGTCCTGAGCGAGAACCATCTGATGCTCACCGTGCTGTTCGATCTCGGCTGGGGTTGCAAGCCAACGTATTACGGAGCCATACGCCACGTTGAGATTGAGTTACCGGATGTCCTCGACGAACAGTCATCGGGTGTGAATGCGATTTCATAGGTAGGAGCACGAAATGTCGGAGCCCACAAAGAAACACGGGATATTGGTCTGCGTCGACGGATCGGCGGCGTCTGACGCCGCGGTGGTCTGGGCGGCCCGGGAGGCGGGCATGCGCCACTCCACGATCACGCTGATGCATGCCGTTGCGCCCATCGTCGTCGGCTTCCCGGTGGGCCGACTGTATGACGAAATGCCCGGCTGGCAGAAAGAGGCCGGACAGCACGTCATCGACCAGGCCCAGAAGACACTCAGCGCCAGCCTGGGCGAATCCGAGGCACCCGAAATACGCACCGAGGTCGTCTATTCCAACGTCGCACCCGCACTGATTGAGGCATCCAAAGATGCCCGGATGGTCGTGGCCGGCAGCCAGGGCCTTGGTGCGTTGGGCCGGCTGCTGTTGGGCTCGGTCACCACGTCGCTCGTCCATCACGCCCACTGCCCGGTCGCGGTCATTCATTCCGATGGCGACGCGGCTGTTGATTCCACCGCTCCCGTGCTCGTCGGCATCGACGGTTCACCGGCCTCGGAGTCGGCGACCGCATTGGCTTTTGACGAAGCCTCACGTAGAGGGGTCGGTTTGGTGGCGTTGCATGCATGGAGCGACGTCGGGGTGTTTCCGATGCTCGGAATGGACTGGCGGGACAGCGAGGCCAAAGGGGAGGAGATACTTGCCGAACGCCTCGCCGGTTGGCAAGAACAGTATCCCGATGTGCACGTCAGGCGAGTGCTCTGCTGTGATCTGCCTTCTCGATGGCTGTTGGAAGAATCGGAGCACGCTCAGCTGGTGGTGGTCGGAAGCCATGGGCGTGGGGGTTTTGCCGGCATGCTGCTGGGCTCGGTCAGCTCTCATGTCGCGCAATCGGCAACCGTTCCGGTGATCGTTGTCCGGGGCGACTAGACGCATTCGGGGAGGGTCTTTGGTCCTCGACGTTGAGGCCATTCGTTGAGTGCGCTCTCGGGCGCCGGCTCGTTAACGTAAATCTATGACGTATGTGATCGGCGCCGACTGCGTTGACGTGCTGGATAAATCCTGTGTTCAGGAGTGCCCCGTCGACTGCATTTATGAGGGCGCCCGGGCGATGTACATCAATCCCGACGAATGCGTGGACTGCGGAGCATGCAAGCCGGCTTGCCGCATGGATGCGATTTACTGGGAGGGAGATCTGCCCGCCGACCAGTTACAGCACCTGCAAGACAATGCCTCCTTTTTCCGGCGTCCACTCACAGGCCGTGCTGCGCCGCTGGGCTGCCCGGGTGGTGCCGCCGGTGTGGGTCCGCTCGGTGTCGACACCGAGTTGGTAGCCGCCATGCCCGAACGCGAGGGTCGGTTAGACGCCCACTGACGATCGAATTGTCATGGGCGCACGACGAGTACCGAGCATCCGGCGTGTCCGAAATGGGGCTTGATCGGACCGACCAAACTGGCGACCTTGTCGGCGTCCGAACTGTCCACCACCGCGAGTTGTACGGGTTCGGCTGTGCTGGAGAGGAATTCAGCGGCTCCGCTTCGCGCGGCAGCCGGAAGGACATGCACCTCACGATACTCAGAAACCCACGGGCTGAGGCGGTGATCCAGTTGAGAATACGGGATTTCACCCAGACCCCAACGCCAGACTCCCATCGCCAACACCGGTGCGTCGCGTAGGCGCGCTTCCCGGAAACCGTGCTCGAGCACAGCGTCGTTGCCGGGTTTGTCGTCGACGACGACGGCAACCCACCCCGAGCCGGGATCTTCGCCCTCGCGGTTGTGGCGGATGATCGCCACGGGACAATGCGCATTCTCGGCAACGGTGGCAGCGGTCGAGCCGAGAACTTTGCGGGCGACCCGCCCGATCCCGATCGAGCCCAGGCAAACCATTGCCGCGTGGGCAGATTCGTCGATTAACGCGCTCCCAGTCGATCCGCGCACCAGGTCGGTTTCAACTTTGACTTGCTTTCCCATCGCATTGACCGCGGCGCAGGCGGCGCGCAGCGCTGTTTCGCCGTATTCGATATCCAGGCTGTCATCGCGCGCGGTCCCATCGGATTCCCGTTGGGGGATCGCATGAACCAGACGCAGCGGAACGTCTCGGCTGACCGCCTCGCTCACCGCCCATCTGGCCGCGTTGATCGCTGCATCGGAACCGTCGATACCCACGACGACCCGCTGCGATGATTGCGGACGATTCATTGCATTCTCCGATCGGAACCGACGCTGGCGGGAAACCCCGCCTCATCGGCGATGTTATGAGTCTCAACTGATGTACAGCAGGGCCCTTCGGCCCGATTTTGGTGGCAATGGTCATCCCGGAGGCTTTGGTTACTCGACCTCGATCGTGCTTCCGGGCAACAGCTTTCGCACACGGCCTCGGCATTCTACGTCGACGGAACCGGCGTTGCCGGCCTCAGAAGTCACGGTGGCGGTCCGCCCGCTGACTTGAAGATGAAGGCGCTGACCGCGGTACACGAGTGGGAACTCAATGGGGCCGAGGTCTTGCGGCCACTGGGGCCCGAGAATGAGTCGGTCGTCCCGTGTTTCCAGTCCGGTGTAGCACCGTTGCAGCAGGTCGATGCTGCCGGCCATCGCCGCGAGGTGTATACCTTCGGCCGTCGTGCCGCCCTGGATGTCGGCGACGTCGGACTTCAGTACTAGCTGGAAATACTCCATGGCCCTGCGCCGGTTGCTCCGGGCGAGCACCCAGGAGTGCACGATGGCGCTCAATGTCGACCCGTGCGAGGTGCGGGCAAGGTAGTAATCGACTGTTTTCGGGATTTGCTCCGGGGCAAAGTGATATCCGAGCCGGCCGAACAAACCCAGCAATTCGTCGGATGACAGTAGATAGAACAGCATCAGCGCATCGGCCTGTTTGGACGCCTTGTAGTTGTTCACGCTGTCGTTTTCAGCCTCCAGGATGCGATCGAGGCGCTGAATGTTTCCGTAGCGTTCCCGATAGTGATCCCAGTCCAGTTCAGCCAGATCCGAATAGCCTTCGAACTGACTGATGACGCCGTCGTGGAATGGGACAAACATGTGCCGGCTCACGTGATCCCACCGGTCGAGATCCGCTGTGTCCAGACCGATCTTGCCGACGAGATCGAGTCGGTCGCGCAACGACAACAGGTCCAGCGCGTCCAGTGCCCGAGTGATCACCCAGACCGCCATCACGTTGGTGTAGGCGTTGTTGTCGATGCCGTCGTACTCTTTGCCCGGATAGCCGGAATGGAATTCGTCGGGGCCGATGACTCCCCGGATCGTATAGCGGCCGCGACTTTCGTCGAACGTGGCCAATCCGACCCAGAATCGGGCGATCTCGACCAGCATCTCGGCTCCGTAGTCGACGAGATACTGACGGTCGCCGGTCACCTGATAGTGCTGCCACGTGTTGAATGCGACGGCGAGACCGACGTGATGCGCGCGTGCGCTGGGATCGGGATTCCATCGGCCGGATCGCGGGTTGAGGTGGAGTTCCTGGCTCACCTCACTACCGTCACTGCCTGACTGCCACGGGTACATCGCGCCCAGGTAGCCGGCCCTGCGCGCGGCGCGTCGGGCCTCGTGAAGTCGCCGATACCGATAAAGCAACAGCGAACGCGACACGTTTGGCATCCGCAGGCTCAAAACAGGGGACACAAACAGCGCGTCCCAAAAGACGTGTCCGCGATAGGCTTCGCCGTGCAAGCCCCGCGCCGGGACGCTGGCATCAAGTTCGGCGGTGTGCGGGGAAAGCGTTTGCAGCAGCTGCACCAGATGCAGTCGAAGGATCCGCAAGGCTTCCACGCCGTCGTCAAGTCCGACGTCGCATTGCTCCCAGAGTCGGTCCCACGCCCGCCGGTGGTGCCGATGAAGATCCGCGTATCGGCCGGCTTCTTCCAGAAAGTGCTGTGCGGTGCTCGCCGGCTCAGAGATCGCGGCGTCCCGCCCGGTGAAGACCGTGACAACCTTCTCGAGCGTGATGGACTCTCCGGCGGACAAATTCACCCGGACGTTGTGACCGCCACGGCCGCCTTCCCGCACAAGGGTGTACTGCGCGTCGACGGGCGAGTCGCCGCGCCACAGCGAAGTACGGGCGGCCATCCCGATCGAGATATGTGATTGCGACGTTTGAGTCCGCAGCAGCACTGATCCAGGTGAGATTTCATCCAGGGTGGCCGGCGTCAGGTGGACACTCGACAATGAGCCATAGCGTTCCACCATTGAATTGCTGACGTCGCCATCCAAGCGCGACATGAATTCCACTGTGCCCGACCAATTCTCCGCAGCTACGATGCTCTTCATCGCGACTATGTTGTGCTGATGCATCGACGCGAATCGCTGCTGATTCAGTGTTGTCGTTCTACCGGCGTGATCCCGAAATCGCAGTGTACGGATCAGTGTCGCGTGTCGTAGGTCGAATGTTTGCTGATAGGACAGCAATTCGACGTCGTCCACACTGAACCACGGGCCGTCGTCGATACGAAACGTCACCGGCAGCCAGTTGGGCAGGTTGACGAGGCTCTCATTCTCGATTCTGCGGCCGGCGATCTGGTCGGCCAGGGTGTTGTACACGCCGGCGGCGTAGGTGCCGGGGTAGTGCGCCTCGCCCGCAGATGCCTCCGGCGCGCAGCCACGGGTGGCAACGTAGCCATTGCCAACGGTGCACAACGTCTCGCGCAGCCGCTCTTGGCCCCGGTCGTAGCCGTCAAAGACCAGTCGCCACGCATCGGCCGGGCTGGTCGCTTCATCTCGAAGGTCGTGTGCCAGACGTTGGATGAATTCACACACTGCCGAAGGGTTTTCCAAGCTGAATCGAGCGGCCGACGGTCGGTCACCGACCTCGTCGTGGCGCACCACGATCCCCACGCCGTCGAATCGAACCGCATCGAAAGCATCCTCGTCGGTGAGGTCGTCGCCGATGTAGATCGGCAATGCGGCGGGGGAGGCAGCGGTCCGATCCTCTGCCAGGATCCGTTCGAGAAGCCAATCGGGAGTGTCGCTTTTGTTCCAGGCAACGTTGGGGACCAGTTCGATGACTTTGCGTCCCTGGGTGACACGAAGATGCCTCGCCCGTCCCAGCCGAGACGCCGTGGTGACGACCCGGTCGACGCAGGCTGGATCAGCGTTGCGGTAATGAACTGTGACCGCAAACCGCTTGTGCTCCACTACTGTTCCCGGGAGGTCGCGCAGCGATTCGGTCAACTCGGTGGCGGCATCGGCCAAGACGGTAGCGGCGGCAACGGCAGCGGAGTTCTCGAGATGGGTGCCGTCCGGCCCGAGTAGCTCGAAGCCCTGGCTGCCCGCGTACCACAAGCCGTCGACGTTGACTCGCCCTTGGACGTCTTTCAGGTCTCGACCGCTTATCACGGCCACGGGACATTGCGCGGCCAGTGCGCGAAGCGCTTCGGCGGCACCGTGAACCAACACCGCGGCGTCGGGGTTATCGACGATATCGGACAGTGTGCCGTCGAAATCGAGGAACACCACGGGCCGCCGGGCGACGACAAGTTCTTTCAGTTGGCCGTAGGACTGCAAGGCATCGGCGATGGTCGACAAGGCAGAGTCGCGGCTGCGCACCGAAATCTCGGCGACATCGGCGATCACGATGTCCGCCCCCTCGGTGACCACGCCATCGGTACGGTTGCGGTCGAGGCCGATGACCAGTCCGATGCCGGAGTCTCTGGCTGTCCGGATACCGGAGTCATTGTCGGCGATCACCACACAGCGCCCGGGGCTGACCCCGAGTCGGGTGATCGCCTCGGTCAACGCCATCGTGCCGGGTCCGACCTCCGCCACGCCGACGCCGATTCCTCGCAGCTGTCGCAGCAGTGGCACGTCGGTGGGTGGGCGGGCTTGCTCGGTGTTGACGATCGCGTTGTCCAAAGTGAGGATCACGGCGTCGTGGTAGCGCCTGTCGATCGTGACGGGCCATTGGGTCACATTTGTGACGATGCCACAGCACCGACGCGGGTCAACCCTATTCGCCCGTTGAAGGTCTCTCGTCCATGCAGTTAGGGACGAAAGTCTCATGACCGATGAGTGTTTGGACCATAGCGTTCTCGATGAGCGAAGGAGAAAGCATGTCAGCGTCGGAGAAGCGTTACGGAATCGTCGTCGGCGTCGACGGATCGCCCGCGTCGGATTTCGCGGTCTGCTGGGGTGCGCGGGATGCGACGCTGCGTGGTGTTCGGCTGACCTTGGTCCACATGGTGAACCTGGCCGCTCCGGTGTGGCCCCCGATGCCACTGACCGCAGATACTCCGATATGGCAGGAAGACTATGGCCGTCGCATCCTCGAAGAGGCGGAGAAGATCGCCGAAGATGCCTCGAAGATCCACGGCCGCATCGATATTGCGACAGAACTGATGTTCGCGTCACCTGTTGCGGCGCTGGTCGATTTGTCCGACGAGGCCGAGATGGTCGTTGTGGGCAGCAACGGGCGCGGAGCACTGGCCCGAACGTTTCTGGGCTCGGTCAGCTCGGGCGTCGTGCGCAGCGCCAGGTGCCCGGTCGCGGTCATCCGTGACGAAGATCCGTTGGTGCCCAACCCGATTGACGCCCCTGTGCTGGTGGGCATCGACGGTTCTGCGGCTTCGGAGCTGGCGACGGCGATTGCTTTCGACGAAGCGTCCCGGCGCGGCGTCGAATTGACGGCGTTGCATGCGTGGAGCGACGTCGGATTGTTCGAACTTCCAAAGCCGGAGTGGACCGCGGTGCGGGCCGAGGCCGAGGAGATCCTGGCTGAACGTCTGGCCGGTTGGCAAGAACGCTATCCCGATGTCACGGTGCATCGACGTCTCGTGTGCGACCAACCTGCGCGGCAGCTGATCGAGCAGTCGGAGTCGGCCCAGTTGGTTGTCGTCGGCAGCCACGGCCGGGGTGGCTTGGCCGGCGCGCTGTTGGGCTCGGTCAGCAATGCGGTCCTGCACGGGGTCTTGGTGCCGGTGATCGTCGCGCGGCCATCGGTCGGCGACCCAGATCGGGACTAAAGCCTCATGATCGACGACCGCGCAGGCAATAGCGTTTTCAGTGACTGGAGGAGGACGCCATGACGGCTGTCGAGAAGCGCTACGGGATCGTCGTCGGAATCGATGGATCGCCCGCATCGAATGCCGCCGTGGTTTGGGCGGCACGTGACGCGGCGTTGCGAAATCTCTCTTTGAACCTCGTGCACATGTTCGAGACATTCGTGCCGACCTTCCCGCAGGTACCGATGCCGAGCGGAGTCGCGCTGTGGCAACTCGACGACGGTCGCCAGGCTCTCGAGCAGGCCGTCAAGATCGCCCAGGACGCCGTGCAAACAGACCGGAAGCTTGTCATCACGAGCGAAGTGAAGCCTTCGCCCGCGGTGCCGACGCTCATTGAGATGTCCGAAGATGCGCAGCTGGTGGTCGTCGGCTCCAACGGGCGCGGCGCGATGGAGCGGGTCTTGCTCGGTTCGGTGAGCTCGGGTGTGGTCCGCGGCGCGAAGTGTCCGGTCGCGGTGATTCGCGCCGAGTCCGGGCCTCTTCCCTATGCCCAACAGGCTCCGGTGCTGGTAGGAATCGACGGGTCGCCGGCGTCAGAGCTGGCGACGGCCATCGCGTTCGAAGAGGCGTCGCGACGTGGTGTCGAACTGGTAGCCCTGCACGCCTACAGCGATACCGAATTCTTCGAGCTTCCCGGATATGACTGGGCAGCGGTCAGGGCCGAAGCGGAGCGAAATCTGGCTGAGTGTCTGGCGGGGTGGCAAGAACGCTTCCCAGATGTGTCGGTCCAGCGGCTCGTCGTCAGAGACCGGCCGGCCCGGCAGCTGATCGAGCAGTCGGGGTCGGCCCAACTGGTGGTTGTGGGCAGCCACGGCCGCGGCTCCCTGTCGGGCGTAATGCTCGGTTCGGTGAGCAACGCGGTCGTTCACTCGATTCACACGCCGATCATTGTGGCGCGTTCTTCATAAGCCCCGACCAATTCCCGAATCGACAGGACCGTAGAGAGCGATGAACGTGACGATTGCCGCCGATCGGCCTAGCTCTGCGTCGGTGGCAGTTGCCTTGCCCTACATCGATGTCCACGAGACCCACACCGGCCTGGTGGTGCTCGCCGGGGATCGCGCCTTCAAGGCAAAGAAGCCGATCGCGACCCACTTCCTCGATTTCCGCACAGCCGAGCAGCGCGAACGCGCGTGCCTGCGAGAGGTCGAGCTCAACAGCCGGCTGTCGCCCGAAAGCTATCTCGGTGTCGCGCATCTCACCGACCCCTGCGGAGGGCCGGCCGAACCAATCGTCGTGATGCGGCGCTACCGCGAAGAAGACCGCCTGACGGCTTTGATAGCCCGAGGTCCCGACGAATCCGTGCGCGTCGTGCTGGATACCATCGCTGACGCGTTGGCCCGATTTCACGCACGCGCCGAGCGCAGCCCCGAGATCAACGCAGAGGGTAAATTGTGTGCGGTCGACGGCCGCTGGCGCGAGAACCTGTCGGAACTGAACAGCTTTGTGGGCGAGCCAGTTTCGGAGATTTCCTTCAAGGTGTTGGCACGTGTTCAGCGCCTTGCCGCTGAATTCGTTTCGGGTCGGGCCCCGTTGTTTGCCCGACGGGTCGAGGAAGGATGCATTGTCGACGGCCATGGCGATCTGCTGGCCGACGACATATTTTGGGCTGACGGCAAACTGGCGTTGCTCGACTGTCTCGAATTCGACGATAAGCTGCGCCATATCGACCGCATCGACGATGCGGCCTTCCTGGCAATGGACCTGGAGTTCCTGGGCCGCAAAGACCTTAGTGACTACTTCATCCAACGCTACATCGTCCATTCGGGTGATAGGGCGCCGTCATCGTTGTGGGACTTCTACATCGCGTATCGCGCCGTGGTGAGGGCCAAGGTTGACTGCATTCGGCACTCACAAGGCAACGCGGAGGCGGCCAGAGACGCGGGCCGGCACCTGGCCATCGCCGTCCGGCATCTAGAAAACGGCAGCGTCCGCATGGCGCTGGTCGGTGGGAATCCGGGAACTGGCAAGTCGACCGTCGCACATGCGCTCGCTGAAACTGTAGGTGCGCAGTTGATCTCAACCGATGACGTGCGCCGGGAGCTGACAGATTCAGGCGTCATCACCGGCAGCACGGGCATCCTGAATGGGGGCTTGTACCGGCCCCGAAACGTCAGGCGCGTCTACGAGCTGGTTCTAGACCGGGCCCGCGCGCTTCTCGGCGATGGGTACTCAGTCATCCTTGACGGGACCTGGCGGGATCCGCATTTACGCGCTTACGCCCACTTGCTCGCATCCGAGATGTTCTCGGCTGTTGTGGAACTCATGTGCATTGCACGCGTCGAGACCGCTGCCAAGAGAATACTGACCCGTCGGCCAGGCAACTCCGAGGTGACGCCCGAAATCGCAGCAGCGCTGGCGCGCGAACAGAACGGCTGGGACACCGCATGTGCGTTGGACACGTCCCAGCCGATCGAGCAGACCGTCCAACAAGCGCATGCCATGTGGCGTCGGTCGATTTACCCGCCCGGGTTGCACCGCGGCGTTCCATCCTGATTGATGAGGAGTCATCGTGTCGACGAATATTCTTGCAAGTCAATATGTCTCAAATATCGCCGATCTGCGGCTCTCCGATTCGGAGGAGGCGGGCGGCAAAGGCGCGAATATGGGCGAATTGGTCGCTGCCGGGCTTCCGGTTCCTCCTGGGTTCGTCTTGATGCGAAGCAGCTACTTGGCTTCGATGCAGGCAGGTGGAGTCGAGGCGGAACTGGCGGCGCTGCATGCCGAGGCGTTGGCAGAGGTCAGCAACAATTCACGCCTGTCCGAACTCTGCCAGCGCATGCAGAATCTGGTCCTCAAGGCCGGCCTCAGCGAGGAGGTGCGCGGCCCACTGCTCGATTCCTACCGCGCCCTGGGGCCGGACTGCACTGTGGCGGTTCGATCGTCGGCTACCGGCGAGGATGGTCGTGACGCATCGTTCGCTGGAATGAATCAGACACTGACGAACGTGTCGGGTGAAACGATGTTGGTGGATGCCGTCAAGGCATGCTGGGCATCGCTTTTCAGCCCTCGCGTGATCACCTATCGAGCCAGCCGCGGCTTCCTCGCGACGCCCGCAATGGCGGTCGTGGTGCAGCAGATGATCGCTTCCGAGCGGTCGGGGGTCGCGTTCACCTGCGATCCCAGCACCGGGGAGCGCGACCATCTGGTCATCGAAGCCGCTCTGGGACTGGGTGAGGTCGTCGTATCCGGAAAGGTCCAGCCCGATACCTACGTCGTCGACAAGAAGACGCTGGAAGTGCTTGATGTCAAGATCGGCTATCAGGCGTTCAAGATCGAGCGTGGTCCCGATGGCCGCGACGTGGTTGTGGATTTGGACCCCGAGCAGGCCCAGGCGCGGGTGCTCGACGACGCGTCCTTGCGGCGTATTGCGGAGCTGGCTATTGCCGTCGAATCGCACCACGGATGTCCCCAGGATGTTGAGTGGGCGATCGCGGCTGGCGAGAGTTGGCTGGTGCAAGCAAGACCGATTACGACCCTGCAAACCCACACCTCCGATGATCCGGGAACAGACGGTATCCTGGTTCGCGGATTGCCCGCGGCGCCGGGCTCGGCGTCCGGCCGGGTGCGGGTCCTGCACACGCCGGACGAGGGTAACCGGTTGCTCGACAACGAGATTCTGGTTGCTCCGATGACCAACCCGGATTGGCTCCCGGCGATCCGTCGCTCGACCGCGCTGGTGACCGAGACCGGCGGTATGACATGCCATGCGGCGATCGTGGCGCGCGAACTCGGCGTCCCGTGCGTAGTGGGAGCCCGGAATGCGACCACCATCCTGCATGATGGTCAGACGGTCACGGTCGACGGCGGACAGGGAAATGTCAGTGCCGGACGGCACGACGCGCAGGTGCGGACGACGACGGCCGAGCCACCCGCCAGGGGGCCGGAACGTAGCGAGACGACCGGCACCAAGATTTACGTCAACCTGGCGATGCCTGACTCGGCAGAAGCGGTTGCGGCCCAGGATGTCGACGGAGTGGGCCTGCTGCGCGCTGAATTCCTGCTCACCCAGGCGCTTTCGGGGCGACACCCACGCGATCTGATCGCGCGTGGCGAGCAGGCAGATCTCGTGGACGCGATGGTTGCCTCCATCGGCCGCATCGCCGCTGCATTCGGGACACGCCCGGTCGTGTACCGGGCCACCGACTTTCGTAGTAACGAATTCCGCGGTTTACGTGGCGGCGAAGCCTATGAGCCAGTCGAGCACAATCCGATGATCGGGTACCGCGGGTGCTACCGATACGTTAAAGAACCGGACCTGTTCGGTCTGGAGCTCCAGGCCCTGGCCAGGGTGCGCGAGCGGAACCCGAACGTGCACTTGATGATTCCATTTGTACGGACACGCTGGGAACTGGAAACATGCCTATCGCTTATCGATGTGAGCCCGCTAGGTGCTCAGCGAGGTTTGCATCGCTGGGTGATGGCCGAGGTGCCATCGGTGATGTATTGGCTCCCCGAGTACATCGGGCTGGGCGTGGACGGTGTATCGATCGGTAGCAACGACCTGACCCAACTGATTCTGGGTGTCGATCGAGACTCCGACATCTGTGCCGAGCTGTTCGACGAATCCGATGGCGCCGTACTCGACGCTATCGGGCGCATCGTTTCGATAGCTCGTCAGCACGGGATCACCTCGTCGCTGTGCGGTCAGGCGCCCTCGACCAATCCCGCGTTCGCCGAGCATCTTGTGCGCATGGGCATCACGTCGGTGTCGGTCAACCCCGACGCGGTTTCCGCGACTCGGCGTATTGTTGCCGCCGCGGAACGGCGGTTGCTGCTGGAATCAGCGCGTGGTCGTGAATAACTGGGCACGCGTTCAACCGCAGGAGTAAGACAGATGGCTCGGCATTGGTTGGTGATGGAGGCATCCGGCGATGGGCCTCCGGCACCGTTCGTCGCCCGGCTGGCAGCTGCCGGCCGGCATTTGCCCGAAACCCACCTGACCACAGACGAACTGATGGCGACCACACGTCACCGTACCCACATCGATCTGGAGCGATTGACCGGGATCCACGAGCGGCGCGTTTCGGTGGGGGACGAGGATTCCTACACGCTGGCCACCTCGGCGGCACTGAATTGCCTTGCCACCGCACAACAGGATCCGGCATCCCTTGACGTGGTTATCAGCTGTAGCATCACGAAACTTCGTGGCGGCCTGACCCAATGGCTCGAGCCGTCGATGAGCGGTGCGATAGCTCGTGGGATTGGGGCGCCGCAGGCAATGACGTTCGATGTGTCGAATGCATGTGCCGGAATGCTCACCGGGGTAACAATTTTGAACAACTGGATCCGGCAGGGCATTGTCGAGCGTGGACTCGTGGTCAGCGGCGAATATATCTCGCAGCTCGGCCACAACGCGGCCCGACACATTCGCAACATCATGAGCAAAGAGCTTGCGTGCCTGACTCTCGGGGACGCCGGCGCGGCACTTCTGTTGGAGCGCGCGCCCGCCGGCTCAGCCGGTATCGGCCTGGCCGGATTCACTACGGTCGCCGATTACAGCAGGCTCTGCCTGGCCTATCCAAAAGGCCACGATCCGGGTGCGCGCATGTTCACCAATTCGCGGGCGATTCAAAAGGCCGCGATCGCCAACACTCCACTGTTGCTGCATGAAGTGCTTGATACCGTTGGCATTTCGATTCACGACATCGACCACGTGATCACCCACCAGACTTCGGCGCGCGCTATTCGCAAAGGAATGGCCCGGATGTCGGAGGCGTTCGGCGACAGTCCCCGGCACGACGCCGTGATCACCGTCGACCGGTACGGCAACACGGCGTCGACGACTCACACGGTGGCCCTCGTCGAAGAACTCGAAGCGGGACGCATCAAGGCCGGAGAAAGGGTCGCGCTGCTTGCCCTGGCTTCGGGACTCGAGATCGGTGTGGTGTTACTGACCCTGGATGAGGATTTGGTGAGCCGTTATGGGCACCGTGATTGAACAAGTCGACATCTCACACGCACGGTGGCGTGACCGGCACAGCGCGCTGCGCCTCGCGGTCGGTGCCGCCGAGGATTGCCTGCTGCACGCTGGTTGCGAGCCAAGTGAATTGGACCTCGTCGTCAATGCCGGTATTTACCGCGACCGCAATTTGGGGGAGCCCGCGCTGGCGGCGCTGATTCAGGACGACATCGGCGCCAACCCCGAGGACCCGCACAGTGACGCACACGGCACTTTCTCCTTCGATATCGCCAACGGTGCCTGCGGAGTGCTGACCGCGCTGCAGATCGTCGACGGATTCCTGCGAACGCGCAGCATCCGGCGCGCGCTTATCGTGGCCAGCGACGCCGATCCGGGCCATGGCATGAGCGAGCACTTTCCCTTTTCGGCGGCCGGTGCCGCGTTGCTCTGCGGATGGACTGATGACAGCTATGGCCTCAGCGGCGTCTCCTGGGTGAACGACGCGGCAGGCGGTGACGAAATATTCTCTGCGACAGTCGGATTCGCCGACGCGCGTAACGTTCTTCGGTTCAATCAGTCGGCCACGATGGATGAGCGATTCGCTGCAGCGGCCGCGGAGGCGGCGCGCGCATGCCTGGATGCGCAATCGCTGCGGCTTTCCGACATCGACATGATCGTCGCCGCACCGGCGCGGCACGAATACCGCACCGCGCTGAGCAACCGGTTTGGGTTGCCGGTCGACCGGATCAGCATCGCCGACGACCAACGGATGCATACCGCCGCGCTGGCGGCAGCATTCGAGCGGCAGGCCGCTGGGCTGCCCGCGGGCGCGCAAGTTCTGTTCGTCGTTGCCGGTGCGGGCGTCACCGCCGGTGCCGCCGTGTACCGTCAGCCGCCGCAAGCAGGGACGGTGTCGTGATGGAGCATTTGAGCGCTTTCGATGCCACTTTCCTCGAGGTCGAGGATTCCGATCCGCACGTGAGTTTGGCGATCGGCAGTGTCTCGATCATGGAAGGCCCAGCTCCGAGCTACGAAGAGTTGGTTTCGACCTTTGCCGAACGGGCTCCGCAAATTCCGCGCTGCAAGCAGGTGCTGCGGACGCACCCACTGGATCTCGGCCCACCCGAATGGGCCGACGATCCGCACTTCGACGTCTCGCGTCACCTGCATCGTCTAGCCCTGCCGCACCCTGGCGACGACGCGGCGTTATTCGAGATGGTCGCGTCTGTGATGGAGCGACGGCTCGATCGCGAGCGCCCACTCTGGGAGTGCTGGATCTTCGAGGGGCTGAGCGAGGACCGGTGGGCCGTGCTGACCAAAGTCCATCACTGCATCGCTGATGGGATCGCGACGACGCAGATCCTGGCAAAGTTCAGCGATAGCGGCGGCGGCGACAGCTTCGCGACCGCTATTCGTGCGGCCAGGGAGCCGGTCCGTCACGGGTTGGGTTTCCCGAAGATCAGTTTGAACCCGGTGAACTGGGTCAGCGGGCTAGGGCGAAGCGCGTTTGCCGCGGCGGCCGCGGTCGAGCACATGGTGATGGGTGCGGCAGAGCTGACAGCCGGTGTGCTCAGCCCGGCGCCCGATTCGTCGCTGAACGGCCCGGTTACGTCGCTGCGTCGCTACAGTGTGGCCCGGGTTCGGTTGGCTGACCTGCAGAAGGTTGCTCGGGCATTTGGCGTGACGCTCAACGATGTAGCGCTGGCGGCGATCACCGACAGTTACCGCAAGATCTTGCTGGAGCGCGGGGAGCGGCCCGGCCACAACTCGCTGCGCACGCTGGTTCCGGTTTCGGTCCGCGCGACGAACCACTTCAATATGGCCGACAACCAGGTCTCGGCAATGCTGCCGTTGCTACCCGTCGACGAGGCGGACCCGCTCAAGCAGCTGCAGCTCGTGCACAGTCGGCTCACGCGGGCCAAGGCCAGCGGTCAACGTGAAGGAGGCTCGGCGCTGACCGCGGCGGCCAAGAATGTCCCTTTCGCGTTCACCGCATGGGCCATCCGATTGCTGTCCCGACTGCCCCAGAAGGCAGTGGTCGCGGTGGCGACCAACGTTCCCGGCCCGCGGGACGGGCAGAAACTGATGGGCCGGCGGGTGCTGGAGATCCTCCCGATCCCGCCGATCGCTCTCAATGTGCGGACTGCCGTCGCGATGCTCAGTTACGCCGACCAGTTCATATTCGGCATCACCGCCGATTACGACACCGCGCCCGACATCGACGCGCTGGCCGCAGGAATTGCCGATGGGGTCGCACATCTCGTCGAGGCCTGCGCCGCGCACCGAGGCAAGCGTCTTCCTGACCAAGGGTAGAGCTGACGAAAGTCCTCCACGCTAGCGACTTCGGTCCCTTTCAAGGGGTTTCGTGAACTGCTGAGATGAGAGTTGACCATGGCCTTGGCCATTTTCGCCGGTAAAAGGGGTGCCGATCATGGCTCGTGTTGCAGGGGCGAAAGTAATTGTCCTCGAGTCACACCCGGTTTGGATTGCCGCTCAACAGCTTGCGCGAGAACGTGGTGAAGCGATGCGCCGCCACCCTTCATTCCGCGCAATGCCGTTGCCCGGGTAGCGCGGCGATCGGCGAGCACGTCGTCATACACGCACACATTTATGTATGGTGACGACTGGGCCAGAGTTGCGTGCCTCGGCTGTGGCCTATTCAGACCCGGATGACACAGCACATGACAGGAGAACGCAGTGGCAGAGCGGTTGGCGGGCAAGGTGGCGCTGATTAGTGGGGGCGCGCGGGGGATGGGTGCCTCGCATGTGCGGATGCTGGTGGACGAGGGGGCCAAGGTCGTGTTCGGCGACATCCTCGACGACGAAGGCAAGGCAGTGGCGGCAGAGGTCGGCGACTCGGCTCGTTACCTGCACCTCGATGTCACGAAACCCGACGACTGGGATGCCGCGGTGGCCGCCGCACTGCACGAGTTCGGCAGCCTCGACGTGCTGGTGAACAACGCCGGCATCATCAACATCGGCACCTTTGAGGACTACGCGCTGGCCGAATGGCAACGGATCCTCGACATCAATTTGACCGGTGTGTTTCTCGGCATCCGTGCCGTGGTGAAACCGATGAAAGAAGCCGGACGAGGCTCGATCATCAACATCTCTTCGATCGAAGGTATCGCCGGCACGATCGCCTGCCATGGTTACACGGCAACGAAATTCGCTGTCCGGGGTCTGACCAAGTCGGCGGCACTGGAGCTCGGGCCCAGCGGAATCCGGGTGAATTCGATCCATCCCGGCCTGATCAAGACCCCGATGACCGAGTGGGTTCCCGACGACATCTTCCAGACCGCGCTCGGCCGGGCTGCCGATCCTAAGGAAGTCTCCAGCCTGGTGGTCTATCTGGCCAGCGACGAGTCCAGCTACTCCACGGGTTCGGAGTTCGTGGTCGACGGCGGCACCACCGCCGGTTTGGGGCACAAAGACTTCTCCGCTGTGCAGACGGACGCACAGCCGGAGTGGGTTACGTAGCCTTCTTCCGCGAGACGGTAACTGGCAACGCGTTTCTCGACTAGCGCCGTCCGCAGTGACAGTCTCGCGACGCAATCGCTAGACGAGCTCTTCGGATCTCTCGGCCGGCTTCGGCCATGGCGATGGAACCGGGCGCTGCCGCACCCGTTGTGGCCACCAGAACCACTTGCCCAACAGCGCGGCAATGGACGGCGTCATCAGCGACCGCACGATCAGCGTGTCGAAGAGCAAGCCCAGACCGATCGTGGTGCCGACCTGACCGATGACGGTCAGCTCGCTGACCGCCATCGTCATCATCGTGAAGGCGAAGACGAGCCCCGCCGAGGTGACCACGGAACCGGTGCCGCCCATCGACCGGATGATTCCGGTGTTCAGGCCGGCGTGAATCTCTTCCTTGAAACGCGCCACCAACAGCAAGTTGTAGTCGGCGCCCACGGCAAGCAGGATGATGACCGACATCGCCAATACCATCCAGTGCAGCTCGATGCCGATGATGTGTTGCCAGATCAGCACCGACAGCCCGAACGACGCGCCCAATGAAAGCAGGACGGTTCCGACGATGACCGCCGAGGCCACCACACCTCGAGTGATGATCAACATGATGATGAAAATCAAGCAGAGCGAGGCGATTCCGGCGATCAGCAAGTCGTAGGTGTTGCCGTCACTGAGGTCCTTGTAAATCGCCGCGGTGCCCCCGAGATAGATCTTGGAGCCCTCCAGTGGCGTGCCTTTGAGCGCTTCGTAGGCAGCCTTCTTGATCGCCGCGATATGCGCAATGCCTTCTTGAGACATCGGATCGCCATCGTGGCTGATGATGAACCGCACGGCGTGGCCGTTGGGGGAGATGAAGTTCTTCATGCCCTTTTTGAACTCGGCGTTGTTGAAGATCTCCGGCGGCAGATAGAACGAGTCGTCATTCTTGGACGCGTCGAACGCCTTGCCCATCGCGTTCGAGTTCTTCTGGGCCTCATTCTGCTGATCCTGCAGACCCTTCTGGGTCGAATACATAGTCAGCATCGTCGTTTTCATGGCCTTCATGTTCTCGATCATCGACGGCATCAGCGCCACCATCTGAGGCATCAAGGTGTCGAGATGATCCATGATCGGAAGCAGGCTCTCGATGTCATCGGTCATCGTGTCAATGCCGTCGAGGCCGTCGAAAACCGAGCGCAGTGACCAGCACACCGGAATGTCGAAGCAGTGCTTTTCCCAGTAGAGGTAGCTGCGGATCGGCCGGAAGAAGTCCTCGAAATCGGCCATGTGGTTGCGTAATTCGTTGATGTCGATCGTCATGTCGTGCATCTTCTTGACCATCTGATGCATGTCGTTGGACATCTGCACGGTGATGCTTTGCATCTTGGTCATGCTGTCGATCGTCGTCTGCATCATGTCGGCCTGCTTGAGCATGTCGGCCATCTGGTCTTCTTGGTACTTCTGGTTCATCTGCTGGGTGACGCCCTGCATGCTCATCTGGAACGGGATCGAGGTGTGCTCGATCGGCGTGCCCTCGGGCCTGGTGATGGCTTGCACGCGACCAATTCCCGGTACCCGGAAGATCGTCTTGGCGATCTTGTCGATGACCAAGAAGTCGGCGGAGTTGCGCAGATCGTGGTCGCTTTCGATCATCAGCACTTCGGGATTCATGCGGGCATGCGAAAAGTGCCGATCGGCGGCGGCATATCCCTCGTTGGCCGGCAGATCGTCGGGCAGATAGTTGCGGTCGTTGTAGTTGGTACGGTACCCCGGCAGTGTCAGCAGGCCGACGAGTGCGATCCCGATCGTCATCACCAGGATCGGCCCAGGCCACCGCACGATAACTGCGCCGATCTTGCGCCACATCCGAATACGTTGCGTGCGTTTGGGTTCGAGCGTCTTGCCGAAACGCGTCGCCAGCGTGATGACCGCGGGCCCGAGTGTCAAGGCCGCCAGCACCACCACCACCATGCCGATGGCCAACGGGATACCCAGCGTCTGGAAGTACGGCAGGTTGGTGAAGTGCAGACAGAACGTCGCGCCGGCGATCGTCAGGCCCGAGCCGAGCACCACATGCGCGGTGCCGTGGAACATGTCGTAATAGGCGTCTTCGCGGGAATCGCCCTTACCCCGGGCTTCCTGATATCGGCCGATCAGAAAGATCGCGTAGTCCGTGGCGGCCGCGATCGCCAATGTGACGATCAGGTTGGTCGCGAAGGTCGACAGCCCAATGATGTTGTAATAGCCCAAGAATGCGACCATTCCGCGTGCGGCCGACAGTTCCAGTACCACCATCACCAGCGTGAGCAACACCGTGACGATGGACCGGTAGACCAGCAACATCATCGCGATGATCACGGTGAACGTGCACATCGTGATGATTTGCACGCTGCGGTCACCGGCCACATGCTGGTCGGCTGAAAGCGCGGCGGGTCCGGTGACGTAGGCCTTCACCCCGTTGGGCGCAGGCACACTTTTGACGATGTTCTGAACCGACTCGACGGACTCGTTGGCCAGCGACTCGCCCTGGTTTCCGGCGAGATAGACCTGGACATAGGCGGCCTTGCCGTCGTTGCTCTGCGCACCCGCCCCGGTCAGTGGGTCACTCCACATGTCCTGAACGTGCTCAACGTGTTTGGTGTCGGCGTCGAGCTTCTGGACGATTTTGTCGTAGTAAGCGTGCGCCTCTGCGCCGAGCGGCTGTTGCCCCTCGAGAACGATCATGACCGAGCTGTTCGACTTGTATTCGTTGAACACAGCGCCCATGCGCTTTGTCGCGACCACCGATTGTGCATCGTCGGGGGCCATCGAGACCGAGCGCATCTTCCCGACCGTGTCCAGGTCCGGGACGATCGTGCTGAGCACCGCGATCAGTGCGATCCAGCCCAGGATGATCAGTACGGCGAATTTCCGGATGAAGCGCGGGATCTTCTCCCGCACCGGCTCTGCGGCGGTGGGGAGCGCGTCGGTGCGGGCGTCGTTGAACGTGGTACTCATGCGGATTTCACCAGGCAGAAGGTCAGGGCGTGCACGCCGGTAGTTATCTTCTCGTCCTTGATTTCGTCATCGATGGTGATGCGGCACCCGAGGTAGTCACCGTCGCTTTGCGCCGACAGGTTTGGGAAGACCGACGGAGCGGTGGTCTTGAGGACCATCGTCCAGGGCAACGGCGCACCGTCGATCCGCTGCGGGTCGGCCGACAGATCCAGGTAATTCACGTTCGCGTGGCTCGCCGAGCCGAAGACCTCATACTTGACGACCTTGGGCTTGAACGGCTTGGAGTCGTCGAGCCGCGGGCTCGTCAGGACGCCGGTGTCGTTGGCGCCGAAGAAGGACTTGACCCGGACGACGGCAAAGCCACCGACCACCACCACCGCCACGATCAAGAGCGGCAACCAGGCGTTGCGCACAATCTTCGATAGCAACAACTACGTGAGTCCTTTTCTCGTCACCATCGTGTGGCCAACGCCCGCATAACCCGCGGACCCTCGAGCGCACGAGCCGCTTGATTCGGCATCGGAGTTCGGCCCCTGCCGTGACGTGGCGCCCGATCGTTGCGTGCTGATGAAGCTGACGACGCGCGCCGGCGATCGTCTCCGGTACCGCCGCGTGCCTCGCTGCGCGGAAGCGTCCCCGAACTCCGCCACCAGCGCATACTACATGATCTGCATATCTTGCAGATCATGCAAGATTTCTCGGCGGTGTTTCAGATCACTCTGTGAAGATGCTGTTCACCAGGGCAGCGGCCCGCTCGACATACGGCATCGGCGTGTCGTCGGGATCCACCGACTCGCTACTCGCCCACTTTTCGAGGCCGGAACGTACCGCGGTCAGCGCAAGTGCGGAAATCAGGGCGGCCATCTCGTCGTCCGGCTTCATGTCCTGACGGCGCACGATGATGTCGGTCAGCTGAAGCTGAAAGCGCTCCAGGTCCGCGAGGAACGCGGCCAACACCGCCGGGGAGGTTTTGGCGAGTTCGAGCATATGGGCCGCCTGCTCGCGCAGTGGCGGCACATCGCGCAGATGGTGCGCTGCCAGGGTGATCAGCTCTGCCAGCACCACCGAGTACGGGGCGGGCCCGGCCGCGACGAAATCCGCGACCAGCTCGGCCGGAATGTCCGATGGGCCGTAGGCGATGGCCGACTCTTTGTTCGGGAAGTAGTTGAAGAACGTGCGCGTCGAGATTCCGGCTTCGGCGCAGATTTCCTCGATAGTCACCTTGTCGAAGCCGCGCTCGAGGGCCAGCCGCACCGCGGCGTTGCGGATGTCTGCGCTGGTTTCGCGGCGACGCCGCTCACGCAGTCCCATCGGGTTGGCCATCCCCCCATGGTTGCACGTTCTGCACATTTTGCAGTCAACTGCTCCTTAAGAGGAGCGCTCAGCCCGGCCGATCCTCCGCCGGGGCTGCCAAAGCGGCCCAGAGGTGATCGCGCTGGCTGGCGAAGAATCTCGCCGAGATCGGCGCCTTTTCCACGATGTTGTCGAACGCGTGAAACGCGCCGGGGGCGATTTCCTCGTGGACGGGCACGCCCGCCTCGCGTAGCCGCCGCGCGTAATCGAGGCACTCCTGATAGAAGAGGTCCAATGTCCCGACGCCGATCCACGCCGGCGGTAGCCCGGAAAGATCCGTTCGACGCCCCGGGGCCGCCACGATCGGATCCGCTCCGTCGAGGTACCACCGCCAGGCCTGTTGGTTATCGCCTTCGGTCCACATAATCCGTTTGCGGCCGTCCCCATTTGCGCCGGTGCGATCGTCGAGCATGGGATACACCAGCATCTGGTAGGCGAGTTTGACGTCGCCGCGGTCGTGCGCGCGTTGGGCCAGTGCTGCCGCGAAATGCCCACCGGCGCTTGCCCCGCCGACGGCGATTCGTTCGGGGTCGACCCACCGCTGGCGGGCGAGCCACAGCAGTGCCGCATAGCAGTCGTCGACCGGTACCGGGTACGGATGCTCGGGTGCGAGGCGGTACTTGACGGCAGCCACCGCGACACCGGTGAGACGAGAAAGCTTGCGGCAGAACTTGTCATCCTGGACAGGCGTCCCCATGATGGTGCCGCCGCCATGGATCCACAGCAGCGCGGGTGCCCGGTCGGGGAGGCCAGTCGGACGATGCAGGCGGACTTTGACGTGTTCGTTGACCGCGACCACCGGTACATCGCGGAGCCGGCCGGCGTTGCCCAGGACACCCATGATGGCTCGCTGAACCTTGTACCCGCGATGCAGGGCGTATCCCCGGGGCAGCAGGCGGGCCACCTTACGCAGATCGGGATCCACGGTTTGTGGTCCGGTGAAGGCATCCTCAGGCAGGGCATTCGCCATGGGTGTTCTCTGTTCCCTTACGCCGGCAGGCCCCTTTGACCATACACAGCGAGAATTCTGTTCGACGCGGGGCTAGCGGGCCGCGTCATCAATCTGAACGGGGTATCCGGCGCGCAAGATTCCCACCGTGGACGGCGGGGTGAGCACCGTGGCCTGGCCGCTCGCAGGCCGAAGTAACTTGCCCCGGTAGATGTTGTCTTGGTCCCAGACCGCGAGGTGGCCGCCGACGACGACGGCTGGTCCGAAGTCTGTGACCACGAATGCGCCGTCGGGCAGATCGATCCAACAGGCGCGATGGCTGGTCTTGTCGCGCCGTTCTCGGTGTAGCTGGGCGTCCATTTTCGTGGCGTAAGTCGTTGTCGCAGAATGTGTTTCGTTCCATAACGATCGATAGGTCAGGTAGGCGTGGTGGCGGCATTCACCGCACGGACGATGTCCGGCAGCCAGCGCGACCGCCTCGTCGAGGAAGAACAGCGGCGTGTAGCGGTCGGGTGCCCACTGCGCCACGCGGCGGCCCCGGAACGACAGCACACAGGTAATCCAGGTCTTGTGCTGATGGTTGCGCACGACGTCGCGGCTGGCGTGGCCTTCGTGCAGTCGCCCGCGGTTGCCCATCCAGGCGCCCCGGCCGGGAGCGGCGATGATCACGCCCGACGGTGAGACGCGGTTGCGCGCCGGCCCTGCCGTCGTCATCCCCGGTGCTCAAGGTCGAGCAGCAGGCGTTTGGCGACGGGTCCGCCGCGGTAGGCGCCCACGGCACCGTCGGATCGGATGACCCGATGACACGGCACCACGATCGGGATCGGGTTGGTCGCGCACGCGGTGCCCACCGCGCGCACCGCGTTGGTAGAGCCGGCGAGTCGCGCCAGTGTGGCATAGCTGGCCGTGGCGCCGTAGCTGACGTCGGTGTGGAGGTGCTCTAGCACCGTGCGCCGAAACCCGTGCGACAGTGACCAGTCCAGCGTGACGTCGAAGGTGTGCCGGCGGCCGGCGAAGTATTCGTCGAGCTGTCGCACGATCGGATCCAGCCGCGCCGGCGCCTCGAGCATCCGCGGACTGATCCGCTCCGACAGCGTCAGCAGCACGCCGTCGCGGTCTTCGTTCGCGAAAGCTACCCTGACCAATCCGAGTGGGGTGGCGGCCAACAGCAGCGGCCCGACTGCGGAATCCACTGTGCGATAGGCGATGTCGAGCATATCTTGGGACTGGGCGTCCCGTTCTAGTCGGGTGTGCAGGCGACGCAGATGATTCGCATCGACGGGGTAGAGGTGGGCGAGTTCAGTCGAGGCCATATTCATTCCTTGTGGTGTCGAGCAGGGGATAGGTGCGCCGCAGGGTTGCGATGCCATCGGCTGCGGCCCGGCGGGCAGCGTCAACGCTGCTGTCGAGGATCGTTGCGATCTCGGCGTAGGGCAGGCCCGCCAGATAGTGGTAGGCCACGGCGTGACGTTGCTTGGGCGGCAGTGCACCGACGGCCGCATCCAGGTCGAGATCGTGTCCATCGGCTCGTTCCCCGGCGGGGGAGTCGGGGGTAGCGGCGACCGGAATGGCCCGCTTTGCTGCCGCTCGAGTGATGTCGATGGCCTTGCGGTGAGCGATGGTGACCAGCCACGCCTCGACATTGGCCTCGGCCGGCAGTTGCGGGTAGGCCTTCAAGGCGGCCAAGAAGGTGTCCGACCAAGCATCGTCGGCGTCGCTGTGGCCGACCACGGCGCGCACCACCCGCAACACTGTCGCGCCGTGTTGCGCCACGACGGCCTCAAACGGCATCTTCACCTGCTGGTTGGCATTCACCGTGATGTCATCGGTTGGTACGGCTGATCATGTGATCTCCTCTTGTTCCTGATGGGAAGACGTCGGCGGATCGTGAAATGTGAGAAATCAATTCGCATCCCATCTCACGCCGCCGGACCGATGATCGTCTACGGGCAAAGGAGGTTCAACGATGACAGCGCGACACACGATGATCGAAAGCCCGTTGGGCGAGCTGACCTTGGTCGCTGACGACGACGCCCTGACAGGTGTGTACTTTCGGCATCATTGGCATCCGCCGGCCGCAGATGCCCTTGGCGAGTGCGTCGAATCGGCTGCCGACGACCTGCTTCGTCGCACCACCGAGCAGCTGAATGAGTATCTCGCCGGAGAGCGCACCCGATTCAACCTTCCGATCGCGTTGCCGGGTGACCGCCTTCGGCGCCGAATCTGGGATCGGCTTGGCGGAATCGGGTACGGCCAGACGAAGACATACGGTGAGCTGGCCGCGGAACTGGCCGACGGCACCACCGCATATGACGTAGGCCAGGCGGTCGGGCACAATCCGCTGAGCATCGTGGTTCCGTGCCATCGGGTCGTCGGAAAGGACGGCGCGCTAACGGGTTACGCGGGCGGCCTGAAGCGCAAGCGATTCCTGTTGGAGCTGGAGGCGCCGGCACCCACGTTGGCTGGCAAGCTGTTCTGATGGTCTCGACCTGGCGTAACCGCGTCGATGCCGCCGATTGGGACGCGGTCGCCGCCGATATGAACGACGTCGGCGGTGCACTGCTCCCGGAGCTGTTCACGCCTGCCGAGTGCGCCTCGGTCATCGATTTGTACGCCGACGACAGTCGTTTCCGCGCAATCGTCGACATGGGCCGACACCGCTACGGGCAAGGCGAATATCGCTATTTCAAACAGCCCTACCCAGGTCCGATCGAAGATCTGAAACAGGCGCTCTACCCGCGACTGTTGCCGATCGCACGGGACTGGTGGACGAAGCTCGGGCGGCAGGCTCCGTGGCCCGACACCCTCGACGAATGGCTGGACACGTGCTACCGCGCCGGCCAGACCAAGCCCACGGCACTGATGCTGAAGTACGGCCCGGGCGATTGGAATGCGCTGCACCGAGACCTCTACGGAGAGCTCATCTTTCCGTTGCAGGTCGTCATCAATCTCAACGAGCCGGGCGTCGCGCACACCGGGGGCGAATTCCTGCTCGTCGAGCAACGGGCCCGGGCGCAATCACGGGGGACAGCCACAACATTGCCGCGCGGACACGGCTACGTCTTCACCACCCGAGAACGGCCGGTGCGATCGACCCGAGGATGGTCGGCGGCCCCGGTACGCCATGGTGTGTCCGTCGTCCGCTCCGGCTGGCGCTACACGCTGGGTTTGATCTTCCACGACGCGGCCTGAACACCGCCGCCGCCGGTTGCGGCACGATGGTGAGCATGGAGTTGTACGAGGCTATGCGTTCGACCGCGGCAGTGCGCGAATTCACCGGCGACCCGCTTCCCGATGACGTCCTCGAGCGCATCCTGGATAACGCGCGCTTCGCACCGACCGGCGGCAACCGGCAAGGGGTGCGCGTCATCGTGCTGCGCGACCAGGAAACCCGGGCTGCTTTGGCCGATCTCGGACTTACCGCGGCCCGCCGCTATACCGCCCAGCTCGCCAATGGCGAGTCGCCATGGAACCCGTTGCAGCCGACCAGTTTAGATAAATCCGCGATCGAGGCGGCGCAGGTGCCTGCACAAATGTCGGCGCCGTTTCGCGAGGCGCCGGTCGTGTTGATGTTCCTGGTGAATCTCGGCGTCGTCGCTGCGACCGATCAGGATCTCGATCGCATCGCGGTGGTACCCGGTGCCTCCGTGTACCCGTTCGTGTGGAACGTGTTGCTCGCCGCCCGCAATGAGGGATTTGGCGGAGTGCTGACAACGATGGTTGTCGCCGAGGAACCACGGGCGAAAGATCTTCTCGGCATCCCCGACTCGTATGCCATTGCCGCACTGGTGCCGTTAGGCAAGCCGGTGCGGCAACTTTCGAAGTTGCGACGCCGGCCGGTCTCGGAGTTTGCTACCTGCGACCGGTTCGACGGAGCGCCCTTCGTCGGCTAGCCGGTTGTTCTCTCAAGCGAACGGGCAACCGGGATTCGGGGCATCCTCGGCAAGCGGTTTTCCCACCGGCATGATGTAGATGACTTCGAGGAGCACCGGCGTGCTGCCGAGGTTCCGCCCGATGTGCACGTGGTCGGAACCCGCGGGCTCGACGACTGGATCGCCCGCGTTGTACACGCCGTCAATCGAGCAATCGGCGGCGTAATGGGTGAGTGCGCCGTGTTTGACCGCTCCGACCAGGGTGCCGTCGTGCCAGTGCCAGCCGGTACTGCCGCCGGGCTCGATGGTGATGTCCCGCACGATGAAATCGCGCCCTTCTTGTGACGACTGGCTCATTTGCGCCGAATTCACCCCGGTCGCGGGCGTCGCTGTGCTGCGCGCGGGCGGTAAAGACAGTGACAGCAACAGCATAAGAGCGACAAGCCCTGTGCGGTGTGAACGCATCGGTGTGACTCTCAGCTTCACGTCGTTCCTACCAGCTATTAGGCTGCGGCTACCACGTCGTCACCTCTGCGGATGTATCGCTGCTCAATCGCGAAGTCCGTCAGCAGCTTTCGCATGTTCTTGCGCCCACGGTGGATGCGAGACATGACTGAACCCAGGGGTATGTTCAGGATTTCACCGATTTCCTTGTATCGGAAGCCTTCGACGTCGGCATAATAAACAGCCAGCTGCTGTGACTCTGGAAGTTGTTGAAGTGCCTGGCGCACCTCGGGATCACCGATCGAATCAAGCACTACTGCCTCAGCCGACAATCGTCCCGCCGTCGACTGTGGGGGTCCCGCGGGAATCAGAAAGTCGCTGATGTCGCCGGCCAGCCACTCGGTTGGACGACGTTTGGCGGTGCGGTAGTGGTTGATTCGCGTGTGGTTCATGATCGTGAAGAGCCACGCGCGTAGGTTCGTGCCTTCCCTGAAGGATCCGAATCCGATATACGCCTTGATCATGGTTTCCTGTACGAGGTCTTCGGCGTCGGCGTGGCTTTGGGTGTACCTGCGTGCCGCACGCAATAGCTGATCCCGCAGCGGAATGACGTCGCGTTCGAATCGTGTTGCGAGATCATCGAGCTGGGGGCCTTGCGGGGACAGCGACATGATCATCAACCTCGTAATCTTTGAGCTCGGTTGTGTCTCTTCATCAGAGCAACCGAAGATCATCGTGTCCAATGAATGGTTCTGATCCGACCCATCAAAGTTGGAGATGACGCTTCGATCAGCGTGACCGACGCGCGAAAGAAGCCGTCGGCTAAGGCGACTGGGTTGTCGACTGCTGTCCTGGCCTCGATGCCGACGCCAGGATCAACTCGGCCAGTTTGGCGGCGGCCGGCGAGACCCGCTTCGGTCCGCTCATGGCGAGGTAGATGGGCCACACCAGCCCTGGCTGCAGCGGCACCGCCCGGAGGTTTGGAAAGCGGCCGGCGTCGCTGGCGGGCATGAACATGGTGCCCAATCCGTGTTGCACCAAACTGGATGCGACGCCGTAGTTGACCGCCGCTTCGTACCGGGTGCGCGCCGTAATGCCGGCAGCCGTGAATGCGTTCTCCACGATGCGGCGCAGGCCGAATTCGGCGGGGAAACCGATCAGGTTCTCGTGGGCAAGCTCAATGATGCCGACGCGGTCGCGCTGCGCTAAATGATGATCGGGCCTGCAAACAAATACCATCGGCTCCTCGGCCAGCAGCCGCATGTCAATACTCGTCGGGAAGCGGTCCGGAGCGGAAACGAAGGCCAGGTCGAGCGTGCCGTCGGCGATCGCGGAGAGATGCGGCATCGAACCCGATGGGCTCAGTCGCAGAATGATCTGCACATGGGGATACGTGCGATGAAATTCCCCCAATACCCGCGGGACATCCAGCGCCCCAAAGGATACGAGTGAACCCACCTCGACGGTCCCGGACAGCTCGCCGAGGTAATCGTTGATGGAGTCCTTGGCGAGCCGGGCGCTGTGGACGATGCGGCGCGCATGCTCGCGAAACAGCTCGCCCGCCGGCGTCAGTCTGATCTGTTGCTTGGACCGATTGAACAGCTCTACGCCCAGTTCCCGCTCCAGCTTGCTGACTGACGTCGAGAGAGCGGACTGAACGACGTGGACCCGCTGCGCCGCGCGCGAAAAGTTCATTTCGTCTGCCACAGCGATGAAGTACTCGAGCTGACGTAGTTCCATCCTGGCACACCCTGTCAATGGAGTTGAGGAACATGTCAGTTGTCATCGGTCGGCGTGATGCTGTGCGCATGCTCCAACGAGATGTAACACCCGTCAAGCTGTATTGCGTGCGCTGGCGATCCTGCGGGATTCCTGCCGAGTCGTGATTGCCACTAACTGCTGAAATGGCGATACTCCAGGTGCCCAGACAGGTGCACATAGGAGACGATGAAGTGACACGAATTGCGCCATCCGCAGCCTTTGCCGGGGTGCCCACCGAAGATCTCGGTCAGGGGGATCGAATCAATCTGGGCGTTGCATCCATCGTGAGTCGCCTGCCCGCGGCGGCCGAGGCGCTGGGCGCGTTGACCGCGGCGCTTCGCAGCAACGGGAGTTTGCCGCCCCGGCTTCTCGAATTGGTGCGGCTGCGCATCGCGTTCTTCAATCAGTGCCGAAGCTGCATCGCGGTGCGCTACCAAAGCGCCATTGACGACGGGCTCGACGAGGACGCGGTCTGCTCGCTGGAACGACCAGCCGAGGCGGACAATCTTTCGGATGCCGAGCGATCGGCGCTGCGCTTCGCGGAGTTGTTCGCGACCAACCATCTCGCCATCGACGACGGGGTCTACGACGAGTTGCGTAAGCACTTCAGCGAGGACCAGTTGGTGGAACTCGGTCTGCACTGCGCAATTGCTCTAGGAGTGGGGCGGCTCTCCGCGACGTGGGATGTCAGTGACGATCTGCCGGAATCGAACGGATCGTCCGAGCGCTTGGCGCCCTGGAACTCCGCGTCGGTCGTTGCTGTCCGTTCTCATTGAATCTGGGGCACATTTACTAGTCTGACCTGCATTGCCCCAGATTGGATGAGAATTTCGATCGC